>JALOUA010000173.1 GCA_025457625.1 Akkermansiaceae bacterium
GATGCCTCTGTGGATTCGTGTTCGGACGAAGCGAACGAGCGGTCACATCCCGAGGCAGGGACCGTCTCTCCGAGCGGTCCGGAGCGTGAGGTGTGAATGGAAAGCAAATCAGCAAGCCGGAACGGTTGCGCATTCACCCGCTCATTCGCTCTCCACGCGCCGGACGGCTCGGAGATCCGTCCCTGCCGCGCATCACGTCAACGATCCCGCAAGCCGCCAATCGCAGGCTTTCCATCATTTCCGCTGGCGTGCCCGCGATCCTGTGGCTCATTCCGTGACCATGAAGACCCAATCCGCCATTGCCGCCATCCTGTTCACCTGCCTGCCTGCTGTCGCAGGCGAGCGCCAGCCGGTGGCCGAGTTCACCCCCGAAGAATCCGAAAAACTCGATTGGCGGATCGTCGATGACGGCGTCATGGGCGGGCTGTCGCAGGGCAAGCGGGAGATCGGCCAGGACGGCATCCTGCGCTTCTTCGGCACGCTGTCGCTGGAAAACAACGGCGGCTTTTCCTCATTGCGCACCGGGCCCGTGAAGCTCGATCTGAGCGATGCCGAGGGACTCATGCTACGGGTCAAGGGCGACGGCCGCACCTATCAGGTGCGGCTCAGCACCGACGCCGAATACCGCGGCCGTGAAATGTCCTTTCAAGCCGCGTTTCCGACCGAAAAGGACAAGTGGACGAAGGTCAAGGTGCCCTTCGCACGGCTGGTCGGCACCTGGCGTGGCATGGATCTGCCGGACAAGGCCTTCGACCCCGCCAAGATCCGCCGCCTCGGCCTGATCCTGGCCGACAAGAAGGAAGGCCCCTTCGAATTGCGGGTCGATTGGATCCGCACCTATGGCGGTGCCGAAAGCAAGCCCGGCGTGGTCGCGGCGGCCGCGGCCGACGGGCGCTTCGGCACACTGGCCAAGGCGCTCGGCGCGGCCGGTCTGGTCGAGACGCTCCAGGGCGACGGCCCTTTCACCGTCTTCGCGCCGACCGACAAGGCTTTTGCCAAACTGCCGGAAGGCACGCTTGACGAGCTGCTCAAGCCCGAGAACCGCGCCAAGCTCCAGTCGGTTCTCAAATACCATGTTATCGCGGGTTCGGTGGGTCTTGCCGACGCCCTCAAGGCCGGCAGTGCCGGGACCCTGCTCGGCGAACCGGTCAACATCCGGTTTGCCGAAGGCCGCGTGCGAATCAACGAGGCCACCCTGTTAGAAGCCGACCTTGCTTGCGCCAACGGAGTGATCCACGTGATCGACTCCGTGATCCTGCCTCCCGAACCTGCCAACGACCTCGCCAGCGTTGCCAAGCGTGCCGGCACCTTCGGCACCCTGCTCGCCGCCGTTGAGGCGGCCGGTTTCAGCGGGGCGCTTACGGGCGATGATTCACTCACCCTGCTCGCACCCACCGACGCCGCCTTCAAGGCCCTCCCGGCCGGAACCGTCGAAAGCCTGCTCAAACCCGAAAACCGCGACCAACTCCGTGCCATTCTCGCACTCCACGCCATCCCGGGAAAAGTCTCCGCCGGCGACGCGCTCAATGCCGGCAAGGCCAAGGCGCTTGGCGGTGGCGAACTGCGCTTCGCCATCGACGGCGGTCGCCTCAAGGTGAACCAAGCCACCATTCTGCAAACCGATATCAAGGCCGACAACGGCGTGATTCATGTCATCGATTCGGTCCTGCTTCCGGAGGCGAAAACCGATGCGAAGAAGGAAAGGAACCTGGACAGCCCGAGTCCCGCCGAACGGATCGAAGCGGCGATCACCCGTGGCGTGGCCGTTTTCAACCGCGGCGACCACGCCGGCTGCGCGGCCATCTATCAGGATTGCATGAAAGCGCTTGCCGCGGATCCGTCATTCGACGCCGCTCTCCGGCGGGCGCTTGGCGAGCGGGTCAAGGAACTGGGTGCGATCGGGGATGACACCCGCCGCGCCTGGCTCCTGAGGGAAAGCCTCGATCAGGTCTACGCCGCTCTCGAGGGGAATTGAACAAGCCAGAGCGCGAGCGTGGCCCGGTTTCAGGATTGGTGTCGTCGATTTTTCGCGCCATCGGCATCGATAGTCAGCCCTTGCCGTGCGCGAGCGCCCATTTCCGCGTGCGGTGGTGGCGGTATTTGAATAGAAGTGTTAGATAGAACCGCACGCCCGTTTCGGAAACCAGGCGGCCCCACCACGAGCGCCCCCACTGGTAGGTGAGGGTGTCGTGCATGATGCAGCGGTCCGCTCCGAGCGCCTCGAAGCGGTGCTGGTGGATGAAGAGGGGAAACGGGCCTTTGACGATCTCATCTTCTAGCAGATCGGGGTGGCGCACCGTTCTCCAGCGGCATGTCCAGCGCATGGGGACGACCCACCAATCCCGGCAATGCAGCTCGATCAGGCGGCCCTCTTGCGCCGGTCCGTCCGTTTTCACACTGACCAGCCGCAAGGTCGGCGGCATGACCACCGTGAGATTGGATGGATCGCTGTGGAATTCGAACATGGTTTCCGCGCTGGCATCAAGCGGGGTGCTGGTGTGGAAAATCGATGGCATGGCTGGCTGGCGGGATTTTTGGATAAGGAGGGCGGGCATCACTTCGGAGTGGTCTTGCGCTTGCGGCAGGCATCGCTGCAATACACGACGTTCTGCCAATCACGCGCCCATTTTTTGCGCCATGCAAAGGGCCGCCGACAGTGCGGGCAGATCTTTTCCGGCAGGTTCTTTTTTTCAACGCCATTCATGGAGGTTCGTCCGGACCGGCTCATTTGTTTTTTTCCTGATCCCGGATTTCCGCCCGCCGCATCGGCATGCCATCGATGAGTGCGAACCATTTCTCAAGATCGAGGGTGCCGTGACTGCGTGCTTTTTCGCCACCATCCTTGCCGATCAGGATGAACACCTGACGTGACTCACCCGCACCGAGGCCCAGATGCTTGCGGATGGCCTCGGTCTGCCCGGGCGCGGGTCTCAACGCGGTGGCAACCCGATGCCGTCCTTCAGACACATCGATGATTTTCAAGTCGCGCTCCCCGATTTGCAGGCGCCGCATGACAAGGGTCTTGGTGACTTTTTCAGCGGATGAATGGTTGGGCAGGGAGAGGACAATCAACCGGTTCACGTCACGGTAAGCATCAAGAGGCCGGGCCGCGGCCGATCCCGACAAAATGGGTGTGGCGACGGTCATCATTGCGACATGAAGCAGGAGGGGGATTTTCATGCGGGAAAATCGATCGGGAGTTGTGAATCCCTTGATGAGGTTTTCTTTGGTGGGTTTGCAACAAACGTCTTCCTCAGCCGTTCCCAAAACTGGAAAAAGCCGCCGCTGGCAAAGTGGCGGATCCGCAGATCCTCCGGGCGGTCGGTGAGGACGAGACGGATGCCGGCTTGGGCAAGGCTGGCACGGAGCGCGGGCAACGAGTCATGCAAGGGGCCGATGTCCGGATGCATGGCCACGACTTGGGCGAGTGCGTTCGCTTTTGCCCAGTTCACGAGTGCTTCGCCGTTGGGTTTTTGGATTTCAAGCGACGCGGGGATTTGCCATCGCATCCCGGCCCGCGTGGCGGCATCCTCAAGGGCATTCGCGAGCCATTGCCGTTTCGCAGTCGGGAACCGGTGGTTGTCCCAGTTCGCCACATCACCAGTGACGATGATGGATGAAAAGCACTGCGTTCCAAGTGGCGAGTGCTCCACCGAGAGATCCTCTTCATGAATCCAAAGCCCGGTCGCCGGGGATGAAGTCAGGTTCTCATGCGGCCAATCTTTCCGGGTGATCGGCGGTTTGGCAACGGCCTCAGGCAGAAGGGCGCTTGGGTTCTCGAAAGCGGCCAAGCCTGCGGCGAGTGATTCCAACAGCTCGGGAGCCAGGTATTTCTCAAGATTGCAGCGGCGGGCGAGATAGGTTTTGCCGGGAGTTTGCAAACCCGCCACCCAGCGCCATGACAGGGTGTTGGAAGCGGGATCGCCATCGAGCAAATGCCGGTAAAAGAACGCGGCCCCGCTCTGCCACGGCAGGCGGGCCTCATGCACCCACCAGGCGGCGAACCACATTCGCGCGTGATTGTGGAGGTATCCGGTGCCCACCAACTCGCTGACGAAATGGTCGATCACCGGATTCCCGGACCGGGCATCCCCGACTTCCCGCACCCGGGGATTTTCCGTCAAATTGCCGAGACTATCGCGGAAATCGCTCCAGACATCCGGACGCAGCGACAGCCATGATTTCCAGTATCGCCGCCAGAAAACCTCCTGGATGAATTTCTCCACCCGATTGAACGGATGGGCCCGCAACACCGCCGCCGCCACTTCCTCCTCGCGGATCAAGCGGTGGCGGATCGCGGGTGACAGCCGGGAGACCGACGGGTGCCCGGATTTCACATGATTCCGGTCGCGCGCATAAAGCCCGGCGATGGGGATGAACTCATCGAGCTGTCCGAGCGCGGCCGTGCGGGACGGGTTAAGGATCACGATTCACAGTGTCCGGCAATCCGGCCCGCGCAAGCCGCAATCCCGACGCAAGCTGGCGCGCCATCCGCGGGAACAGCAGCCAGTGAAACGGCAGGACCGCCAGCCAGTACAGCCTTCCTAACAGACCTTGCGGGCGGAAGGTGGCGGTCTGACGCAACATCTGACCGCCGGACGGCGCATCCTCGATGGAGAACTCCAGCCATGCCTCTCCCGGAAGTTTCATCTCGGCATAAAGCATCAGCCGCCCCTTCGTGCGGTCCGCCAGCAGGACGCGCCAGAAATCCAGTGAATCGCCCGCATGCAGTTCCTCCGGGTGACGGCGGCCGCGGCGGATGCCGATGCCACCCGCGAATTTGTCGGCGATGCCGCGCAGTTTCCACGCCCAGTTCATCGATGGCCAGCCGGCGGCGCCGCCGATCGACCAGATGCGGGAGACGACTTCGCCGCGCGGCGCGGTAAGCGGAACCACCCGTGTATCTGTTAGAACACCGTGCTCGGGCACCTTGATCGCGTCGAACAGCCGGGGCGAAAGCGTGCCCGCGGCCAGCGAGTCGATCCAGCTTGAAGGCACGTGGTTCTGTGCGATGCGGGCGAGGGCGCGCTCGACGGCCTCGCGGTAGCTCAGCAGTTCCAGCGGGATGATTTCGCGGATTTTCAGGTCGTGGCAGACCGTCTCGTGGGTCAGCGAGTCCACCAGGCTGCGTGCGAGGGGAAACGAGGTGGAGGTGAGCAGGCACAACCAGGCGGACGACAGCCGCGGGCTGAGCAGGCGGGTCGGGAGGAAAATCCGCTTCAGGCCGCGCACGTCGCAGTATCCCTTGATCAGGCCGAGATAACTCATCACATCCGGTCCGCCGATGTCATAGGATCCGTGCGCGGTCTCCGGGTGCTGCAAAATGGCGGTCAGGTAATCCAGCACGTTGCGGATGGCGATCGGCTGGCACGCTGTGTGGACCCAGCGCGGGGTGACGAGAACCGGCAGTTTCTCGGCGAGGTCGCGGATGATTTCAAACGATGCCGAGCCCGAGCCGACGATGATCGAGGCGCGCAGCGCGGTGAGCGGCACGCCAGACCCGCGGAGGATTTCCTCCACCCTGCGGCGGGATGAAAGGTGTTCCGAGAGCGGCCCCTCGTCGGCGGCGAGGCCTCCCAGATAGATGATGCGTTTCCATCCGAGCGTTTTCGCCGCGTCGGAAAAACTGGCCGCGCACTGTTCCTCCCTGCGGGCGAAGTCGCCGCCGGAGCCCATTGAGTGGATCAGGTAGTAGGCGGCATCGATTTGCGGCGGCAGATCGCGCAGCGTCGCCGCATCCAGAAAGTCCGCCTCGGCGATGTGCAGCCGGGATTCGTTTTCGCCGAAATTGGCCACGGGAAAGCGCCGCCGGTCGCGGATGACTGCGGTGATTTCATGGCCGGCTTCCAACAGCGCCTGGGTCAGCCGCAAGCCGATGTAGCCGTTGGCACCGGTGACGAGAACGTGCACGGGTGGATGCTAAACGCGTTGCCGCCCTTTGCCATGCCAAATGCGGCTGCCCGGGCCGCGGACTGAAGGCCGCGTTCCGGGTTGAGGTTCAGGGCTTGTCCGGCCGGTTTGTGGCGCGCTGGCGCAGCGTGTGTCTCCGCGTGAGGCCATCGAGCATCATCGTGAGCAGGGTGCAGCTCATGCAGTAGTCGGCGACGCCGAGGGCTTTTCCGGTGACGGAGTGGTAATGTTCACTGATGCCGTTTTTGATGGCGTTGGCCACCGTTTTGTCGGCGATGTCGGCGGCGAGTTCGTGGTGGCCGTATGCGGCGAGGCCGGAGGCGATCTGATAGTTGGTGGACGGCCAGACATCGCCGCGCCAGAAGGCGTCGGGTTTCCACCGCGGGTCGGTGGGGTCCACGGTGGGCACGGGCAGCGGTGTCTGCCATGCGGGCGAAGCGAGCACCCCGGCCATGCGCCGGGCCTGCTCCGCGGTGGGCACGCCCGCGGTGAGCGGGATCCAACTGCCGATGGTGGCGACGGGGATTTTTTCGAGCGAGTCGCGTCTGACGGAAAGGAAGGTCCCGGCCTTGTCGTCCCACATGTGCCGGCGCATGGCGGCGATGCCTTTTCCGATGCGCTTCCGGCGTCGTGCCGCCATGGCGGAGTCGCCCATGATATCGGCGAGGCGCGCGAGGCTTTGCTCGCCCATGATGAGATAGGCGGTGTTGCCGGGCACACAGATGTCGGCATACCAGGGCCCCTCGTGCGGGCCCTTGCGCACGGGGTGGACGGTCATTTTCATGTCGTCCATGTTGCATTCGTAGTCGAAGGTTTCCCATCGCGCGTGTTGGAGGATGCCGGTGTAGGCGCCCAGGGTGATGAGGCCGTTGTCATGGAGATCGCGTTCGCGCCAATACCAGTCGTGGAAGCGTTCGAGGCGGGCGAGGCATTGTTCGAGCAGTTGCTTGTCGCGATTGCGCCGATAGACGCGCTCGACGCCCCAGGCGAGGATCGGGATTTGCGAGAACTGGCGGACTTCCTGCGGCTCCGTCTTGATGGCCACCGTAATCATGTCCCGCGCGTGTTCGGGCGCGGTTTCGTTCCATCTGTCCTGGAAGTCCCAGTAGTTCCGGAAAATGTCGCGGATCATTTGTTCGCGGCCGGGCAGCATCGAAAGCAGGTCGACGACGAACATCGTATCCCAGATCCACTGGCCAAGGTAATAGGGGCCGCCGGGCACGATCCATGTGCGCTTGAGCGGTGGCGCGGGTGGCATGATTTTGGCGAGCACGCACTTTTCCATCACGCGTTCCGCCAGCGCGATGACTTCGGGGCTGCTGGATTCGAAAAGGGCGTCGGGAACCGGCGCTTCCGAACCGGGTGCGGCGGAGAGCTTTCCGCACCAGGCCGCCAGCGGGGCGATGCCGGCGGACTTGAGGAATTGGCGGCGCGGGATGGAGCGGGTCTGCATCTGGGCTGTCTTGCAAGGATGGGGCGGCACGAGCATGATCCTAAAAAAAGAAATGGAACCACGGATGGACACAGATTCACACAAATAATCAAAGAGTTGTGAATGCTTGGTTTTTCACCCTTAGGATGAAAGTTGAATTTTCCACAAGTCTCTTGTAATCAGTGTCCATCCGTGTTTATCCGTGGTTCATTTTCCCAT
>JALOUA010000008.1 GCA_025457625.1 Akkermansiaceae bacterium
CCTCCGCGCCGATCCATGCCGCGAATTCCGCGCGCGCTTGCTCGATGGCCTCGCGCGCGCGCCGCGCTCCGGCGTAGGAGCCGGAGGGGTTGGCATGGCCGTCGCGCAACCACGGCAGCATCGCCTCCAGCACTTCCGGCAGCAGCGGCGTGCTCGCGTTGGCGTCCAGATGAATCATGTGTGCAGCATCCGCAAGGCGTGCCGTGATTCAATCCGGAAAATCCGCGTCACCCGGCGTTTTGTCCCCACCTTTCCTTCTGACGGCATCCGCAAGCGCCTGCGAGGCCACCGGCAGCGTGAGAAAGAGCGCGATCAGCGAGAAGACCGATTTCAAGACCACGTTCATGTCCGGAAACACCAGCACGTGCGCCACCAGCAGCATGCCGAGACCGAACGCGCTCGCCTTGGTCGCCGCGTGGGCGCGGGTGAAAAAATCCGGGAAGCGCACCAGGCCGAGCGCGGCGAGGAAGACTGCCAGCGCTCCGGCGGCGCACGCTGTTTCTATCAGGATTTCTTTCATGGCTTCAGGGTAGGCGGAGCAGGGTTCTTGCCAGGGCCACCGTGCCGAAAAACACAATCACGCCGAGCACCACCACCACGTCGAGAAAGACCGGCTCGCCCGACTCGATGCCGTGCAGCAGCGCCGCCGAGGCCGTGGTCACCGCCAGCAGGTCGATCGCCAGAATGCGGTCCGCGGCGGTGGGACCGCGGAACAACCGCCAGGCGGCAAGCCCGAGCGCGATGGCGAGCAATGGATAACAGAAGAACGGAATCATGGCTTGTGGGGCTGCCTCATGCGCGGCCGAATATCCGGATGAGGGGTTGTTCGAACACGTCTTTCATTTCGGTCACGGCGGCGGCGGGATCGGGCGCATCGAGCAGATGCACCAACAGCACGTGGTTTTCCTGATCCAGCCCCACACTCATGCTGCCGGGCGTCATCGAGATCAGGCAGGCGAAGAGAAAACGCGGCAGTTCGCCCCGCAGATCCAGCGGGACTTCGACGAAACACGGGTTGAGCCGCGGTTTGGGCGAGATGACCAGCACCGCGATGCGCGCGGTGGAGAGGACGATCTCGCGCAGGTAGATCAGCACGAAAACCAGTGCGTGGATGAGTTTCATGGCGAGTCGGGGGGGTTGGCATCGAGCACCGCCTCGATGTAGGACGACGGGTCCATCAATTGATCCGCGGCGCGCAGCGAGAAATCCATGAAGACACCCGGAAACAGGCCGAATGCCACCGTGCAGGCCGCGAGCGCCACGGCGGGCGCGAGCATCATCGCCGGCACCTTGCGGTCCGGCAGGCGGTCGCCGGCAGGCGGGTTTTTCCAGAACGCCTCGTTCCAGATCTTGATCATCGAATAAAGCGTGAGCAGCCCCACCGCCAGCGCCGCGGCGATGACGGCCCACTGGCCGAGCAGCAGGCCTTCCCTCACCAGTGCGAACTTGGCGAAGAATCCGGACAGCGGCGGAATACCGCCCAGCGACATCGCGGGGATCAGGAACAGCACCGCGAGCCATGGTGCCTTGGCATAGAGGCCGCCGGTTTTGGCCAGGGCCTGGGTGCCGGTGCGGCGACCGATGATGCCGCCGATCAGGAACAGGTTGGTTTTCACCAGGATGTGATGGACGATGTAAAACACCGTGGCCGCCAATGCCCCGCGGGTGAAAAACCCGAGGCCGACAATCATGTATCCGATCTGGCTGATGATGTGGAATGAAAGGATGCGCGGGATGTAAAACTGGCTCGCCGCGCCGAAGACTCCGGTGATCATCGTCAGCACGCCGATCGGCAGCAGGATCATGGCCAGGAAGTCCTGATGCGCGGAATAAACCAGGGTGAAAACCCGCACGCAGGCATAGACACCCACCTTGGTGAGCAGCCCGGCGAAGATGGCGGCAACGGGCGTGGGTGTCACATGATAGGACGATGGCAGCCAGAAATAAAACGGGAACACCCCGGCCTTGATGCCGAAGGCCACCAGGAACAAAACGGCGGTCGAGAGCACGAGATCGTTTTGCTGCTCGGCCACGAGTTTCACCGAGAGATCCGCCATGTTGAGCGTGCCGGTGATGCCGTAGAGCACGCCGAGCCCGACGAGGAAGAACGCGGAGGCGATGAAGTTGAGCGTCAGATACTTCACGGCGGCCTCCAGCTGCGCCCTGCCGCCGGGCAGCGCCACCAGCACGAAGGAGGACATCAGCATCACCTCGAACCAGACATACAGGTTGAACAGGTCGGCGGTGAGAAACGAACCGTTCACCCCCATCAGCAGCGCCTGATAGAGCGGCGTGAAGTAACCGCGGAACTTGCCGGTGCCCGCGGCCGCCGCGTAGACCGCCACCGCAAGACCGGTCACCGCGGTGATGAGCACCATCGCCGCCGTGAGGTGGTCCGCCGCCAGCGTGATGCCGATGGGCGCGGGCCACGAGCCCGAGTGCAGGGCCAGCACCCCCGCATCCGAGACGCGCGCCACAATCATCACCGCCACCGCCAGCAATCCCGCGCAGGACGCGATGTTGACGCCGTGGCGGAGGTTTTCATGCGCGTGGCGCAGACAAAGCAGGATGCCTGCCGTAAGAAGCGGCAGAACCAGCGGCAGCGCGATGAGTGGTGGATCGGCGGGCATCAGTCGGGCGAAAATGGCTTATTGGTCGGATTTCCTGAACGTGTCGAGATCGTCGCTGCCGGTCTTGTGATAGGCGCGCAGCACCAGGGCGATGGCGAATGCCAGCACGGCGAAGCCGATGACGATGGCGGTGAGCACCAGCGCCTGCGGCAGCGGGTCGGCATGCGCGCCGCTGAGCGTGAGCGCGTCTCCGGGGATGATCGGCGCCTTGCCGGTGGACAGCCCTGCGGCGGTGAAGATGAGCAGGTTGGCGGCCTGGCTGAAGAGCATGATGCCGAGCAGCACGCGCACGATGTTGCGGCGCATGCAGAGATAACATCCGCAGCCGAACAAGATGCCGATGGCGATGGGCAGGAGGTTTTCCATGGTCAGTTGTCGCGGGTGCGGGATTGCGCCATGAGGACGAGCAGCAGTTTGGCGGCCACGGCGGTGACGACGATGAAGACACCGATGTCGAAGAGCAGCGGTGTGCCGAGTTTCAGCTTGCCGATCGCGGGCAGCCAGATCTCGCCACCCCACAGGCCGGTGAAAAATGTCCGCCCCGTGAACAGCGGCATCGCCGCCGAAGCGAGCGCCACCAGCAGGCCGGCGCCGGAGAGGGTGATCAAATCGATTTTCGGCTCGCGTTTCGGATCCACCATCGTCCGCAGCACCAGCGCGCTGGCCATGACCAGACCGCCGATGAAACCGCCACCGGGCAGGTTGTGGCCGCGCAACAGCAGATAAACGGACAGCACCGCCATCGTGGGAACCACGAGGCGGCAGGCGGCCGGCAGCATGCTCTGGCGCGGGTCATTCATCGGGTTTTGACGTGGGGGTTGACGGGACGGGTTTCACCTGCGGCGGCGTGTTCGCCGAGCGGATCCTCGATTCGCGACAGAACGCGCTTGCGCGCCAACAGCGCGGTGACACCAAGACCGGCGAGCGCCAGCACGAGGATTTCACCCATGGTGTCGAGCGCGCGGAAGTCCACCAGGATGACATTCACCACGTTGCGGCCGTAGGCCTCCGTGGCGGAGCACTCGATGATGCCCGCCGAGATGGATTCATGCGTGCGCACGTGGACGGATTTCCATACCACCAGAGTCATCGCAAGCCCGGCGATGGCCGCCACCGCGCCATCGAGGCGCCGGGTCCGGCGGCGCGAAATATTGCGGATTTGCGGCAGCCTGAGGATCACGAAGGAGAACAGCACCACCGTGAGCGTTTCGACCAGCAGTTGGGTGATGGCGAGATCCGGCGCGCCATAGGCGACGAATAAAAACGCCACCGAATAGCCCACTCCGCCAAGGCAGAGGATCGCCGCAAGCCGGCTTTTCGCCACCAGCGCGGCAATCGCCGAGACGGACATCAACAGCACCACCATCGTTTCGAAAAAACCCGGGGGCACCATCGTCGTCAGCGAGAAATCCCCGACGGCGTGCCACAACCCGAGCAGGATCAGCAGCGATGCCGCCAGCAGGGTGATGCGCACATAGACACGCAACTGGCCGTGCTGGATCCAGTCGGTCAGATAGGCGGCGGCCCGCAACAGCCCGTCGAGCCCGGACTGATAGATTGCCGAGGGCGTGAGGGGTTTCACCGCATCCACCGCGCGGCCGAGGAAGGCGAACCTCTCGCGACGGAGGAAGATCGCGGCGCCGAGCAGCAGCGTGATCACGCTCAGCGCCAGAACCGGAGTGAAACCATGCCAGAGCGTGAGCTTGGCGGTTTTCGGATCGAACCCCTGCGCCAACGCAGCCGGAGAAATCAACACCCTGTCCAGCAATCCGGGAACCAGTCCCAAGGCAAGGCCCAGAGTCGCCAGCACCACCGGCGGCAGCACCATGCCGGGACCGGGCTTGTGCGTGACCGGAGCGGAACCATGACCGCCGAGGAACGGCCGCACGCCGACAATCAGCGCGATGGCAACCGCCAGCGCGTTGGCGAGCACGCCGAGTGCGGCGACGGAGTGGCGGGCGAACGGCAGCGAGAGTTTCGCCTCGTAGAGCAGCTCCTTGCTGATGAAGCCGAGCGTCGGCGGCACGCCGGACATGCTCAGCGCGGCGGCCGCCGCGGCCACTCCGAGCCAGGGCATGCTTTTGCGCAGGCCCGAGAGCGAGTTGACATCGCGGGTGCCGGTGGCGTGATCCACCGTGCCGGCCACCATGAAGAGCGCTCCCTTGTAAAATCCGTGCACCAGGGCCAGGAACATCGCCGTCTTGAACGAAAACGAATCGCCGAACCCCAGCAGCATCACCAGTGTGCCCAGCACACTCACCGTCGAGTAGGCGAGCAGGCGCTTGAGATCGGTCTGATAGATCGCCATCACCACGCCGGTCAGCATCGTCAGCGCGCCCACCGGCGCCACAATCCATCCCCAGAGCTCGGTCTGGGACATCGCGGGCGAGAGTTTCGCCAGCAGGATGACACCCGCCTTCACCATCGTCGCGGAGTGCAGATAGGCGCTCACCGGGGTGGGCGCGGCCATTGCGCCGGGCAGCCAGAAGTGGAACGGGACCTGGGCGGACTTGGTGAAAACCCCGCCCAGCACCAGCAGCAGCGCGGGAACGAAAAGCGGGCTGGCGGCGATTTCCGCCGAGTGCGCCGCCAGCATCGAGATCCGCGTTTCGCCGGTGATCCGGGTCAACAACAACAACCCGGCCAGCAATGACAGACCGCCCGCAGCCGTCACTAACAGCGCCTGCAGCGCCGCCTTGCGCGCCGCCATGTCGTAAAACTTGTATCCCACCAGCAGGAACGAGGTCAGGCTGGTCAGCTCCCAGAACACGAAGGTCAGGATCAGATCATCCGCGGCAATCACCCCCAGCATCGCGGCCATGAACATCAGGACGATCACGAAAAACCGCGCCGCCTTGCCATCTCCGGAGAGATAGGACCCGCCGTAGATGCATACCAACCCGCCGATGAAACTCACGAGAAACAAAAACAGCCGTTCGAACCCGCCGACCTTCAGCGCGAGATCGACCCCCAGGGCCGGCAGCCACGGGTGACTCCACTCCGCCGCCGCCGCACCCGTGAAGGCGTCTTTCAACAGCCAGCCCGCGATCCAGAACGGCACCGCCGCCAGGACGACGCCGGCCCGGCCCGGCCCGAGCGCCCGGACGATTCCGGGAGCCGCCAGCGAGGCGACGAGCGGTGCGAGGATGATCCAGAACGGTTCCATGGGCATGCGTGGACAGGCTTTGGCGCGGAGCGGGGGCACCAACAAACGGAATGCCGGATGTGTCAAGGGAATCCGGGCTGCCGCAGCCCCCGGCGGCTCCTAAGAAGCCCCCCGCACGGGCCATGAAACGACTCATCCTCCTATCCATCACCCTCATCAGCCTGGGCACTGCGGCGGTCTCGATGGGCGCGGGATTCCAGCCGCATTTCCCCGAGCTGGCGGATGGCAGCAGGCAATACGCCTCTTTCCCCATCCCTGCGGAGAAATACCCGCCGGTCGAGGGCGGGCTGATGGACATCCTCAAGTCCCGCGCGCAGACGGACCCGTTCAACGTCGCGGCCACCGTGATCTTCCTGCTGGCGATCATCCATACCTTCGCGGCCGGGTTTTTCATCAAGCTCGCCCACAAGTATGAGCATCGCCACGACGAGGCCGTGAGGCTGCGCGGCGTGCGCGACGCCGAACATCCGGACGGCGTGAATGAGGTTTCCTTCCTCGGCACGGTTTTCCACTTTCTCGGCGAGATCGAGGCGGTCTTCGGCCTGTGGGTCATCGTGCTGGCCGGCGCCGCCATCCACTACCACTCGTGGCTGGATTTCGAACTCTACCTCAGCCATGACCGCACCTTCGTCGAGCCGATCTTCGTGGTCATCATCATGGCCATCGCGGCGAGCCGGCCGGTGCTTCGTTTTGCGGAAAAAATGATGTCCCGTGCCGCCAGCATCGGCAATGGCACCCCGGCGGCATGGTGGCTGAGCGTGCTGATCATCGCTCCTTTGCTCGGCGCGTTCATCACCGAGCCGGCCGCCATGACGATCGGCGCGCTGCTGTTGGCGAGAAAGTTCTACCGTTTCGATCCGCCGCCCGCGCTTGCCTACGCCACGCTCGGCCTGTTGTTCGTCAACGTCTCCATCGGCGGCACGCTGACGAATTTCGCCGCGCCGCCCGTCCTGATGGTGGCCTCGGTCTGGGAGTGGACCACACCCTTCATGTTCGAGCACTTCGGCTGGAAGGCCATGACCAGCATTCTGCTGGCCAGCGGCTTGTATTACCTGTATTTCCGCAAGCAGTTGCTGCGCGTGTCCGACCTGATGGACGGCGTCGAGGACGGGAAAAGCAATCCCGCCGCCTGGCAGGAGCGCGAAAACCCGATCCCGCTGTGGATCACCGCCGTGCACATCGGCTTCCTCTTCTGGACGGTTTACACCGCGCACTTCCCGGTGCTGTTCGTGGGCGGTTTCCTGTTCTTCCTCGCCTTCATCATCGCCACCCGCCACCACCAGAACGAGGTGTCCCTGCGCAGCCCCATCCTGGTCGGCTTCTTCCTCGCCGCGCTGGTCATCCACGGCGGCTGCCAGGCGTGGTGGATCGCGCCGGTCATCAAGTCATTGTCCGACCAGACACTGATGCTGGGAGCCACCATTCTAACAGCTTTTAACGACAACGCGGCCATCACTTATCTCGCCGCGCAGGTGGACGGCATCAGCATGACCGCCAAATACGCCGTGGTCGCCGGAGCCGTCACCGGCGGCGGCCTCACCGTCATCGCCAACGCGCCCAACCCCGCCGGCCAGAGCATCCTCTCGCGCTTCTTCAAGGACGGCGTCTCGCCGCTCGGGCTGTTTCTGGGCGCGATCACTCCCACGATCATTGCTTATCTCTGCTTCATGCTCCTGCCCAGCGGCCATGCGGATGAGAAGGATCCCCTCAAGCCCCCGGGCAAACCCGTGGAGCAACACCAGGCACCCCACTGACCGCGCCATGTTCACCGGACTCGTCGAAACCGTCGGCACCGTGGCAGCCCTCGAATGCCGCGGCGAACAGGCGCGTTTGACCATCGCGACGCCCATCGCCGCCGAACTCGCGCCGGGCGACTCGGTGGCTGTCAACGGCTGCTGCCTGACCGTGGCGGATCTGACAAACACCACCGCCTCGTTCGACCTGCTCGCCCAGACGCTGCGGGTCACCTCGCTCGGCGGACTGGCCGGCGGATCGCGCGTCAATCTGGAGCGCGCGATGCAGCTGGGCGACCGCTTCGGCGGCCACTTCGTGCAGGGCCACGTGGATGCCACCGGCCCGCTCACGCGGCTCGAAGCCAGCGGCCAGGATCACATCATCGCCGTCTCGCTGCCGCCGGAAATCCACCGCCTGTGCGTGGACAAGGGCTCGCTGGCGGTGGACGGGATATCGCTGACCATCGCCGGGTTGAACGGAAACGAAGCGGTTTTCTGGATCACTCCGCATACTTGGCAGAACACCCATCTCCATGCCGCGCGCATCGGTCAGGCCGTGAATCTGGAGGCCGACATGCTGGCCAAGCACGTCGAAAAACTGCTCGCCGCGCGGCTGCCGGAGATGTGAAACCTCACGCCTGGATCAGGTCGCTATCCTCGTCCCTGGAGAGTGTCAGCGCGCAATCGATGAGCGCGAGGTGGCTGTAGGCCTGCGGGAAATTCCCGAGATGGCGGCGGGTTTTGAAGTCGAGATCCTCGCCGTAAAGGCCGTGTCCGTTGGCCGCATCCAGCAGCGTCTCGAAAAGCCGGCGCGCCTCCTCGCGGCGCCTGATGGAGGCCAGCGCCTTGACCAGCCAGAACGAGCACACCGTGAAGGCGCTCTGCGGCTCGCCGAAATCGTCCTGGTTGCGGTAGCGGTACATCAGCCCATCGACGCACAACTCCGCCTGGGTGCGCTCGACGGTGGCGATGAACCGCGGATCGGTGGCCTCGATGAAGCCGTATTCGGCAAGCAGGAGGTTGGAGGCGTCCAGATCGTTCGCGCCGTAGGATTGCACGAAGGCCCCCTTCTCCGCGTTCCATCCGCGTGCAAGGATGTCCGCGTGCATTTGCTCCAACAGCGGGCGGCGCGCGTTCGCCCACTCGTGTTTTTCCAGCATGATGGCGATCCTGATCGCCCGGTCCAGCGCCACCCAGCAGAGGACCTTGGAAAAAACGAAATGGCGTTTTTCCCCGCGGATTTCCCAGATCCCGCGGTCCGGCTCCTTCCATGCGGCCGAGACGGTGCGCGCGATGGAGCGCACCTGCGTCCAGATGCGGTCCAGCGCTTCCGGCGTGCGCTGGCGCAGCAGCAGGTCCTGGTGGATGACATCCATGACGACTCCGAAGATATCATGTTGTTCCTGGATGTAGGCGGCGTTGCCCACCCGCACCGGGCGCGATCCCTGATACCCCGCGAAGTGGCCCAGAATGCGCTCGGTGAGTTCCTTCTCGCCGCGGATGCCATACATGATCTGCAGCGAGTCGTCCTTGGTGGGCACGGTTTTCATCATCCAGTCGATGAAGGCGGTGGCCATGTAGGAATGGCCGATGCGGTTCAAGACCGTCACCGTCATTGAGGCGTCGCGCAGCCAGCAGAAGCGGTAATCCCAATTGCGCTCCTCGCCGATGGTCTCCGGCAGCGAGGTGGTGGCGGCGGCGAGAAAGGCGCCGGTGGGGCTGAACTGGAGCATCTTGAGCACCAGCGCGCTGCGCAGGACCTCCCCGCGGTATTGCCGCGGCAGGTGGGTGCGCGCCGACCACAGCATCCAGTAGGCGCGCGTGCGCTGCAGCATCAGGTCCACCAGATCCATGTCCGGCACCTGCACCTTGTCATGATAACTCAGGAAAAGAAACGCGTCCCCCGTCAGCCTTGTTTCAGTTCCACTCCGCACCGCCTCCGCGTCGAGGCTCGTCCACAGATACATCGACTCATAAACCGCGCCATATTCGCCGGGCCAGCCGGTGGTGGCCTTGATGCGGGACGGCTCCAGCGCCACCCGCGTCTCGCTGCGGGCGTATTCCATCCGCGGATCAAAGCGCACCTTGATGCGCGGAGCGCCCCGCAGGTGGCGGATTTTCCTCACCACGTCCGGCCCGATGTCGTCGGCCGCGCCGGCCCTGCCGTCGGATGTGTAGCGCGGCATGAAATCAATCAGTTCGAAAGCGCCGTCCGGTCCTTCGAAGGAAGTCACCAGCACGTTGGTG
Organism: Akkermansiaceae bacterium; assembly: GCA_025457625.1. GTDB lineage: Bacteria > Verrucomicrobiota > Verrucomicrobiia > Verrucomicrobiales > Akkermansiaceae > Luteolibacter. Next base: position 9,777 of record JALOUA010000008.1, read on the forward strand.
TTCTTTTCATACATCTGGCCGGTCACTCCGCCGCCGGTCATTTCAATGCCGAAAGAGCCGCCCTTTTCCTCATCGAGCAGCGAGGCGAACACGGTGCCGGAATCAAACGCCGGCAGGCAGCAGAAGACGATTTTTCCAAGCGCGTCGATCAGGGCGCAGGTGCGCCCGTTGCCGATCATGCCGAGGTGATAGTCATCCGTTAGACGGGACGGGTCGATTTTCATGGGTGCCGGGTTTCAATGCCGCAGGACCTTGCGGAGTTCTTCGAGAAAGGAGCGCAGGCCCGGGATGTCCGTGCGGTAAGCCGCCCGCGTGGGTCCCGCGCCCACCTTCACCGAAAAGAACTCCACTCCCTCGGGAGCGAGGGTGATCATGGTTTCATCGGTTTGGTCATCACCGGCGACGAGCGCGGCGCGGCAGTCCCACGCGCGCAGCAGGTGGTCCACCGCCAGGCCCTTGCTGACCTGAAGACTGGAGATTTCCACGATTTTCTGACCATGGTGGACGGTGACGGGAAGATTGGCGGCCATCGAGGTGAGTTCCTCCAGCAGGCCGCGTGCCCGCCACAGGCCGAATTCCGGGTCCGCCTTGCGGTAGTGCCAGACGAGCGCCGACTGTTTCTCTTCGACATGGGTGCCGGGAGTCAACAGCGACGCTTGTTCGAGGTGTTCGCGGATGGCGTTTTTCCACTCGGTGTTGACGTGGGGGTTGAACAGCTCCCACTCGCCGGTGCCGTGTTCGAGCCAGCGATAGCCGTGCTCGCCGATCAGCGACACGCCGAGCCCGCCGAGGTGTTTTTCGAGAAACTCCGCGGTGCGCCCGCTGACCACCGCCAGCGAGACGCCGCGGCAGCCGGCCAGATCACGCAGCAGGCCCGGCAGCTCCGGGTCCGGCACCGCCTGGTCGGGCACGTCCACGAAGGGGCGCAGCGTGCCATCGTAATCGAGGAAAAGACCGAGCGCTCCGCGCTCCCGCGCCATCTCTCCGAGCCGGGCCGCCAGCGGGCTGAGTTCCATGATTTCGATGCGTCCCTCGCCGGGTTGCGCTTTATCGAGCTCCTTGAGAAAGCGCCTGGCCCAGACGCCGCTGTGTTGTTTGCGCAGCCGCTTCTGCATCATCCCGATGCGCTGGAGGCGTTCGTCATCGGGCATCTCGAGCGCGCGGTTGATCGCGGCCGCCACCTGGTCCACGTCGTGCGGATTGACATGCAGCGCGTGGGACAGCTCGTGCGCCGCGCCGGCGAATTCGCTCAGGATCAACACGCCGGGACGCTCGGAAAATTCCGGCCGCTGGCAGTCGAGGAACTCCTTCGCCACCAGGTTCATCCCGTCCCGCAGCGGCGTGACCATGCAGACCTCGGCCAGCGCGTAGAAGGCGGCCAGGTCGCACATCGGAAATCCGCGGTGCAGGAACTGGATCGGCGCGTGGCCCACCTTGCCGAACTCGCCGTTGATCGCGCCCACCTCGCGCTGCACCTCCTCGGTTAGATCGTCGTATTCGCGCACGCCCTGGCGTGAAGGCACGGCGATGAGCACGAACAACACGTCGTCGCGCTTGTCCGGGTTGCTCTCGAGGAAACGGCGCATCGCCGCGAGCTTCTGCGGCACGCCCTTGGTATAGTCGAGCCGCTCGACATTGAGGATCATGCGTTTGCCCGCGAGGTCGCGCAGATGGCTGGCGACGAGGTCCGCAAAGCCCGGGTCGCGTATTTCGCGCTCGAAACCCGCGTGGTTGTGGCCGATCGGATAGACGCCCATGCGCACCTCGCGGCCGTCGTGCCACATGCCCTCCATCTCGGATTCCCAACCCAGCACTTGCAGCAGCGCGGAGCGGAAGTGGCGCAGGTAGTTATACGTGTGGAATCCGATCAGGTCCGCGCCCAGCAGGCCCTTGAGCAGTTCCACCCGGTCCGGCAGCACGCGGAAAATCTCGCTCGAACAGAACGGCGTGTGCAGGAAGAATCCCACCTTCAGCTCCTTTTTGCCACCACGAAGCATGGCTGGCAGGAGGAACAGATGATAATCGTGGATCCACACCTGATCACCGTCATCCGCCGCTTCCATGATGACCTCGGCGAACTTCCGGTTCACCGCGCGGTAGGCAGCCCACCAGTTTCGCGAGAATTTCGCCCGCTCGATCATGTAATGCATCAGCGGCCACAGCGTCGAATTCGAGTATCCCTCGTAAAACCCGTCCACTTCGTCACGCGTGAGGAAAACCGGCTCCACGCCGATGCGGCGCAAATCATCCGTCACCCGTTCCACGTCCTCGAAATCCTCCACCGCCCCCCCCGGCCAGCCGACCCAGAGCTGTTCCTGCTCCAGATCCGCTCCCTCCAGCGCGGAGGCCAGCCCGCCCTCGGTCCGGCTCGCCGAGCCATCCGCCTCGATCCTCACCGGCAAGCGGTTCGATACCATGATCAGCTTGCTCATGCCCCTAGCCAACACGGCAAACCCGCCATGTCGAAGGACTTTTTGCCTCATTTTCTCTAACAACCCCCGCTCAGCCGCCGGTTTCAATGCGGTAGCGCGGCAGCGAGGGATCCACCTCGCGGCTCCAGGCGTCGATGCCGCCGCGCAGGGCGAAGGTGTTTTTCAGGCCGTGGCCGCGGAACCACGCGACCTGGTCGAGCACGTCGCGGCCGCTGTGGTCGTAGAGCAGAAGCCGCGCTTCCGGATCTCCCGCGAACAGCCGCTGCTGGAGATCCTGCGTGAAAAACTCCGACCCCGCGATGGCCACCGCCTCGTGCTCCTCGCGGGTGCGGATGTCGATCAGGCGCAGCGTGGAAAGTTTTTCCCGGGCCTCGGCGGGCTCCATCAGCATTTCCAGATCGTGCGCGTGGCTTTCCAACAAATATGCCAGAACCTCGTCCGCGGGAAGCTCCGAACGGGCGCAGAGTTGGGCGAGTGTTTCCTCGTTGGAAAACGCACAACTCTGGCAGCCGCCGAGATGATGGCGCGCGAACAGCGCCCGCCGCGCGCCGGGAAGCATCTCAAGGATTTCACCCATCGGGGTGTCGGTCGTCGGGTCGGTCTGCCGCATGGCGCGAACCTAACCGCCCGGACCCCGTCTGGCAAACCTCCACAAGCCGCCGCATTCATTCGATGTCACCCGCACCGTTGGCTGGAAAGGGATTCGCGCCGAGCCGGGTGCGCATTTCGTCGATATCCAACGCGGGCACGAAGTCCTCCGGCCTGCGCTCGATCATGGCAAGCACCACCGCGCTCATCAGCGCCAGCACGGCCAGACACCAAAGGCCGGCCGATGATCCCGCGGGTGGCGGCGCAAGCATCCGCCTCACCCGGCCTTCCAGCCCGCGGTGGCTTGCCATCGCCAGAGTCGTCGCCGGCGCCCGGCAGACCGAGGCCACATCACACAAATCACGCGCATAGCCTTTTGCCGGCTTGCCGTTTTTCACCACCCGTTCGTCACACGCGTATTCGCACTGCTCCGCCAGCCGTGCGGCCATCCACCACACCAGCGGATTGAACCAGTGCAGCGTGCAGGTGACCGCCGCAAGCGCCCGCCACAAGGGATCGCGCCGCGCATGATGCGCCGCCTCGTGGGCGATCACGGTTTTTCGCAAGTCCGGCGACCATTCATGCCACGCGGGCGGCACCAGGATCAGCGGGCGGATGATCCCGGCGGCCACAGGGCAGTTCAACCCGTCGAGAATCCGGATTGCAGGGTGATGCCCGGCGAAATCCGGATCAACCACCGGCCGCGACCGCCGCCGCCACAATGCGAGCTGCACCAGGGCGGCTACCAGGCGCAGCGAAAAAAGCATGGCCCCCGCAGCCCACACCCAACCGAGCCATGCCGCCCACGCGACATCCGCCGCGGGCACGCCCGCCACCTCGATCCTGGGCAAGAACGACAACAGCGGAAAACCCGCCAGCAAAACCAACACCGCGAGCGTCAGGCGGGGGTCGCGCGCCTTGTCGCGCCAGCCCGCCAGCCACACCCATGCCGCCGCAACCAGTGAAAACAACAGCACCGCGGGCGTGATCATTTGTCCTCTCCGGTTGCGATCAAATCCCTGATGCGGCGGATTTCCTCCTCGCTCAGCGACTGATCCTTGGGATCCAGCAAAGACGCGACCAGATTCTCCGGCCGCCCGTCGAAAAACGTCGATAACAACTGCCGCAGCGCCGACTGCTTGGCCTTCTTCTCCGGCACCGAAGCCCGATACACATAGCGCCGCGATTCCTTGCGGGTCTTCACCAAACCCTTGCCCGCCATCGTTGCCAGCAGCGCACGCACCGCGGAATACGTCGGCGGATCCACCAGCTCCTCCTGGATTTCCTTCGCTGTCGACTCGCCACGACGAAACAAAATCGCCATCACCTCGCGCTCCCGCCTTGCCAGAACTGCCTCCGCATCGCTCATTTCACACGCATCCTGACAGCCCACCGACACCGCGCAAGCACCAAATGCTGGAAAAGTAGCATTTGGTGGTTGACGACCCCGATCCCAAATGCTGTTTTTCCAGCACTATGCGAAAGCAAACCACCCCAATGACGGCCCGCTCCCTGCGCGGGATGATTCAAGCGATGCTCGCCGGTACGGCGGCGCTGTGGCTCGCGAGCTGCGCGACGAACTTTGAAACACCGCCCTACACAAGCGCCGCGAGGGAATCCGCCGACTACGTGGAGAGCAGGCCGCTGAAGCCATCCGCGAGCCCGCAGACCGCCAGGCGCGAGCCGTCAAAGCGTGCCGCCGAGGAGCGCCCCGGACTGGCCACAGGCTACGGTGAGAGCATCCATTCGGAGTGGAACCGGCAGTCGTTCTTGCGGGCCGCCTCGTCTCCGGCGGGCACGGGTGTCGTCTATTACAACGATCGCGAGGGTTTCGAGGCCATGGCGGGCCACGCCTCGCGGGCCGACGCCTTGAAAAAAATCGCCGGCAACCGCGTCGAATGGGGCATTCGCAGCGGCATGCGCTACCTGCCGGCGTATGAAACCCACTCCTGGCGTGACAGCTATGGCGGACGGCGCTTCATCGTCGGCCGCGAGGGATCCGACTACTCGATCATCGTGAAAAACCTCTGCAAAAGCCGGCTTGAACTGGTCATGAGCGTTGATGGACTCGACGTGATCGATGGCAAGGCCGCCGGTTATGCCAAACGAGGTTATGTGATCGCACCGGGAGAGACGCTGGAAATCAAGGGCTGGCGCACCTCGCCGGACCGCGTCGCCAGTTTCCGCTTTTCGACGGTGGCCGGTTCGTATGCCAACCTCCGCCATGGCGACCACCGCAACGTGGGTGTCATCGGCCTTGCCGTCTTCGACGAAAAAGGCGTGGATCCATGGAAATGGATGCCTGATGAAGTGGGCGGACGTTTCGCCGCCGCGCCCTTTTGAAAATGCAGGATGATGAAGTGGCGTGTCTTATCTTCGAGCGGTGTTAGATCGGTGAACCGGCGCGCGCGTCAGCCCCAGAAACACGAGTTCTCGTCCTCGTCCACCACCGCGAGGAACTCGTCGAAAAACACCGCTTCCGGATGAGGCGGATAGGAGTGCCATTTCAAATCCGCACGCATCCAATAAATCTTCCAGCGGTTCGTCTTGCGGTTGTAGGTGGCCTTGGCAGCCGGTTCCTCGATCTTCTGGCTCTCATTGCGCCAGAGCGGACGGATGGAATAAATCACCACGCTTTGTCCCTCGATGCGCCAGCCGAGGTCCAGCTTGTCGCGGATTTCTTCGGGCGGGCGGTGTTTGATCATGAAATCCGCCATGGCGGATTCGATATCGGCGGTTTGTTGAGTGGTGAAAGCCATGGTTCAGCGGTTGTTGAAATGATTCTCCAGTTCATCGAAGACACCGGACAGGTGATCGTGGTAACCCCAGCCGATGCCATGGGTGCTACTGACCAGTTTTTCCAGTCTCGGGGAGAACGTGTTCCACGCGGTTACGCCCTCCTTGCGAACGCGGGCGGCAAGGTCGTCCATTGCGGAGCAGAGGCTGTCGTAGAAGCGCTCGTCGATGTCGCCGAAGTCATTGGTGAACTCCGCTCCAGCTTCAGAATAGGTGAGCAGCAACTCGATGGTGCCTGCGGCGTCTCCGGTGGCTTTGTGGTATTCGCGAATCGCCTTGCGGGCTTCGCCGAGTTTCAGCTTCGGCTCGCCGCGCGCCGGATAGAAGGGCTCGGTGACGCGCTTGCGGTAACTCTCCAGCGCCGCGCCGCCGCCCGCTGCTGCGGCAATGCGGGCTTGCAGGAAATCCCGGTTGCCGGGCGAGGAATCATGTAGGTCTTTGATCAGCGACAACAAGGCCTCGGGCTCAAGATCCTTGAGGTGTTTGCGGATGGCGGCCCAGGTGGGTTTGGCGGTCTTCTTTGCAGGCATGACTGAAATTCAAAGCTCTCCCTTGAAAGCGCGGTCGAGGATGGCGGGCAGCAGGGCGTCGAGTTCGACGGCGGTTTTGGATTGGAGGTGCTTGAGCGTGTCCACCTGTTCTTGTAGTGCGTCGAGTTCGGCGACGATGCGGCGTTGTTCGAGGACGGGGATGTTTGGTATCTGAGCATTCTTAATCTTCTCACCATTTAGTCCTGGGATCGCGGTTCCTGTCGTTTGTCCCAAAAGCTCTTCGCGCATCTTCCGCGAAAAGTTAAACCAATAACTGAGCCATCGAGATAAGCACAACGATTGATCGAGAGATAATGTCCAAATATGCTTAGTGGATACCATTTCGCCGCATTCTGGAGGCACTACGCATGCTCTTCCGAGTGTGCCCATGACAGTAATGAGAATATCGTTAGGCCTGATTCGGTAGCGAGCGAGTTCCTTGGCTTTATCTGGGGTTACGTTCCAACGTCGACTTAACACGAATCGATTCTCTTGAACATCTTGAATTCCGACGGCTGGAATCCCACTCGCGACGAACTCATCGTGAAGAAGTGCGCTTCCAAATGGACCACTCCGCATCGAACCTCGCTCACGCATTGCCAGAAGTTCGACTCGCGTTAACGGTGCTTTTTCGCGAAGTGATTGGTCGATTTGGCTGACCTGTGATCGAATCATTGCCTCCGCTTCCACCACCGCCTCCTTGCGCAGTCTCCGCGCTTCCTCGATCTGCGCGGCGAGGGCCTCGATGCGGGCGACGATCCGCCGTTGCTCGGTGAGTGGCGGGAGGGGGATTTCAAGATTGAGGAAGCGCTCTTCCTTGAGGCGGACGCGATTCGTCGTTCCCTCACTGGCACGCAAGCATAGTTCCACAAATCCAGCGGTTTTGCTGAGCCATCCCAGATAGTCCAAATCGAGCCGATCTTTGTTCGCTTCGAAGAGTGGGAAATCATTGGTGACGAGGGCACCATCCAGTGATTCTGGAACCAGCCCCATTGCGCCGTTGCGGGCATCAATCCGAGACGCGATGAAATTTCCAGTTCTCGCCACAAACCGGCGACCGTTTACTTGTGCGCCAGATACGCGACCACGTTCGATGACTCCTTTGCCCCAAAGTTTGACGGTGATTTCGCGGTATTCTCGGGATGGATCGGCCTCAATTGTGTCTCCAGTCCGGGACAGCACCTCCCCCAACCTAACATTTTTCCATTCCCTGCTCATTCCCGTGATTCCTTCCATTGTTCGAGTTCGCGTTTGAGGAAGGCTTCGATTTCGGCGGTGGCGGGGAGTTCGAGTTGATAGCGGGAGACGAAGAGTTGTTGGTCGAGTCCGGCGAGGGCGTAGCGGACGAGCTCGCTGTTCTGCTCGGTGCAGAGGAGGATGCCGACGGGCGGTTGGTCGCCGGGTTGCATCTCGTTTTCGCGGAACCAGCCGAGGTAGGAGTTGAGCTGGCCGAGGTGTTCGTGGCGGAAGTGATCGACCTTCAGCTCGACGAGCACATGGCACTTGAGGATGCGGTGATAGAATACGAGGTCGCAGAAGAAGTGTTCGCCACCGATGAGCATGCGTTTCTGGCGTGCCTCGAAGCAGAAGCCGCGGCCGAGTTCGAGCAGGAAGCGCTGGAGGTGGCGCATCAGGGCGTCTTCCAGCACAGACTCGGTGAGCGCCTCGCCGGCCGGGATGCCGAGGAAGTCGAAGATGAAGGGATCGCGGATGAGGTGGGCGGTGGTCTGCGTCTCCGCCGCGTCGTGGGCGAGGCGCGCGAGGGCCTCGGGATCCTTGGACAGGCCGGAGCGCTCGAAATACAGCGCGCCGATCTGGCGTTTCAACTCGCGCACCGACCAGCCGCCTTTGATGCACTCGATTTCGTAGAAGGTGCGTTTGAGGGGGTGGGCGACAGGCGCTAGAAGCTCCAAGTGACTGTAGGACAGGCGTTCGAGCAGAATCCTGCCGGGTGTCTGCAATTTTCCGGACGCTGTCCGGTGAATTGGTTCAACAGTGGATTGTGGAGACGGAGCCTCCACAATTGCCGTGTCGGCAGGAGATTCACCGGACAGCGTCCGGTGAATCTCTCCCAATGGTTCAGCACCCGTGGTGCGCAACGCATTCGGAAGAAGCGATTCCAATTCGGGAGTCACTGACTCCCAAATTTGCGGAAAGTCCCGATAAACAAGGCGATAGCCTGACAATCGTTGCTGTTCACAGGCCACGATTCCCCGGGTTTTCAGCGATTTGGCGAGATTCACGATCAGCTTCTCCCCATACGCCGCCCGGTCCTCGCCGCGCAGTTCGTATTCGGAAATGTAGGCACCGATGAGCCAGTTGCGCAGGGTGAGGCCGACGTTGACGGCCTTGACCGCCCGCGCCTGCATCTCGCGGTGGACATCGGCAATGGACTGGACGAGGAGGTCGAAGTTCATTTCGAGGGCTTGGCGAGGAGTTTTTGGATTCCGGCAACGATCTCGGCGATGCGTTGTTCTTTCTTGAGAATGGATGCCGCCAGTTCCTGCGGCGGCAGGTGGGTGATGTCCTCCTTGGCACTGGGGTTCTTGCGGTCGAGGTTGCAGCCATTTTCTAGCAACTCCTTGGCAGGCACTTTCCACGCCCGTTCGTTTTCCTTGCGCTTGCCCCACCATTTGAGGCACTCGGAAAATTCCTCGAACTGGATGGGCTGGGTTTTGGTGTAGTTCTTGCGGCCTTCTGGGAGCTGGTGCTCGTAATACCAGACGTGCTTGGTCGGCCCGCTGCGGTCGAAAAACAGGATGTTGGTGGGGATGCCGGTGTAGGGCGCGAAGGTGCCGTTCGGCAGACGGACGATGGTGTGCAGATTGAACTCCTTGAGCAGATCTTCCTTGATGCGGGCGCAGACGCCATCGCCGAAGAGCGTGCCATTCGGAACGACCACCGCGGCGCGGCCGGGTTTCGATCCCCGGCGCAGCTTGCGCATGATGAGCTGGAGGAAGAGCAGGGCGGTTTCGGCGGTGCGTTTGTCGTCGGGGAAATTGTCCTGAATGCCCTTTTCCTCTGCTCCACCAAAGGGCGGATTGGTGAGAATCACGTCCACGCGCTCCTTGTCACCGATTTCCGTGAGCTTGTGGCGCAGCGAATTGCCGGGGTCGATGCGCGGGGCGTTGAGTCCGTGCAGCAGCAGGTTCATCTGGCAGAGCAGATAGGGCAGCGACTTCGGCTCACCGCCTTGGAGTGATTTGGTTTGGAGGATTTTCCGGTCGTTGACGGTTTTGACCTGCTTCGAAAGATGGACGAATGCCTCTACCAGAAATCCACCGGTGCCTGCCGCTGGATCTTCGATGACCTCGCCAAGCTGCGGGTGGGTCGCTTCCACCATGAAGCGGACCACCGGGCGGGGAGTGTAGAATTCGCCGGAATCGCCCGCCGCATCGCGCATTTCACGGAGCATGCCTTCATACAAGGTGCCGAGGGTGTGGAGTTCCTCGGACGAGTTGAAGTGGATGGAGCCGATCTTGTCGATGACGTCGCGGAGCAGGTAGCCCGAGCGCATGCGGGAATCCACCCCGGAGAACACCGTGGAAATCACCTCGCGACTTTCGCTCTTACCATCGAGTGACCGGAGGTAAGCGAAAAGTCCTTGGCCGCGTGTGCCGTCCGGGCGGATGCATTCGTCGTTGTTGATGAATGCCAGCAGCTCGTTACCGGTGATGCCTTGGGGATTCGCCGCCCAATCGCGCCAGCGGTAGGGCTTCTCGATGGAGGGTTTGAATTTTTCTCCCGCAAGCTCGGCTTGGATGGCGCGTTCCTGTTCCAGGTCATCGAGGAATTTCAGGAACATGATCCACGTCAGCATCGGCAGCCGGTCGAGGTCGCCATTGAGGCCTTTGTCCTTGCGCATGATGTCACGTGCGGATTTGACGACCGCGCCGAGGCGTTGGGAGGTGGTGAGTTCGACAGGGGCTTTGCGGGCGCGTTTGGCGGCGGCGGCTTTTTTGGCAGGCATGATGGATCAGGCGGAATAGAGGAGTGTCTGAAGTTGGGTGACGGCTTCGCGAAGTTCCTTGGCTCCACCGAAGAGACGGACGATTTCGCCAGGCTGGCCATGGTCGGAGATCGGCGGCACGTCCAGCACATCGGGTAGGACGAACTGTGCGGTGCCGTGTTCCGCGTATTTCTCCAATAGCTCTTCGAGGATTTGGCGTGCTTCCGGTGAGTATTGGCCGAAGAAATCCTTGCGGTCGGTGCGCAGAGCGTGTGCGCGTTCGCGGCGGGTGCGCAATGGGGCGTTGTGCGCGAGATGGCAAATCAGGTCGAAGGGGTCGGCTTCCGGTTGGCCGGCCGCTTCCGCGAGTTCATCGAAGCTGATGCCACGCTCGGCAAGCGACTCGATGATTTTGGTGCGTGCTGCTGGGTCGGACCATTGTTTCCGCAATTCCTTTACGTCGGGGAATAGCGTGCGGACTTTTTCTCCCGCGTAATCGGTATAACGGATCACCCGGAGCTGTTTGCCATCCGGATCGAGTTCATAGACGAGGTGCGCGGCGATTTCGACGTTGCCGCCATCGAAGTAGAATTTCCGGCGTTCGCCGGGCGGGGGAGGATCCACGATGACGGGCGGCTGAGGCTCGGGATTTGGAACCGGTGGAGTGGGTTCCTCTTTCACACTCTGAGCTTCCCAGTATTCCTTGAGTTCTTCCTCTGTCACCTGCGCGGGGTCGCCGTCAAAATCGGGGTCGGCAAACAACCGGGTAGCGGAACCGGTGTAATCCAGAATCGAGAACCAGAGCTTGCCGTAGTCGTCGCGCACACGGGTTCCGCGACCGATGATCTGCTTGAACTCGCTCATCGAACCGACGATCCGCGCCAGCACGACGTTTTTGCAGGTGGGTGCATCCACGCCGGTAGTGAGAAGTTGCGAGGTGGTGAGGATGACGGGGCTTGTTGTGTCCACGTCCTGAAACCTGCCAAGGTGACCGCGCCCGATGTCTCCCTCGTCGGAGGTCACCCGGCAGACATAGTCGGGGTATTGCTGGACGAGGTCGTGATTCAGGTTGGAGATGGCACGCCGCATTTCGTCGGCGTGCTCCTGATCGACACAGAAGACGATGGTTTTGGCAAAGCGGTCGGTCTTTTTCAGGAATTCCGTGAGATGGTGCGCAATCGCATTCGTCCGGGCTCGCAGGGCGATGACTCGTTCGAAGTCCTTGGTGCCGTATTCCTCGTCCGGTATGGCGCGGCCGTAGCGGTCGAGTTCATCCTTGCTGGGCCGCCAGCCCGCCGCATCCCATTCACTGATGATCCGGTGGACGCGGTAGGGGGCAAGGAACCCATCCTCGATGCCCTGGCGCAAGGTGTATTGGTAGATCGGGTTGCCGAAATACAGATAGGTGTCCCGGTTGTCCTCGCGCAACGGGGTGGCCGTCATTCCGAGCTGATAGGCAGGCTCGAACCATTTGAGGATTTCCCGCCAGTTGGAATCATCACGGGCGCTGCCACGATGACATTCGTCCACGATCACCAGATCGAAAAAGTCCGGGGGAAACTCCTTGTGAAGCGCGGCACGGTTGGCATCGCCCGCGAGAGCCTGATAGATTGCGAAATACATCTCCCGTCCTTTGACCACCTGACCGGACTCGATCTTGTGGCGTGCATCTCCAAAGGCGGCGAAAATGCCGTCTTTCGGTTGGTCCACCAGGATGTTGCGGTCGGCGAGGAAGAGAATTTTCGGCCTGCGGTATTCCCCGGTGCGGTTCCAACGGGCATTCCAGAGTTTCCAGCAGATTTGGAAGGCAACCGCCGTTTTTCCCGTGCCGGTCGCCATGGTGAGCAACTGGCGGCTGGTTCCTTGAACGATGCCTTCGACGGCGCGGTTGATCGCAATCTGGGCGTAGTAACGCTCGCCTTTTTTGACGGCTGAATTGATGGGGCTGAGGATCTGCTCCGCATTCTTGTCGTCGGTGATGCCCCGGCTGAAACGATAGCGAGCCCACAAATCATCAGGGCTGGGGTAGGAGGTAACAATGGTTTCACGCCCCAGCAGGTAATCGAACTCGATGATTTCCGGCCCGTTGGTGGCGTATGCGAAGGGAAGGCCCAGCAGCTCGGCGTAATCCTTCGCCTGTTGCAGACCTGCCCCGGCGGTTTTCCATGCGGCTTTTGCCTCGACCACGGCCAACGGGAACCCTCGTTCGAAGTAGAGCAGGTAATCGGCCCGCTTCGGCGGCTTGCGAACGAAACCCTTGCCCACCGGCACGATCCTGCCATCCGTGATCGTGCGCTGTTCCGCGATGACATGCGGGTCGTCATCCCACCCGGCTTTTTGCAAAGCAGGGACGACGAATTTCCGGCAGGTATCAGCTTCAGTCATCGGGTTGGCGGTTGGAGATACGCGTATCTGAAAGAATTCACGAGTGCCAGCGTGATCGACTCGACTTGTTATAAGCCAAAGGGATATTCACTCGGATCTTGAAATCCGGCACCACCCCGCCAGATTCTGGACGAATGCCATTGAAAAATCAGCCATGTGGAGACCGGGGTTCAAACGCACCAATCCGTGACAGAAAAATGTCCGGTTTCCAACGGATTCCACGCAAAACGCTGCATCAAGATGGCACGTGCGATGTGGGATTCTCGAGTTCACTGCGGAGGGTCCGGAATCAGGCGCTTGCGGGCGAAGGCCTTGCCCGAGGCGGGTTTCAGGTATTTCTCAAAGTCGAGTGCCGTTTTTTCCGATGGGAATCCGGCATACCACGCCAGTTTCCAAGGACGGTGTGCCCTTGTCGACACGTTGCCTCCGGCATTGTGGACTGCGAGTCGCTTCTTGAGATCTGACGTGCTACCACAATAGCGGCTTTCCGGGTGGGATGAGGAGCACAAAATGTAGGCGTAGTGCATGCTCGGAGAAGGGGTTTTTCGGGTGAACCCTACAGACAGGCAGCGCGGCCCTTCTTCGCTGAAGCTACGAAGGGCATTCTTCGCTTCCGGTTGTCTAGTTCAATGGCCTGCCATTCGTAGCTTCCTTCGAGGAAGCGAAGAATGGCGGAGAGGGTGGGATTCGAACCCACGGTAGCTGTTACACTACGCCTGATTTCGAATCAGGTGCCATAGACCACTCGACCACCTCTCCCGGACGCTTCGATGCGGGCGAAAAATCTGATTCCCGGGCGGAGCGTTGTAAAGCCTGCAATTTCACTCAGTCGGGGAAAACGATGGCGCGGTGGCCGTCGATGATGGTGCGGTCGTGGACGTGGTGGCGGATGCCGCGGGCGATGGCGTTGCGTTCGCAGTTGCGGCCGAGCCGGACGAGGTCGGCGGGGGTGTGGAAGTGGTGCACGCGTTCGACCTCCTGTTCGATGATGGGTCCGGCATCGAGCTCGGCGGTGACGTAGTGGCAGGTGGCGCCGATGAGTTTCACTCCGCGCTCGTAGGCCTGTTTGTAGGGATTGGCGCCGATGAAGGCGGGCAGGAAACTGTGATGGATGTTGATGACGCGGCCGGCGTAGTCGTTGCAGAAATCATCCGGCAGGATCTGCATGAAACGCGCGAGCACGATGAGTTCGACGTCCTGCGCCTCGATCAGGCGGCGGATGGCGGTGAAGCCGGCGGCGCGCCGGTCGCCGTCCATGTCGATCTCGTGAAACGGGATGCCGGCATGGTCGGCGATGCCGCGGCAGTGGGGGCGGTTGCCGATGATGGAGGTGATTTCGATGGGGAGTTCGCCGAGTTCGGTGCGCCAGAGGATTTCGTTGAGGCAGTGGTCGGTCTTGGTGACGAGCACGGCGGTGCGCATGCGGTAGGGCAGGCGGCGGAAGTGCCAGACGGCCTGCAACGAGCGGCCGAGGGTGCCGAAGCCGTCGATGAAATCCTGCACATCGACGGCGAGCTCGGAGGTTTCGATTTCGAGGCGGGCGAAAAACTTCGCGCCGAGCTGGTCGGAGAACTGGTTGAACTCGACGAGGTTGCCGCGGTGCATCGCGCAGTAGCTGGCGATCTTGGCGACGATGCCGGGTTGGTCCGGACAGGAGAGTTTGAGAATGAGACCCGGGCGAGACATGCGCGGTGAAAGTGTGCGGTGCCGCGCGTCGCGTCAATCTCCGGCCACGGGCTGCGGCAGGGATTCATCGAGCAGGCGGGTCAACTCGGGCGCGGATGTCCGGCTGCCGCCGTCGTCTTGCATCCGGACCGCTGCGGCGTTGGTCGTGCGGAGGGTGATGCATGTCGCGCTTCCGCCGGGGAGCTGCGCCGGGAGGTGAAGCAGGAGCATGGCGGTGAGGGAGCCGAAGGCTGCTCCGGCCACGCCTGCGAGCCAGCGGCGCGGTGTCCCGCGATCCACTTGGCCCGCACCGGGATCGTTGAGCACGGGTGGGCTCGGGCGGCGGGTGCCTGCGCTGTCAGCCGCAGGTCTCGGAAGGCACCAACCGGCGAAATCCAGCGCGTTTCCACTCGCCGCGACATCCGGGCGGGCGTTTTCGCGCGGCGTGGAAACGATCGGCCCGGCCATCAGCGCGCGCACGACCGCTTCATCGACGAAGTCACCGTCGCCGCGCATCACGTGCGGATTCTCCTCCGCCGGAATCGCGCTGGGCAGGGGGCTGAGTGGGAGCGGCTGCATGAAACAGGTGGCAAACACCTCTTTCGTGAATCAAAACTCAGCAATCGTCAAATTTTAAGTTATCCGTAATAAAAAGCGCGAGCCTTGCCTGCTGACCCGACACTGATGGGTGAGTCATCCAATTGGCTGGGCCGGCCGGCCGGGCTGGCGAAGGGTTCAGCCCAACTGCCGCGCCGCTTGGAGCGTGTTCTTCATGAGCATGGCGATGGTCATGGGACCGACGCCGCCGGGCACGGGGGTGATGGCGGAGCAGCGCGGCGCGACTTCATCATAGGCGACGTCGCCGGTGAGGCGGTAGCCGGATTTTTTGGAAGCGTCCGCAATGCGGTTGATGCCGACGTCGATGACGACCGCGCCGGGTTTCACCCAGTCGGCCTTGACCATTTCCGGGCGGCCGACGGCGGCGACGAGAATGTCGGCGCGGCGGCAGATGGCGGGAAGATCCTTGGAGCGCGAGTGGGCGATGGTGACGGTGGCGTTGGCTTTCTTTGAAACTAACAAAAGCGCCATCGGCTTGCCGACGATCATGCTGCGGCCGATGATGACGGCCTCGGCGCCGCTGGTGGCGATGCCGGCCGTTTCCATAAGCTTGATGCAGCCGGCAGGCGTGCAAGGGACGAAGCCGGTGGCATCCTCCAGCGCGAGTTTGGCGACGTTTTCCGGGTGGAAGCCATCGACGTCCTTGCGCGGATCGATGGCGCGGATGATCGCCTGCTCATCGATGTGCGCGGGCGGCGGCGACTGGACGAGGATGCCGTGGATGGCGGGATCGGCGTTGAGCTGGCGGACGACTTCGAGCAGTTGTTCCTGCGTCGTCGCGGCGGGCAGTTCGATCTTGCGCGAGTGGAAGCCGAGCTCGCCGCAAGTGCGGACTTTGGAGCCGACGTAAACTTTGGACGCGGGATCCTCGCCGACGAGCACCACGGCGAGACCGGGAACGATGCCTTTGGCGGTTAGAGCGGCGGCTTCGGCGCGGCACTCGTCGAGCACGGCGGCTGCAACGGCTTTGCCATCAAGGATGCGGGGAGAGGTCATGGGATTTGGGATGTTGGATTTTGAATTTCGGGTGTGGATGGACTCAGGCGTCGTCGGTGCCTTGGATCATGAGGTTTTCGAGGTTGAGGCGTTCGTTTTCAAACGTGTCGGCATCGACGCCGCGGGTGAGGCGGATGGGTTCGGCGAAGGTGACCACCACACGGCTGAAGGGCAGGGGGATGACAAAGCGGTCCCAGGTTTTCAAGCGCCATGCGGAGGAGAAGCGGACGTGGATGGGAATGATCGGCGCGCCGGTGGACTCGGCGAGTTTGACGACGCCGGGCTGCACCTTGTAGCGCGGCCCGCGCGGCCCGTCGGGGGTGACGCAGATGTCGAGCCCCTCGTGCAGCGCGCGCTTGAGGCCGACGAGCGCCGCCACGCCGCGGCGCGAGGAGGAACCGCGCACCGAGCCGAGGCCGAAGACGGCCATCGCGCGCGCCACCATGTCGCCATCGTGGCTGGCGCTTGTTAGAGCGACGGTTTTGCGGTGGCCGTGGCAGATGCGGTTCCATGCCGGTGGCACGCAGAAGAAACGGTTGTGCCAGAGCGCGTAGATGACCGGCGGCATGGCTTTTTCGGGCGAGCCGATGCCGCAATGGTCGCGCACTTCCATGCGCAGGGTTGCGGCGAGCAGTTTCATCGTCCATCCGGCGAGCGTGCCGAGCATGGCGGACTTGCGGCTGGCGCGGATTTCACTGCCTTTTTTCGAACTCATCGGAAGCGGGAAATCGGCTGGCTCACAGGAAACCCGCCGGATGCAGGGTATCGACGAGGTATTGCTGGCGGGAAATCATTTCCTGATAGATGGCATGGGTTTGCGGGTCCGGATCGCAGCGCTCGACGGGATCGCCGGAGACGAGATAGCGGCTGATCTCGCCGAAACCGAGCGACTCGCCGCAGCTTTGGAAGAAGGCGACGGCGGCCTGCATGGCGGCACCGACGGCGGCGCCCTGGCGGCTGGCCACGGTGACGACCGGCGCGCCCAGCACGTCGGCCATGATCCGGCGGGTCACCGCGCTGGAGGCGTCGTTGCCCAGCAGGCGGACTTCCGGCGGATCGAAGCCGAGTTCGCGCAGCCGGCTCATGGCGTAGCCGAAACCGAGCGCGACGCCCTCGGCCATGGCGCGCGCCATGTGGGCCGGGGTGAAATTTTCCGGCGTGATGCCATGCAGAACACCCGTTCCTTCGGGCAGGCGCGGAATCGACTCGCCAGTGAGATAGGGCAGCATCAGCAGGCCGTCGGCCCCGGGGGTGACGCTGGCGACCATTTTTTCGAATTGTTCCGCGCTCCATCCGTAATGGCGGCGCAGCACTTCGGGCGCGACTGCGGCGTTCGCATGGCTGGCAAGTCCAAGCCATGTCTCGGTGGCGCTGCACAGCGGTGCGATTTCCCCGCGGTAATCGATGACCGGTTGCGCGCCGACGCCCAACATCCCACCGCTGGGTCCGAGTTCCATCGCCACCGCGCCGTCGGACACGCAGCCTGCGGCCAGTGCGGCGAGCATCGGCGAGGCGCTGCCCGCGCCCACCCGCACTTGCGGGCTGAGCCCCCACTCTTTTGCGAGCGGCAGCCTGAGCGATCCACGCGCCTGATCGGACGGGCGCACCGGCGGAAGTCGCGCGCCGAGGCCGGGATCGATGAAATCCAAAAGCCCGGCCGACCACTGGCGGCTGCGGATGTCGAGCAGGCCGCTGGCGGAGGCGCTGCCGGGTTCGGTGGCGCGTTCGCCGCTCAGCCAGTAGGCGATGAAATCCTGGGCGGTGAGGAAATGGGCGGCGCGCTGGAAATGATAGGGCTCGTGTTGTTTGAGCCAGAGGCATTCGGCGGCGGCGGATTCGACGCCAGGCACCTGGCCGCAAAGTTCGATGAGTCCCGGCGTGCCGCCGAAGGCGCGGGCGATCTCGTCCGCCTGGCGCTTGACCGAGGTGTCGCCGGCCAGTTTCGCGGGGCGGACGATGCGGTCGGCCTCATCGAGCAGGACGAGTCCGCGCTGCGGTCCGGCCACGCTGATGGCGGAGATCCTGCCCCGATCCACCTGCGGACCGGCGAGCACCTCGCGCATCGCACGATCCACGGCGGCGATCCAATCGGCCGGGTTTTGCTCGCGGTAACCGGCGGGCAGGCCCTCGATCCAATCATGCGGCACCCATGCCTCCGCGCGGATCGCGGTGGCTTCGAGATCCTAAACCAGCGCGCGCGTGCCGGCATGGCCGATTTCTATGCCGATGAACTGCATGAAGAGCTGAGGAGCGGTGGCGCGAAAACCCGTGGGAAACACGCCACGACGGAGTTTCGCCAGAAGCGGGGGTTTGACAAGCCCGGCAGTAAGGGAGGCATGCGGGGCATGCGCAAGCCGCGCGGCAGGAGTCGTCCCACTCCATGCCGCGCGGCCGTTGTTTCAGCAGCAACTGAAAAAATCAGGGAGTGACGGTGATGTTGTCGAACACCGCGGCGCTCAGCTTGTCAGCCGAACCACTGTGGGCCGAGAGTCCGAAGTAGCAGGTCGTGCCAAGGTCCACATTCACCCGGCCCACGCGGGTCCAGTCGGAACCGTTGCTGCTGGTGAAGGCGGAGACGACGGTGCCCTCGCGGATGAGGCGCAGCCACAGCCCGAGCGGCGCGGCAACGGCAACGGATGAAGTGGAGGTGCCACCATCGGGCTTGGTCCGGCGGATCCAGCGCACGTAGCCCCGACCGTCGGTGCCGACGAAGGTGTGTTTCGAATTGGCAGCCAGTGATTCGCGGATCATCAAACCAACGCGCGTGGCGGTGTCGGTGTTTTCGAGTTCGCGAATCCGGACGGTGATCGCGCCATCACCGCTGAGCGTCTGCCATGCGAAGAGTCCGCTGTCGGCGGTGCCCGCCAAGACACCCGAACTGAGCAGGCGGATGGCACTCTGGTCGCCGGATGCCTCGGACAGCTCATGCACGCTGCCGAGGGTGGCCAGCGTCCATGGCAGCGGCAGTCCGTTGGATTCCACTTCGATTTCCAAAGCGGCTTCGGAGTAGGCCCCGCCGGCGTCCATCGCCCGGATGGTGAAACTGTTCACGCCTTGCGATTCCTGCGTCGGCGTGCCGGATATCGAGCCATCCGGGGAGACGACCAGCCACTCGGGGCCGGAACTCCGGGTGTAAATGACGCTCTCGCCCTCGGGGTCGATGGCGGTGCCGGCGAGTGAGGTGCTGGTGTATTCCACACCCACCTTGGCCTTCGCCCGGCGGATCCGCTCGAATTGGAATTCCGGCGCCTCGTTCGCATTTGGATCCACCACCGGAACCAGGGTGATCGAAACGCTGGCCGTGTTGGAATTCACCGTGCCGTCGTGCACCCGGAAACTCAGCGAGTCGGAGCCTTCCGCACCCGGATAAGGCGTGTAGGTCACCCGCGGCGGAGTGCCGGTCAACACGCCTTTCATCGGCTGGCTGACGATCGCATAAGTGAGCGCGTCACCATCCTTGTCATTCGCGGAAAGCACGATCACGGCAGGCTTGTCCGCATCGGTGCTGACAAAACGGGCCGCCGCCACCGGCGCGTCGTTCACCGGCGTGATGGCGATCAAAACCGTGGCGAGCCCGGAATCGGTCGTGCCATCGTTGGCGACAAATGTGAAGGAGTCGCTGCCATTCAAATCGCGGTCGGGCGTATAGGTCAGGTTCGGCGCGGTGCCGGACAGCCTGCCTTTGGCGGGTGCGCCAACGATCCGGTAGCTCAGCGAATCCGCGTCCTTGTCGGTGGCATAGAGTGAGATACCAACCGATTTGTCTTCGAGCGCAATCACCTCCTGGGACTGGGCAAGCGGGGTGTCGTTGGTGGCCCGGACGGTGATGGAAACGGTGGCGGTGTTGGAATTTGCGGTGCCGTCACCGACGCGGAATGTGAAGGAGTCATTGCCGTTCACATTGGCAAGCGGCGTGTAAGTCAGTTGTGGCGCAGTGCCGGAGAGGGTGCCCATCGAGGGTCCGTTGACGATGGTGTAGATGAGCGAGTCCCCATCGGCATCATTGGCGGCCAAGGTAACGGCCACGGCAGTATCTTCATCGGTGGAGACAGACTGGCTGGCGGCGATTGGCGCACTGTTTACCGGGTTGATGGTGATGGAAACGGTGGCGGTGTTGGAGTCGTAAGCCCCGTCGTTGGTCTTGTAGGTGAAGCTGTCCGCACCGGATTGCCCCGCAATCGGGGTATAGGTCAGATTAGGTGCGGTGCCGCTCAAGGTGCCGCGAGTCGGTTGGGTCAGGATCACGTAGCTCAGGGCCGCTCCTTTCGAGTGGGTGCCGCTCAGGGTGATGCCGATGGCAACATCCTCATCGGTCTGAACGTTGAGCGATTGCGCGGTCAAGGTGGGTGGAGGCGGCGGAGGAGGAGGATTATCGACTGATGGCAAGATACAGAAAGCCTGGACTTCCGAGGCGCAGC
>JALOUA010000009.1 GCA_025457625.1 Akkermansiaceae bacterium
GAGAAGTCCGTTCGCAAGGGGCATTGCTATGTCACTGTGATCCTCAACGGAGAAACCGGCGAACTGCTCCACATGCAGGAGGGTAGGAAAAAGGAATGCGTCGAATCGTTCTTCGAGCAACTCACCGAAGAACAGCGGGCGGGCATTAAGGCTGTCGGCATCGATCGTTCCGGAGCCTATCAGGCCGCAGTGGAGGCCTGGCTTCCCAACGCGGACATCGTCTATGACCGGTTCCACCTGGTGATGAACGTCAATCAAGCCGTCGATGAAGTGCGCCGGACCCAGTGCCGCAAGGCGAGCAAGGAGGACCGGCAACTCATCAAAGGCCAGCGCTATCTGATCCTCGGCAACCAAGAAAATCTTGATGCCGATGCGCGCGCGAAACTCGACCGGTTGCTTGAAGCCAACGAGGCCATCAGCATCGCATACATCCTCAAGGAGCAGTTTCGGTGGCTCTTTTCTTACAAGCGGCTGGGATGGGCGATGCGCGCCTTGGAGAACTGGTGTGCCATGGCATTGGCCAGCGGACTCGCTCCCTTCCAGCGGCTCGCAAGAGGCTTCATGCAGCAAAGCAAGAAGGTCTGTGGCTTCGTGAAACATGGATTGACATCAGGTCTTATCGAAGGGTTCAACAACCTCATTGCAAGGATGATTCACAAGGCTTGCGGATACCGCGATCTGGACTATCTCGAGCTCAAACTCCGCCATCGTTCCGTCATGCTTTGACGACGAAGAGCCTTTTTTCGTCGCTCATGGAAATGGCGCGTCGCTTGTTTCTGTGGCCTGCCTCGGTGCCACCGGAGCCAGACCAGCCAATACCCTCCCCGCACGAAAGCGGAGCAAACCGACGCGATATTTTCCTTTGCAGAGATGCGGAAGAGGTGGTTTCAGTGCCGCGCGCAACTCGCAACCCGAAACCCATTTTTTGAAAATTGAACCGGATCATTCCCTTGCTTTTGTCTTTCCTGGCGTTGTCCGCGTGGGCAGCCGCCGCGCCGAACGCGCCTGTGAACTGCAGGGCTTTCACAACCCTCAATTTTGGCGGAGCAACCGCCACAGCCACCATTTCATGGACAGACAACTCGACCAATGAGACCGCTTGGCAACTGGTTTACAACACCGATGGGAGCAACAATTACCTGGCCGCCTCCTCCAGTTTCGCTTCAAGTTCCCCCGCAGCCACCGGCGGCACTTTCACGGTCAACTGGACCGCCGCCCAGTTGAATAAAAATTATCAATTCGCCATACTGGCCATCAACGGATCGGGTTACACTTTCTCCAACACCGCAAGGGTGAAGACCGAAGACCTTGGAGCGCCTATCTACGTCGAACTCTTCAAATACGATCCGTTCAACGTGCAGTTGTTTTGGGAAGAGGGATCCACTTCGGAGAATGGTTTCTCCATCGAGCGGAAAATCGGCACCGGTCCGTGGACGATCCTAACGCCGACCCTCTCCGCCAACACCCTCAACACGACTATCATGCCTTACACGGCACCCTCGACCGAATTCTCCTTCCGAGTCCGCGCCTACAAGGGAGGGGCACCCACCACTCCCGACTCCGCCGCGGGCACCACCGCCGTCTCCGCCTACTCACCGGTCCTGACCTTCACCACCGACCCTTACGTGCTGACCGCAAGCGCCGTCCCGGGACAGGCAAAAGTCAATCTGACATGGCCGAACATCCTGAATGAAACCGGCTATCAGGTTCTGCTACGGAGCCCGGGCGGGGTTTTGTTCGACATCGTGGCGACCCTTCCAGCCAACACCACGGCCTATCAGGCCGCTTCGCCGCTGATCGAACCCGGCAAGAGTTATGACTTCGCGATCAGGCCGATCAACTCAACCACGATCCTGGGCACCTCGACGATCGCCAGCGCGGTGGTGGACGGCATCACCAGCATCGCCATCGGATCCGGCCTGCAGGGCGCGGCGTTTTCCCACAGTTTCACGCATGTTTCCTCCGCCACCGTGATATCCCGCTCGCTCAGCGGGGTGCCCGGCGGACTGACGTTCAATCCCGGCAGCGGCATCCTGAATGGAGTTTGCCCCACAGCGGGCGTGTATCCGATGAGTTATACGTTGAACTTGTCGAATGGCGGCGTGCTCACCCAGCAATTTTCCCTGCGCGTCAGCCCTGCCGCCGGTCCGCCTGTCGCGGGCACGGCGATTCCCGCGTGGAATGGCAGTGCGGGCGGCCAGCGCAACACCTCCCTGGCCGGGACTTTCACTGACGTGGATGCGGAATCCGCGGTGCGCGTGAGCACGACGCTCGGCGACATGGATTTCATTTTGTTCAACACCGCCACGCCGGCGACGGTGGCCAATTTCATGAGCTACATGAACGCCGGCAAATACGCCAACGTGGCGTTCCACCGCAGTGTGCCGGGCTTTGTCGTTCAGACGGGCGGCTTCATCGGCACGGGCACGGGCGGCAATTTCACCAGTGTCGTCACCACGCCGCCGGTGATCAACGAACCCGGCATCTCCAACCTGCGCGGCACGATCGGGATGGCAAAACTCCCCGGCAATCCGAACAGCGCGACCAGCCAGTTCTTTGTCAACGTGGACGACAACTCGGCGAATCTCAATTTTCAAAACGGCGGCTTCACGGTGTTTGGACGGGTGGCGGGCGATGGCATGGCGGTCGCGGATGCGATCAACGCGCTGCCACGCTCAACCTATGATCTCTTCCTGAACGGCGGAGCCACGCCGGTCGAGTTCAGGGATTTCCCGATGAACGCGCCCGTCGCGCCCGCAACCATGGACCAGGCCAAGCTGGTGAAAGTCCTCTCTGTCGCGAACATTCCCACACTGTCTTATGCCATTTCCGGGAATACCGATCCGACCGTGGCTGCCGCCAGCATCGTGAGCGGCGAGCTGCGCCTGGTCGGACTCCGCGGCGGGCAAACCACCCTCACCGTCACGGCGACCGATCTCGACCATCTCACGGCATCGCAGGAGGTCGCCGTCAATCTCACCGACACCTTCGCCACCTGGGCGGCGCGCACGGTTTTTCCCAATGGCCAAAACGGCCCTCTGCAGAATCCCGATGGCGATGGGCTGAACAATTTGCTGGAGTATGCCTTCTTCGGCGATCCCGCGCAATCGAGCCAGTCTGAAGTTCCGGCGATGGGAAGCACGGCGGTTTCGCCCACGGCACGGGCGATGACGATTCAATTTCCCGTGCGCAAATTCACCAGCGGAATGGTTTATATCGTGCAGGCGAACGATCAACTCACCGGCACATGGACGGAGTTATGGAATTCCTCGCAAGGTTTCGCCCATGCCCAGGTGGTGAGCGCCGATGATCAAGCCGACCGGACGGTGGTGACGATCAAGGACAGCACCGCGGTGGGCGGCCGGCCCGCGCGTTTCCTGCGGGTGAAAGTGGTGCAGAACTGAGAGTGATCCCGCTCAGGAAAACACCACCTGCTCGTACAGTTCGGCAAGCGGCAGACTGGCGTCGATTTCCGGAAGCGGGATGACCGCGTCGAGTCCCGCGTGGGCTTCCACCGCAAAGCCGCCCTCGGGCCTGCGGCGGTGCACGATGACGGCGGGGGTTTCAGACTCGGCGAACACCAGCACCTTGAGCGTTGGAATGGTGAGATAAGCGTCACGTTTCTCACCAAGATCGGCGCGGCGCGTGGAATCGCTCAGAACCTCGATGACCACCACGGGATGGTCCTGGAAATGATCGGTGGGAGGATTCGGGTGACACACCACCAGCGCATCCGGGTAGTAGAAGCGCGTGTGGTCCGGATACTCGATGCGCACTTTGGTGTCGCTGTTGAAGGGTCGGCAGGACTTTCCGCGAAGCCTGGTTCCGAGCACAAGCAGGGCGTTGACCGCAATCGCGTTGTGCTGGTTGCTGGCACCCGCCATGGCGTGGACGGCGCCGCCGAGATACTCGTGTTTTACGTCACTGAGTTCCTCGCCCGCCAGATACTCGGCGATAGTGATGGAACTTGGCTGTTTCAGAGCGGTCATGGGATACGCATAACAGTTGCTTTCGGCTCTGGCAACCCACCAGATTCGCAGGAACCGCGTTCTCACGAACGCGCCTACAGCCGCCGCCACTGGTTGCCGTCGCGGGCGAGCAAATCGTCGGCTTCTTTGGGCCCCCATGAGCCGGCGGTGTATCCGGCCATCGGCGGCGGGTTTTCCGACGCATGCCAGGCATGTTCGATGCGGTCGATGAACTTCCATGCCTCCTCGACCTCATCGCGGCGCGCGAACAACGTGGCGTCGCCGGCAACAGCATCCAACAAAAGTCTCTCGTAGGCTTCGGGCGAGGACTTGCCGAAGCTGGTGGCGTAGTGAAAATCCATTTTCACCGGTTCGAGGCGCAAGTTGTTGCCGGGGATTTTGGAAACCATGCGCAGTGAGATGCCTTCGTCCGGCTGGATGCGGATGGCGAGCACGTTGCCGCCGGGCACGCCGCCGCAGGGGGTGTTGAAGAGCACGCATGGCGCGTCCTTGAAGTGGATGGATATCTCGGTGGACTTCTTCGGCAGGCGCTTGCCCATGCGGATGTAAAACGGCACGCCGCTCCAGCGCCAGGTGTCGATGAGCAGTCTGACGGCGACGTAGGCCTCGGTCTTCGAGCGCGGGTTCACGCGGTCCTCGTCGCGGTATCCCGGCACCGGATTGCCATCGACGTGGCCTGCGGTGTATTGGGCGCGGACGACGTTGGCGGCCACCTTCTCCGGCGTGTCCCACTGGCGCAGCGAGCGGATGACTTTTACTTTTTCATCGCGCACGCCATCGGCTGTCAGGTCGGTGGGAGGCTCCATGGCCACCAGGCTGAGGAGTTGGAGCAGGTGGTTCTGCACCATGTCGCGCAGCGCGCCGGCTCCATCGTAGTATGCGCCGCGCCCGCCCTCCATGCCGAGGTTTTCCGCGCAGGTGATCTGGACGTGGCTGATGTATTTGCTGTTCCAGAGCGGTTCGAAGATCGCGTTGGCGAATCGCAGCACCATCAGGTTCTGCGCGGTTTCCTTGCCGAGATAATGATCGATGCGGTAGGTGTCTTTTTCCTGGAACGTGGCGTTGACCACTTCGTTGAGATGGCGCGCGGTGGCGAGGTCCGTGCCGAACGGTTTCTCCACGATCACGCGTGCCCAGCAACCGTCCGTCGCCCGGTTGAGACCGGCGTTCTTCAGATGGATCAATATGTCATCGAAGAACTCCGGGGCCGAGGCGATGTAAAACAAACGGTTGCCCTTGCCGCCGCGCGCGGAATCGATGGCGTCGAGCTTTGCCGCGAGGGACCGGTAGCCTTCGGTGTCGGTGAATTCCGATTGATGATACGTGATGGTTTCCGCGAACGGTTGCCAGACCTCGTCGTCGAGACCGGTGCGCGAGACCTTGCGAGCTGTTTCCGCGAGTCCTTCGCGGAACTCCCCATCGGATTTTTCCCTTCGTGCGAAGCCGATAATCCGCACGCCAGTCGGCAAATCGCCATCGACGGCGAGGTTGTAAAGCGCGGGAATCAGCTTGCGGTGCGTGAGGTCGCCGGTGGCCCCGAAGATCACCACGGTGCAGGGCTCCGCCGGGGAGCGGGACAGAAGGTCTTCGCGGAAGGGGTTCATGAGATGAGAAATCGAGGATGGTGGATCGCGGATAGAAGATAAAGAGCTGGAGCGCGGACCTTTGGATCTTGAGCCACAATCCACGATCCTCATCCTCACCACGGCATCGGGAAGGCGCGGTTGAAGGCGTGGACCTTGTCGCGGATGGCGTGGAGTTCCGCGGTGTCGGCGTGATGCGTGAGCGCTTCGTGGATGAAATCGGCGACTTGTCCGATGTCGGTCTCTTTCATCCCGCGGGTGGTGACGGCGGGGGTGCCGATGCGGATGCCGCTGGGTTTCATCGGGCTGCCGGTGTCGAAGGGAATGCCGTTCTTGTTGACGGTGATGCCGGCTTCGTCGAGCGCGTGGGAGGCTTCCGCGCCGTTGAGGCCCTTGGTGCGGAGATCGACCAGCATCAGGTGGTTGTCGGTGCCGCCGGAAACGATGCGGTAGCCGTGTTGCGCGAGGCGCGCGGCCATGGCCCGGGCGTTTCTAACAACCTGCGCAGAGTATTCCTTGAACTCCGGTTTGAGCGCCTCGCCGAAGCAGACGGCCTTGGCGGCGATGACGTGCATGAGCGGGCCGCCCTGGATGCCGGGGAATACCTGGGCATCGATTTTTTTCGCGAACTCCTCCTTGCAGAGGATGATGCCGCCCCGCGGGCCGCGCAGCGACTTGTGCGTGGTGGAGGTGACAAAATCGGCGTGGGGAATGGGACTCGGATGCACTCCTGCGGCGACGAGGCCGGCGATGTGCGCCATGTCCACGAACAGATAGGCACCGACTTCGCGGGCGAGTTTGCCCATGCGCTCGAAGTCGATGACGCGGGAGTAGGCGGATGCGCCGACGGTGATGAGCGCGGGCTGGAGTTCACGCGCGGTTTTTTCAAGTTCCTCGTAATTGATGCGCTCGTCATCCGGCGAGACGCCGTAGTGGGTGACGTCGTAGAAGCGGCCGGAGAAATTCGCCTTGTGACCGTGGGTGAGGTGGCCGCCATGGGCAAGGTCCATGGTGAAGATCTTGTCGCCGGGTTTGAGCACCGAGAAGTAAACCGCGGTGTTGGCCTGCGAGCCGGAGTGCGGCTGGACGTTGGCGTGCTCCGCGCCGAAGAGCTCCTTGGCGCGGTCGATGGCGAGTTGCTCGACGACGTCCACGTTTTCGCAGCCGCCATACCAGCGGCGGCCGGGGTAGCCTTCGGCGTATTTGTTGGTGAGGACGGAGCCCTGGGCCTCCATCACGGCGGGCGAGGTGAAGTTTTCCGAGGCGATGAGTTCGATGTTGTTGCGCTGGCGCCTTTCCTCGGCGGTGATGGCGTCATAGATCGCGGGGTCGGTCTGCCCGATGCGGCTGCCGGAGGCCTTGCAGATGCGCGGCTCGTGGCGGCCGCCCTCGAAGTGTGTGACGAGGAAGGCGTCGGCCATCGCGATGGCGGTGGGAATGTCGGTGTATTTGCCGCTGAGGCAGAGGATGTTCGCATCGTTGTGCTGGCGGATGATGATCGCCTCATCCAGCGAGCGCACGCTGGCGGCGCGGACGTGGCGGTGGCGGTTCGCCGCGATACTCATGCCGACGCCCGAAGTGCAGGCGAGGATGCCGAAATCATAGGTGCCGTCCGCCACATTGCGGGCGACGAGATTGGCATAGTCCGCGTAATCGACCGCTCCGCCGGTGTGGGTGCCGAAATCATGGACTTCGTGACCGACGGCCTTGAGATGGGCGACGACGGCGTTTTTAAGATCGAAAGCGCCGTGATCGGCTCCAATGGCGATGCGGAATGTGGGGTGACTCATGGGCGGCGGGATTCAAGACCGGGAAAACCGGATTGGAAACCGGAATTTCGGGGAATTTCCCCGAATCGCGGGATGCGTCGCCACTACCTCCCGAACCATTCGCCTAACCACTTGTCGCAAGCCGCGATGATCTCCGGATGGGAAGCCTCGTCAAAAACATGGCCGGCACCGGGGATTTCCAGCAGTTCACAGCGTGATTTGGCCGCGGCACGCGCATCGCGCGAGTCGGCCACCGGCACGACATCGTCATCCTGTCCGTGGATCATCAACCATGGCTGCACGAGGGTTGCCACCGTCGGCAGGACCGAGCCGATGGTTTTCATGTCATTCACCAGGTCTTGCGAGAGTGGAAATGCCGGATCCTCCCAAATGCAGTCCTTGCCGGGCACCAGGCCGGCGAATTCGCGTGTGGCGAAATCCGCGATCTGCGCCATGCCGGCGAGCGAAATGAGCAATTGGATCCGCATGTCCGAGGCCGCGGTGAGCACACCGGCCGCCGATCCCATGCTGTGGCCGGCATATGCGATGCGCACGTAGTCCGGCACCGTGTCGAGCACCGCCTTGAGGTCGCCGATCTGTTTGGTGATGGTCGAATCCTCAAAACGCCCCTGCGACCCGCCATTGCCGGAGAATGAAATCCGCAGACATGGCCAGCCATGGGCGGACAATCCCTCCGCCAGAGCCACCAGCAGGGGCCGGTCCTTGTTGCCCGTGAGGCCATGACCGAGAATCACGAGCGAATCCCGTCTCACACCGGGATGGAATTGGTGGTCCAATCTCTCACCGTGGGTGTTTTTAAGGTCGTTCATGCTTCCTGTCTTTCTATGACTCGGGATATATGACGCGATTGGGAAATGTCAACTCGGCGATTCCCGATTTGTCCAGTCCGCCCAGCCCCGCTTCGCACATCTTGCGATATTGGATTTCCGCGGCGCGCGACAAGGGAGCGGACACACCGCACAACACGGCCAGGGTATTGGCGATGCCACTGTCCTTGGCGGCATGTTCCGCGGAGAAATAACAATCATGCTCGCGCCGGATCATGTCATCTGCATCGGTTTCCAGCACGCGCGAGTTCGCGCCGGTCTGTGAGAAAATCTCCTTCAGCAGAAGCAGATCGATGCCCAGGGCCGCGCCGAGTCCGAGACCTTCCGCGAGTCCGGCGGTGTTGATGTTCATCACCATGTTGACCAGCGCCTTGATTTTGGCCGCATGGCCGACCGGGCCGACGTGCCGCAGCGATGCGGACAGATCCCCAAGCAACGGCTTCACGCGCTCGAACACCTCGTTGTCTCCGCCCACCATCAGGTAAAGCGTGCCCTGCCGCGCCTGGGGGATGCTGGATGCCATGCTTGCGGCAAGCGTGGCCGCGCCGGCACGGGCGGCCGCCTCCGCAGCCGCCTCATGCGCCTCCGGGCTGACGGTGGCGCAGTTGATGAACACCTTGCCCGCCGCGCCGGTGAGCAGCGAAGGCCCGTCTTCGGTGAAAATCGCCTGCATCGCCTCGTCGTCGGTGACCACGGTGAGGATCACGTCGCAGGCTGCGGTGACCTGCGGCAGCGATTCCGCCGCATGGCTGCCAAGTTCGATCGCCAGCGAGGCCGCGGCGGCCTGGTGCGGATCAAACACGGCACCAATGTGATATCCCAAGTCCGCCAGCCTGCGCGCCATGTTCGCGCCCATCCGGCCGACACCCACGAAACCTACGATTGGATGTGTCATGGCGGGAACCTAAAGGCCGCGCATCCGATGCGGCAAGCCCGCTCTGTTCGTCGATCGTCCTCCGGGCAACCGCGTGACGCCGGGAACGGGTGCAAAACGACCTTCTGGCCTATCTGGACATCTGCCGGCTCCACGAATCCTTGAGTGCGACCGTGCGGTTGAAGACGGGTTTTGCGCCGGGTTGGTGGTCCTTGCTGTCGGCCACGAAATAGCCGAGCCGCTCGAACTGGCAGGAAAAACCCGGCCCTGCGGCCGCAAGCGACGGTTCCACCCGGGCGGTGACGGTTTTGAGCGAATCCGGATTGAGCACACTGAGGAATCCGCCCTCGGCCGCATCGGGGTCCTCGACGCTGAACAAGCGGTCGTAGAGCCTCACTTCCGCATCGATGCCGGTGGCGCAATCGACCCAGTGGATGGCCGCCTTGCACTGGACGCCCTCGGGCGCGTCCATGCCGGCGGTGCCTGTTAGAATTTCCGCGCGGATGAGGGTGACGTTGCCGGCGGTGTCTTTTTCAAACGAGGTGCAGCGGATGATATGGCCGCCCTTGAGGCGCACATGGCGGCCCGGCCCGAGGCGGAAGAATTTCTTCGGCGGATCCTCCATGAAATCCTCGCGTTCGATCCAGACTTCCCCGCTGATCGGCACGCGGCGCACGCCCATTTCCGGGTTCTGCGGGTGGTTGGGGACTTCCACGTGGTCCAGCGGCTCGGCGGACCAGTTTTCGAGCACCACTTTCACGGGATCGAGCACGGCCATGCGGCGCGGCGCCTCGCGGTTGAGGAAATCGCGGACTTCGAATTCCAACAGCGCGACATCGGTGGTGCCGTTGAACTTGGTCATGCCGATGCGTTTGCAGAAATCACGGATGGCGCTGGCGGGATAACCCCGGCGGCGCAGGCCGGAGATCGTCGGCAGCCGCGGATCGTCCCAGCCGGTGACGAGGCCTTCCTGCACGAGTTGCAGCAGCTTGCGCTTGCTCATCACGGTGTAGGTCAGGTTGAGCCGCGCGAACTCGATCTGGCGCGGCTTGGAGGGCACCGGGCAATTGTCGATGAACCAATCGTAAAGCGGGCGGTGGTTCTCGAACTCCAGGGTGCAGAGCGAGTGGGTGATGTGCTCCAACGCATCCTCCAGCGGATGGGCGAAGTCATACATCGGATAGATGCACCAGGCGTCGCCGGTGTTGTGGTGATGGGCGTGCATGATGCGGTAGAGCACCGGATCGCGCAGGTTCATGTTGGACGATGCCATGTCGATGCGGGCGCGCAGCACGCATCCGCCTTCCTTGAACTCCCCTGCCCTCATCCGGGCGAAGAGCGCGAGATTTTCCTCCACCGTGCGCTCCGCACAGGCCGAGCGCGTGCCCGGCGTGGTGAGATTGCCGCGCTTGACGCGCATTTCCTCGGCGCTGTCGTCATCGACATAGGCCTTGCCCTCCTTGATGAGATGAACCGCGCAGTCGTGGAAGAACTGGAAGTAGTCACTGGCGAAATACAGGTGTTCGCCCCAGTCGAAACCGAGCCACTTGACGTCGGTCTTGATGCTCTCGACGTATTCGCTCTCCTCTTTTTCCGGGTTGGTGTCGTCGAAGCGCAAATGGCAGCGCGCGCCGCTGGCGGCGTTCTCCAGGGCGATGCCGAAGCTCAGGCAGATCGCCTTGGCATGGCCGATGTGCAGGTATCCGTTGGGTTCCGGCGGAAATCGCGTGATGGTCGTGGCATGTTTGCCGGTGGCGAGATCGTCGGCGATGATTTCGCGGATGAAATCAAGTTTGGGTGATGGCTCGGTTTCGGACATGGGAATGACATGCGGGGCGTCGCGGAGCGGATGTTTCCGCCCGGAGTGGGGAGCCGCAAGGCGAATCCTCAAGCCGCCGCCCGAACGCTGATCCGCCTGATCCACACAACGCCGCCGAGCAATGCGAGTGGCGCGACGATCCACCCGAGCAGGTTCCAAGGCAGGGGCGCACGCATTTTGAAGCGGTAAGTGACCGGAGACTTCACCGCCATTGCGAACGGGGTCTCCCAAACCAGCGTGCGGCCGCGGTTTTCCGTGCGCGTGGCATTCGAATCACTCGCCGGGACCGGCAGGTGCATGATGGTGACGAGCCGGCCCTCGAGACTGGATGCGGGCATGAAAGCCGCGCCCGGCAGCGCCTCACCCGGTGAAATCCGCCGGGTGATCTCCAAGCTGCGGCCACTCCACTCTGCCTGCATCCTGCCAAGGAAATGGCCGGCTGCGGACGGCAGTCGTTCGAGTGATTCCCGCGAGCTGGCTGCCATCAGGTCGAGCGCCGAATCGAACTCGTATTCCACCGCGACCGTCGTCCGGCCGCCCGCGGTGACGACCTCGTGGTTTGGGCGCTTGATCGAAGGCGTCGCATGAAGGAAATCCGCAATGAGCTTGCGGATGCCGTCGTCCCCGCCATGCAAGCGGGCGACCGCGGCCGGAATCGTGCAGGTGATTTGCGCGCGCCCGCCGCCATCGGCTTCGATCCAGAATTCCTCACGGCTGTCGATGCAGGAGGCCAGCAACACGCTGATGACCGCTGCCAAAACGCGGATGCTGATGTTGCGGAGGTTCATGACCCGGCCCGCCCATCCCGTATTGCGGAAAACAAGGCCGGAATGTCGGGCATGTCGGAAGCGGATTTGGCACGCTGGGCGGCCACGATTTCACCATCGCGAAACAAAAACGCCCCCGGCATCTGCAAGCCGTCGCCCGCCAGATGGCCGACGCCGCAGCCCTTGAAGATGGCGATCATGCCCAGCCACCAGACACGCGGACCGAACAGTTCGAGAAAGCCGCCGCGGCCGAGGCCGAACGCGCGGTAGAGCTCGCAGCGAGGGTCGGCGATGCGGGCAACGTCGCCGTGGCCGCCGAGATAGCGGATTTCATCGCCGGTTTTGAGCATGTGGACGAGCACCAGTTCGCCACCCAGCTCGGTGGCGGAGTGTTGGAAGTCCTCCAGCCCGCGCAGCAACTGGCGCGTGAACGTGCAGCCGAAATGCCGCAGGAAAACCAACACCAGCAACCGTGATCGGGAGGCCTCCAGCAGCGGTTCGCCGGTGGACAGGTGGAATGCCGCAGCCGCATGGTCCAGGTGCGCGGGGGCCTCATTGCGCATTTCCCTCACCGCGCCGACGGCGCCCATTTGGCGGCGGGGCGCGCACTTTCCGTTTTTACAACCGAGCATCGGCGCAGGTTAGCCGGCTTTGCGCACCGCGCAAGCGGCAGCTCGCGGGCGGGTGGAAACCGCCCGGGATTTTCTCCTTGGATAATCGGCGGCCGCCAACGGATGCTCTTTTTCCTCCGGCGCCCCCGGAATTCCACATCATGTCGCCCGCCACCATTCTCATGCTCCTGTTAGGTCTTGTGTTTCTCATCGGAGGGGCGGAAGTCCTGGTCCGTGGCGCATCGAACCTCGCCAGCGCGGCGGGCGTCTCCTCGCTGGTCGTCGGCTTGACGGTCGTCGCCTTCGGCACCAGCTCGCCGGAAATGGCGGTGAGCGTGATGTCCGCCTACAAGGGACAGGCCGACCTGGCGATCGGCAACGTGGTGGGAAGCAACATCTTCAACGTGCTGTTCATCCTCGGTCTTGCCGCGCTGGTCGTGCCGTTGGTGGTCGCCCAGCAACTCGTGCGTTTCGACGTGCCGGTGATGATCGGCGTCTCCGTCCTGCTGCTGCTCCTCGGCATGGATGGCAGGCTCGGAATGTTCGACGGACTGCTGCTGACGGCGGGCGTGCTGAGTTACACCATCTTCCTGATCCGTCAGAGCCGCCGCGAGAACAGCGCCGAGGTGAAGGCCGAATACGAAAAGAAGTTCTCCTCCGGCGCGTCCGCTCCCGGGTGGATCAAAAACATCGCTCTCGTCGCCGTGGGCCTCGCCGGGCTGGTGCTCGGATCGAAGTGGCTGGTGGACAGCGCGGTGGTCATCGCCAAATCGTTCGGTGTCTCCGAGTTGATCATCGGCCTGACGATCGTCGCGGCCGGCACCTCGATGCCCGAGGTGGCGACCTCGGTGGTGGCCGCCCTGCGCGGCGAACGCGACATCGCCGTCGGCAACGCCGTCGGCAGCAACATCTTCAACATCCTTTGCGTGCTCGGCATCAGCTCGGTGGTGTCTCCCAACGGCATTCATGTCTCGAAAGCCGCGCTCGCGTTCGACATTCCCGTGATGATCGCGGTGGCCGTCGCCTGCCTGCCGGTTTTCTTCGCAGGGTATGTGATCAGCCGCGCGAACGGTGCCATTTTCCTGGCGTTTTACGGCGCCTATCTCGCCTATCTCATTCTCACCGCCACCCAACACGAGGCGCTCGGAACCTATCAGGCCGCGATGATGTATTTCGTCCTGCCGATCACCGCCGTCACCCTGCTGGTGCTCGGCCTGCGGGCGTTCCGGAAAAATCCGGCGACCTGAGCGAATCCGGCGCGGAAGCCGCGGATCCGGCCTCGGGATTTTTCTCTTCCGCTCCCCCGCTCCGCGGGCATGCTGCGCGCCATGCGCTACGCCGAACGCCTCCGACAACGCATCCAGCAAACCGGTTCCCGCCTGTGTGTCGGACTCGACCCGCGCCCCGGTGACGGCGGTGCGGCCGCAGCCCGCGAATTCCTCACCCGCGTGATCGGGGAAACCGCCGGATACGCCGCCGCGTTCAAGCCGAACATGGCGTATTTCGAAGCCATGGGCATCGAAGGCATCCGGCTGTTAGAACAACTGCTCGCCTCGATGCCCGCGGAAGTGCCGGTCATCCTCGATGCCAAACGCAGCGACATCGGCGAGACCCAGAGATACTACGCGCAGGGATACTTCGGCGGCTGGAACGTGGATGCCGTCACCCTGAATCCGTTTCTCGGCTATGATTCCATCGAGCCGTTTCTCAACTGGGAAGGCAAAGGCATCTATCTTCTCGCCGTGACCTCGAACGCGGGCTCCGCCGATTTCCAACGCCAGCAACTGGCGGACGGCCGCCAGGTTTTCGAACTCGTCACCGCGCTCGGCGAACGCGCCGCCGCGGAGGGCGTGAAAACCGATGTCGGCTACGTCGTCGGCCTCACCAACGCGGCGGATGTGCTGCGCAAAATCCCCGATGCCCCGCTGCTCATCCCCGGACTCGGCGCCCAAGGCGGCGAACTCGCCCCGCTCGCCGCCGCCGCGCGATCCGCCCCAGACGTGATCAATGTCTCCCGCGGCATCCTCTACGCCGGCGACGACCGCTCCCTCGCCGAACGAGCCCGCGACTGGGCCCGCAAAATCGCCGAAACCCTGCCGGCATGATGGATTTGCCTGTGCGTCCCGGGCCCGTGATGATTCGGGGATTGAACCCCGCGCGACCCTCTGTCAGCGTTCGCCCATGCAAGGATGCGGTGAATGGCTGCGATGCGGGGGGCTGATGGCGGTTTGCCTGATGGCCGCCGTTTCCTGCCGCAAACCCGCCGAGGCCTCCAAATCCGACCTCGCGGAGGGGGGCTACACGCTGACGACGGCGGACTGGCTGCGTGCGGCGTCCCGCGATGATGTCACCGCGCTGAAAAAATTCGTGGCTGCGGGTTTCGAGGCCGGCGCGCGGGGCGAGACGGGCGACAGCGCCCTCCATGCCGCCGCCGCGGCGGGTGCGCTCAAGGCCGCGGATTATCTTCTCAAACGTGGTCTTGCCATCGACCTCGCAGGCAGTGGCCGGCGCACGCCGTTGATGCATGCGGTCATCGCGAAACAAACCTCCACCGTTCGCTGGCTGTTGCGCCAGGGGGCGGATCCGCGACTCAAGGATGCGGAGGGATACAGCGCGCTGATGCTTGCCGTGCGCGAGGGCGCGTCCGGAGCGGTGGCGGAACTGGCCCCCTATCAGCGGGACAGCCTGGATTCCGCCATCCTGCTGGCCGCACTGGTTGGCCAGGCGGAGGTGATCGACACGCTCACCAACTATGGGGCTTCGGTTTATGCCCGCATGGAGGACGGCCGCACGCCATTGATGATTGCTGCGGAAAACGGCCACAAGGCCGCGGTGGAACTGCTGCTCGACCTCGGATCCAGCCGTTTTTCCACCGATGCGGCGGGGCGTTCGGCTGCGGACATCGCCCGCGAGGCCGGTCACGCGGAAATCGTCGCGCTGATCCTGCGCGCACCCAGGCCCGCGGAATTGGCCTTGGAATCGCCGGAACAAGTCGCCCAAGCCATGGACTCCTTCGTCGATGCGGCGATCCATCCGGATGCCGCGGAAAATCCGCCAAACGGCCCTTCCGCCGTTCCATCGAAGTCGATCGACGGCCAGGTGCTCGGCCCCATCGTCCGCACGGAGGAACATTCCGGCGATCAAACTTCTAACAGAACAACGCCCGGTTTCCCGATGCCGCCGCTGGTCATGCGCCATTACCGGGAACGCGAAATGCCGCTGGAAGTCCGCACGGTTTCCAAAGACTCCGCCACGCTGGTGCTTCGCGGCGCGCCACAACCCGAAGTGACCGTCGCCCCGGGAGAAACAATCCCCGGTTCACGGCTGGCCGTCGTGCGGGTGCAGCGCCGGATGGAGGACAGCAAACTCAACCTCGGCCAGCCGATGGAGGTTTCCGTCGTGGAAGTGCGCGACACCGCCACCGGTGTTTCGCGCGAGTGGATTTCCGGCGTGCCGGCCAGCGCCCACGATCCGGTGGCGCTCGTCGAGGACGCCTCCACCGGCAAACGCTACACCGCCACTCCCGGCCAGCGCTTCAAAAGCGCCGATGGCAGGGAATTCGTGATTTCCGATGTCCGCCCGAATCAAATCATCATCGAAGACGCGGCCAGCGGAGCCGTGCGAACCCTGCCGCTCAGCGGCCCACGCGGATGAATACTCCAATCCCCACAACCATGGAATCCGATACCATCATCGACCACGGCGAACCCGTGCGCCAGTTCGCCGTCATGCTGCCTAACAGGGTTGGCGCGCTTGCCGCGATGGTCAAACTGCTGCGCGCCTCGTCCATCGAGGTGATCGGCCTCAGCGTGCAGGACTCGCGCGACGCCACCGTCGCCCGGCTGGTGGTTTCCGATCCGGAATCCACCGAGCAGCTCTTCATGGAAAAGGGCATCCCCCACACCACCTGCGAGCTTGTCGTCGTCGCCATGCGCGAATCCGGCCCGGGCCTGCTGCAATGCCTCGACACGCTGATGATCGCGGAAACCAACATCGACTTCGCCTACGCGCTGATGCCCTGCACGGAGGGCCACTCGATGCTCGCCATGCACGTCGAGGACTACGAGTTCGCCGTCGCCATCCTCCACCAGAGCGGCTTCAAACTGATGTATCAGGAGGACCTGAGCCGGTGAGTGATTGGAACTTCATGACCGTGGTCATCGTGGTGGCGCTTTTCCTGCTGTGGAATCTCGAGTTCGCCGCCACGCTGCTCAACCTGCGCGCCTTTCCCCCGAAGGTGCCCGATGAACTCGCGGACCTGATGGATGCGGACCAGCTCGACCGCGCGCGCCAATACCTCGTGGCAAACGCGCGCCTGGATATCCTCCAGTCGGTTTGCACGCTCACCGTGTTGCTGATGTTCTGGTTTGCCGGCGGCTTCGGCTGGCTTGACGGGTTGGCGCGCTCGCTTGCTTCCGGCGAGGTGGCCGCCGGTCTGGTTTTCCTCTCGGCCATCTTTCTCGGCCAGTCGCTGCTCTCGCTGCCGTTCTCGGTCTATGACACCTTCGTGATCGAAAACCGCTTCGGCTTCAACCGCGCGACACCCGCCACCTTCATCATGGACCGCGCCAAGGGCCTGTTGTTAGCCGCGGTGATCGGCCTGCCGCTGGCCGCCGCGGTGTTGTGGATCTTCGGCAACGTCGGCCATGCCTGGCTGTGGGCCTGGATCGTGCTCACGGTTTTCCAACTCCTGCTCACCTGGCTCGCCCCCTCGCTCATCATGCCGCTGTTCAACAAGTTCACCCCGATGCCCGAGGGCGGATTGAAGGAGCAAATCGAGGCGCTCGGCACGCGCTGCGATTTTCCACTCAATGGCGTGTTCGTCATGGATGGCTCGAAGCGCTCCACCAAGGCCAACGCCTTCTTCACCGGCCTCGGAAAGCGCAAGAAAATCGCGCTGTTCGACACGCTCATGGAAAAAAGCAGCACGCCGGAACTGCTCGGCGTGCTCGCCCACGAGATCGGCCACTTCCGCCGCGGCCACATCAAACAGCGCCTCGCCGCCGGCATCGTGCAATCGGCGGCGGTCTTTTTCCTGTTAGGCCTCGCCACCGATCCGGATGGAAGGTTCGCCAGGCTGCTGTTCGATGCCTTCGGCGTGGAGCGCATCTCCCCGCACGTCGGGCTGGTGCTGTTTTTCATCCTCTTGGAGCCGGCGGGCAAGGCGCTGGGCGTGTTGTTCAACGCATGGTCGCGCCGTCACGAATTCGAAGCCGACGCCTATGCCGCCGAGATGACCGGCGACCCCTCGCCGCTCGCCTCCGCGCTGAGGAAAATGACCGCCGACCACCTCTCCCACCCGTCACCCGCCCCGCTGCGCGTGTGGCTCGATTATTCCCATCCACCCTTGTTGGAGCGGCTGCGCGCGCTCGACAGGCTCGGACCCCGAAAACACTATCCAAGCATCCATCAACCATGATTCCCACACCGTCGAAATTCGGAAAGCGACACACCTGGACCCGCAGTCAAATCAGAATGCTCGGGACCATTTCAGATGCCGCCCTCTCCAGAAAACTCGGCCTATCCATCGAGACCGTCCTCAAAAAGCGCCAGAAACTCGGCATTGCCGCATCGCGTCCCGCCAAATCCATCCATTGGACCCGTGCCATGATCGCCACGCTGGGCAAGCTTCCCGACCGCAAGTTCGCCAGGATCCACGACATGAACGTGCTCACCGTTTACAAAAAACGGGTCTCCCTGGGCATCCGCTGCTACGCCCGCAAATCCAAAAGCTGGCACTACTGGACCAAAAAGGAAATCGCCCTCCTCGGCAGAATGCCAGACGGCGAGGTCGCCCTCAAAACCGGAATCAACAAATCCTCCGTCGCCTGGAAACGCTGCAAACTCAAGATCCCGCCCTTCACCAAAAAGCGGCCGAAGAAACATCTAACCGATTGGACGCTCGGTGAAATCGCCTTACTCGGCGAGATGACCGACGCCGCGGCCGCGGCCGCGCTCGACCTCGCGCCCTCGGCCGTTCGCCTGAAACGCATTGCCCTCGGCATCCCGCCCTTCGGCCGCAAAAAATCCTGACCTCCCGCAGGCGGCGGACATCGTCCGGGCCGCCCGGCGGGTGTCACACCAACGCCGGATCGGTGCCGAGCATGCCGACGAGGCTGCCGCGGTATGCGGGGGAGTTGACATATTCAAGGGTGGCGCGGGCTTTTTCGAGGCGTTGGCCGATTCCCAGTCTCCGCAGCTCGGCGTGATAGTTCGGTTTTTCGAGAAACTCCTCGAGATAGGATATGTGGCGCTTCCAGAGTGCCTGATCGACGCGCGTTCTGGCATCCAGCCGCAGCTGATACCAATCGGACGCGAGGGTGGCTTCGCGGGTGAACATGGCGCGGATGTCGGGATGCGTGAGCCCCTTTCCCTCATACCGGCCGTGGGCCATGATGTGCAGCAGCGCCTTGAGCGGCGGGATCGCGGCCTCGACACCGCCATCGTCGAAGTAATTCAGCGCGACACTGCGCTGGGTGCTGATGATGTTGTCCAGCCCGTCCACGAAATCCTCCATCGACTGGAGTTCCGGACGCAGCATTTCATCATTGAACACCGTGTCCGGTGCGGAGAACACGCGGCCGAAGAAGGTGGAGACGAAATGCCCGGTGATGCGGTAGCCGAGACGGCTGGCCTCGATGACCGCGCCGTTGTGGTCGATGTCCTCCACCTTCGCAAGATAACCGTTTTCGATCAGGTATTGCGGATCGCGTTCGTGGACATACATGCGCGACCACACCTCGGGCACGAGCAGGCTGATGTCGTGATCGACGCGGAACTTCCGGCCGATGTGTCCGGCGGCGGTGGTGAACCCCTCGTATCCGGTGACGAGGTAGGAAACGAGCGCCGCGTTGAGGTCGTGAACGGGCAGCAGCGCGTTGAACGGCCCCTTGGTGAGCGCGCCCTCGCTGCCGGCACCGGTGGTGGACGGGCTCTTGCCTGTGAGAGAGGCGATGAAGTCCATGAACAACTCGGGCAGTTCCTGATAGTGGATGGGGTTGTAAACGGCGAGCGCGCGGATGCCGGCCTTCTCGTCCGGCGGATTGTTGCGGCGTCCGGCGAGCACGGCGTTGACGGGCATCGGCACCGCAGCCTCCAGCGGCATGCGCCGGTAGAAGCGCGTGCCGAGCATGCCGAGGTAGAGCGACCGGGGATCATCGAGGTCCGGGCGGTTCTGCAGGTAGCGCGGGTTTTTCGTCGGCTTGCCATCGACGATGCGCGGTTGGTGTGAGCTGATCACGTAGTCCGGTTTCGGCGCGGCCACGAACTCGGCGAGCATCTTGCGCATCGGCGGGGTGAACTGCTCGAAGCGGATCGCGTCGTCGAGCATGCGCGCGGCCTCGCCGCGGTGGATCGGCTCGTAATTGGAGAAGAACGTGCCGCGCTTGCCGAAGTCGCTCTCGGTCTTCTTGTCATATCCGCGGATGATGGCGTCGTCCGGCCGCTGGAACAGGCGGTATTCGCAGTTTTTGATGAATTTGACCGAGGGATTCGCCAGATCCGGATTCAGGCCGCGGACCAATTCACGCGGCACCACCAGTGCGGCGCTGATGTCGTCCTCGGTCTGGATTTTCTTCGCCGGGGCGAAATCCTTGCGCAGGCTGAAGGTGCGCCATGTGCCATCCTCGCTGAAACCGACGCGCAGGTATTGCGCGCTGAGCCTCTGGCGGCGGTAGATCAACTGGCGGCCGGGCTGGCCGTTGATCAGGTCCACGGTGAAACGCTCGCGCCAGTTGTCGCCCCAGTCGGGTTTGTAGAAGCGCTTGACGAGCAGCACGAGATCCCTGACCGATGGGCTGATGGTGGCGAGCCATGCGTTGTATTCCGGAGTGAAATTCGGACTGGGCGTGAGCAGGCGGATGACCGAGCCGAGCGAGCGCTTCGGGCTCAACAAGGGGCGGCTCGGCTTGTCGGGATCGGGAGTCGCCGGGTAGCGATCCTCGAAGTTGCGGTGGATGATGGCCTCGGCGGCGGCGAAGTCCCCATGCAGGTCGCGCACCAGCAGCGAGGCGGTGAACATGGCGTCGGAGATCGATTTGGAAATCTCGGACTTGCCGCCGCCGGAGACGGTGCAGGGTTTGTGACAGAAGGTTCCCTCCGCGGTGGTGCCGATGATGCGCCAGCGCATGCCCTCGTGCGGCTTGACCATCTCCACCTTGTAGCCGGATGGCAGCACGTAGGTGATGCCGGGTTGCAGTTGGATTTCCTGCGGGCCGTCCGAATTGGTCCATGACAACTTCTGGTCCTGCAGACAGATGCGCACGTCCTCGGGCACGTAGTAGATGTCGCGGAATTTCTTATCGATGCCGTAGCCTTCCGCCTGGAGGTCGAAGAGTTTGTAATAACGCGCGATCACGCCGCCGAAGGTATGGTCCACGGTGGGTTGGAAATCACTGAGTGAGAAATCCTCGCCGAGGTCGTAACTCGGGAAGGCGATCGCGCCGCCGGCGTGTTCCTCCTCGGCGTTGCCGTAGAGGTTGGCCGCGTAGCTGATCTGGGTTTTCACCTCCTTCTTGCAGTAACCGTAGTAGTTGTCGGCGATCAGGGTGACGACCACGCCGCGTTTGTCGCGGCAGGTGATCTTGAATGCGCCGCCGTCGTTGTAGAGTTCGTCCTCATCGGCATAACACATGCCGTCGCGCTTCTGGCGCGCGTTCGCGGCGGAGACATGCGGCAGGCCGAGCTCTTTCTTGGTGAGCGTGACGAGATGCGGCGCGAGGATCACACAGCCGGTGTGGCCGGACCAATGTTCGGCATCGAGGCGCGAATCGTTGTCCGGCAGGTAGGGATCGCCGGCATTGCCGAAAATGCTCTCCACGAAGTCGAGATTGCTCACCAGGTTTCCGGGAGCGAAGAAACGGACTTCCATCGATTTCTCGGGAGACACACCCGGAACTTCCGGCGCGACGACCGGCCGCAACATCAGCGAGACGAAAACCCGCGCGGGCCGCGGCGAGGAGCCGGTGAACGGCAGCGTCATCAAATCCTCCGGCGGCTGGAGCGCGTGGTTGAGCAGGCGCGCGAAGGTTTCCCGCGGCACCGCCTTCTTGTCCGCGGGCACCGGCAGACCGCCTTCGGTGACGTGAAACACGCCCTCGGTCGTGCGCCGGTCGCTGGCCGGATTGTGGCACACTCCCTGGTGCACGCGGTAGGAACTCAGGATCGACGATTTGAACTCATCCTGATCCGGCGGCAGCGACAGCATGCGCGCGATGCCGTGGCGCTCCGTCACCAGCGCGCCCACCGGCACCAGATGCTTCCGATCCGGAAACACCTTTGCGACGAGTTCCTCACCGAGGTAAGCGTGCAGGAAGTCATCGATCGCCGCATCCACCGGACACAGATAATCGGAAAGCAGGCGGGATTTCTCCTGGAAATTGGCGATCAGCGAGCGGCCGAGGTCGAGGAACGGGAAATCCTCCTCGTTGCCGACGATGGCGCAGCCGCGTGAGGCGAGCTTGAGGTTCACGAACTCGCGCAGACGGTTCTCCTCATCCTGCGAGGCAATGGCGGGTCCGCTGTGAGTGAATCCGATTTGGTCTTTGAGATTGGGCATGGCTGGAATGGTGTGACTCGCTCGGCGGAACGGGAGCAGGCACCGCGCCAAGCGACAATTGAAATCTTGCGGATGCGAGCCGTATCACAGCGTAAAATCCGCAAAATAGCTGTCCGTTTTCCGCATCGGGCGGCAGATTACGGGTGAAATGAATCGCGCTCCGTCCGACTCATCGTTGCTCATGGCATTCGCGACCTCGCGCGATGAACGGGCGTTCGCCACGCTCGCCAAGAGGTATTCGGGCCTCATCTATCAGACGGCGCTGCGGGCGCTCGGTGACTCCATGCTCGCCGAGGACGTGAGCCAGCGAGTGCTGCGCGCGCTCGCCGCAAAGGCGGGCCGGCTCGCGCATGAAACCGCTCCGCTTTCCTCATGGCTTCACCGCGCCACGATTCTCGAAGCGAAGGCCGCCTACCGTTCCGAACTCCGGCACCAGCGAAGAAAGGAAATTCCCATGCACGAGTCCGCAGCCTCCGAGCCCGATCCCGCGTGGCGGCAAGCCCTCCCACTGATGGACCGGGCGATTGACGCCCTGCCCGAGTCCGACCGCCAAGTACTGTTGCTCCACTACTTCGATGGCCTGACCTTTCCTCAAATTGCCGAGCGACTGGGCAAGTCCGCCGCCGCCGTCCAGAAACAATCCCGCCGCACCCTGCTGGCGCTGCAACGCACGCTCGGCCGCCGGGGCATCACGCTCTCGGTCGCTCTGCTCGCGACCGGACTGACGTCGGAGTTCGCAAAAGCCGCCCCTGTATTCGCGCTCCCGGCCCTGCCGGCCGCCGGGAAAGCCACACTGCTCGCCATGAAACCCACCACCGCCCTCGCCGCCACCCTTCTGCT
This sequence comes from Akkermansiaceae bacterium, assembly GCA_025457625.1. Lineage (GTDB taxonomy): Bacteria > Verrucomicrobiota > Verrucomicrobiia > Verrucomicrobiales > Akkermansiaceae > Luteolibacter. Next base: position 22,657 of record JALOUA010000009.1, read on the forward strand.
TTGCGGCATCCCGCTCGCCATGCAGCACCACACGATCCGCGAGTTGGAAAAATCGGCGGCTGTCAGCGCACCCATCACGCGCTCCCGATCGGCCGTTGAAAAATCCGCCACAGCCGCTATTTCACCGATCCACCGCTTGGTTTCCGATCTCAAGGCCAAGGACCACGATCTGCCGCGCTACATGCGGGCCATTGATTCACTCAAAGCCCGGTCGAGCGAGGATTTGGGCGATCTCGTGCGTCTGCTCATCGCCGGAGAGATGTCCGTCAGGGACCGGAATCTCGCGCTCCTGGCCGTTTTCCGCAGCCTCGCTAAAATGGATCCGCGAGCCTCACTTGATTTGATGCTTCAGGAAGTGCCGGGCGAATACTTTTGCGAACATTATGCGATCCACCCGATATTCACCGAAACCCTTGGCGATTGGGCGCATTCCGATCCCATCGCGGCCTATCGATGGTTCCGCGATCACACCACCCTCATCCGCGATTTCCTCTCGCATGACAAGATGGACCCCGGCTATTTGGAGAACAACCTACGGACTTTCCAAATCGGCCAATTCCTCATCTTCGCATCACCGGCTGACGCGATCGAACTCTTCAAGGACATGCCGATGCACGAGCGCATGAATAACCTCGGAAACCTGGGTCTCACACCCGGCTACTCCTTCCACACCAAACTCCGCAACAATCCCGACCCCTTCATCGAAGTGGCTCGCGGCCTCTTCTCCGAACAGGATGCCGCCCGGTTGATCGCAAACGCGGCGCAAGCCGGTTTCGCGGGCTTCCCGGATCAACGGATTCTCGGCAGCGCCGCTGATTTTATCGATCAGCGCAAGCTATCAAGTCCCGAAATCAACGAGATAGCTCTCCGCGCGGGCACCGAATTTCTCACCACCCGCGCAAAACCTCGGTCAGGAGATAACGCACTCGCCGGAGGAATCGCGGACTATCGCCAATGGCTTGACGCTCGCGGCATCCAAGGAGCGGACCACATGATCGGGCAGGCCCTTGGCAAAGTGAAATCCGGTAGCCGCCGCGCCATGGATGAAATGATCCTGCATCACGAGCAGCACGGCCTATCCGAAGAAGCGCTGATTGGTTTTCTGGAAACCTGCCCGCCTGACCTTGACGAAGAGTTTCTCCGGGAAATCGCCGGCAAACTGAGCGATCCGAACCAAGCCGAGCGACTCCTCAAAGGAGTTCGTCCCCGTTAAACCATTCCGTTCCCCATGAAAACCCTCATTGCATGTCTGATGGTCATCGCCGCCGCTCTTTGGCTGGGTTTGCAACAACGCGAGCGAATCCGTGAACTTCGCAAGTCGGAGAACAAAGCCCACCCCACTTCAACGGCCATGTCCGGGCCTGAGGGAAACCCAAACCTCAGGACAAAATCCCACACCCGTCCAACACAGGACCAAGTCACGGTTGACGAGCTATTCGATGAGATCATGCGCATCCACAATGCCCCTGAAAAACCACCCGCACAGTATTCGTTCCGAATTAGCGAAATCGCATCGGAAAACAGCGAACTCCTTCGGAAAATGTCGTTGCTGGACGCCGCTTCATTGGAACAACTCATCGAAAGAATCCACGCAAGCCCGGA
>JALOUA010000174.1 GCA_025457625.1 Akkermansiaceae bacterium
CGTGTTTCGGGTGCCTGTGCGCGATGAAAGGGGGTTCTCCCGGGACTCGAGGGATTCCTGGAGCACGGACTTGATTCCGCACGGAATTACTCCGGAGTGGCTGTCTCCGGGCAGCCATGAATCGCAGAGGGCGTTTTCAACGCCCGTCGCGGCTGAAAGCCGCTCTAGCGATCCATGGTGGCTTCAATCCGCCACTCCAGCCACGAAACCACCACCCATGAAACCCGCGCCCTCACTCCAATCACTGGCTCGCCGTGCGGATGGTGTCCCGCATCACCCGCCGCCGCGCCGCATGCCGGCATGGCTGATTCCCGCGGCCATCGCTGCGGGTTTCGCGCTGTTGTTCCTGCTGCTGTTCCGCGACCGCCTGCTGCCCGCGCCCATTGTGGAAGTGGCCACGGTTCTGGCGACGCCAACGGATCAGGTTGATGCCACTCCATCTAACAAAATCACCGGCTACATGCTCTTCCAGGCCAGCGGCTGGATCGAACCCGATCCGCTGCCCGTCAAGGCGACCGCACTCATCGATGGCGTGATCGATGAAGTCCTTGTGTTGGAAGGGCAGCTGGTGAAAAAAGGCGATTCACTCGCAACCTTGGTCGATGACGATGCGCGACTGGCTCTGGCTGCCGCGGAAGAGAATCACCGGATGCTGATCGCCGCGCGCGACTCCCAGATCGCCTCGATCACCTCCGCACGCAAGAAACTCGAATCCATGAATGCCGTGCATCAGGCCGCGCTCACGCTACAGGAGGATGCGGCGGACCAGCATCAACGCCTCTCGAAACTGCCGAAAGGCACGGTGCCGGAGGCCGATGTGGTCTCCGCCCGCCTGCGCCATGACCGCGAACGCCTGCAAACGCTCGCGGCGGAAGCCCTCAGCGGCGAGGCCGAAGCGGAAATCGCGCGGCTCGAACTCGAAACCAAAGTCCGCGAGGCCGATATCGCCGCCGCGGCCGTCCGGGTGGACCAGGCGAAGCTGGCGTTCGAACGCACCCGCATTGCCGCTCCCATCGATGGCCGCGTGCTGCGCCTCGCCGCCATGCCGGGCCAGAAGAAGATGCTCGCCATGGATGATCCGGACAGTTCCACGGTCGCCATCCTCTATCAGCCGGAAAAACTCCAGATCCGCGTCGATGTGCCGCTCGCCGATGCCGCGGGCCTCCGTGTCGGGCAAGCCGCGAAAATCCGCTGCAGCCTGCTTCCAGACCGTGTCTTCAACGGCGAAGTCACTCGCATCACCGGCGAGGCCGACGTCCAGCGCAACACGCTTCAGGCCAAGGTCCGCATCATTGATCCCATCGACTCGCTGCGCCCGGAAATGCTCTGCCGCGTCGAGTTCCTGGGGACGCCTTCCGCAGGCGGAGCCGCTTCCGGCTCACTCGCGGTGTGGATGCCGGAAAACGCCCTAGCAGACGGAGCCGTGTGGATTTTCGATCCGGATTCGAAGCGCGTGACGAAGCGCGAAGTGCAGGCCGCCACCGAAACCCGCGATGGCCATGTCCGCATCGCCAACGGCCTGCGCCCCGGCGAACAGGTGGTGCTTTCCCCGCAAGGCCTGCGCGACGGCCAACGTGTGAATTCCAAACCCAAACAACCATGATCCCAGCCATGATCCAATGTCGCGGGCTTTCCAAAAGCTATCACAAGGGCAGCACCGTGGTCACTCCGCTCGAAGCCCTCGATCTCGATGTGCCGAAGGGCGAATTCCTCGCGCTGATGGGGCCGTCCGGATCGGGAAAAACCACGCTGCTCAACCTGCTTTCCGGCATCGATTCGCCCACCAGCGGGTCGCTCGTCATCGCAGGCACCGAGATCGCGAAGCTTACCCGCTCCGATCTCACCCGCTGGCGCGCCAAACACGTCGGCTACATCTTCCAGCTCTATCATCTCGTGCCCGTTTTAACCGCCTTTGAGAACGTCGAGCTGCCCCTCCTGTTAGCCCACATGTCGAAACGCGAACGCCACGAGCGGGTGGAGAATGCGCTGGCACTCGTCGGTCTCGGCGACCGCATCCACCACACGCCGTCCGAACTCTCCGGCGGCCAGGAACAGCGCGTCGCCATCGCCCGCGCCATCGTCGCCGATCCGGAAATCCTTGTCGCCGACGAGCCGACCGGCGACCTCGACCGCGAATCCGCAACACGCATCCTCGAACTGCTGCGCCAGCTCGCCGCGGAGTTCGAAAAGACCATCGTCATGGTCACCCACGACGCCAAGGCCGCCGCCGCCGCCGACCGCACGCTGCACCTCGAAAAAGGCCAACTGCTGGAAAACCTGCACGCATGAACCCCGCACTCAACCTGCTCAAGCTCGCCTGGCTCCAGCTCACGCGCCATCGCGTGCGCTCGCTGCTCACCATCCTCGGCGTGGCCTCCGGCATGTTTCTCTTCACCGCGGTGGAAACTCTCCAACGCTCGCTTGCGAAGGCCACCGAGGCGGGGGCGGCTGACACCACGCTCGTCGTTTATCGCCAGAACCGCTTCTGCCCGTCCGCCAGCCGCCTGCCCGAACATTACGCCGATGAAATCCGCCGCATCGACGGCGTGCGCGAGGTGGTTCCCGTGCAGATCGTCGTCAACAACTGCGGCGCCTCGCTCGATGTGGTCACCTTCCGCGGCGTGCCGGACGAACTGCTCGCCCGGTTCGCGCCGGAAATCAAAATCACCGATGGCAGCATGGAGGCATGGAAAAAACGCGACGACGGCGCGTTGTTAGGCGAGGTCTTCGCCCGGCGGCGCAAACTCAAACCCGGCGACCGCTTCGATGCCGCAGGCGTGACGGTCACGGTTTCCGGCATCATCCGCTCGCCATTTCCGCAGGACAACAACGTGGCTTATGTCAAGCTGCCGTTTCTCCAACAGGCCTCGCGCGCCGGCCTCGGGGTGGTCACGCAGTTCAACGTCCGCGTCAACGATTCCAAACAACTTGCTCCGGTGGCCGCCGCCATCGATGAACTCTTCCGCTCCGGCCAGGAACCCACGGATACCCGCCCCGAGAAGGCGTTTTTCGCCGAAACCGCCTCCGAGTTGATCGAACTCATCGGCTTCACCCGCTGGCTCGGTCTCGGCGCGGTCATCGCCGTCGCCGGGCTCATTGCCAACGCGCTGCTGCTCGTCGTGCGCGGCCGGGTGAGGGAAAACGCCGTGCTGCGCACGCTCGGCTATCCCGGCAAGGCGATCGGCTGGCTGGTCCTCAGCGAGGGCGGCATGCTCGGCCTCGCCGGCGGGCTGTTAGGTGTGGGCCTTGGCGCGGCGTTCCTCCACTGGCAGAGTTTCACCATGGGCAACGAGGGCCAGACGCTCGCCATCCGCCCGGACGCCGCGGTGATCGCCGTCGGCGTGGCTGCCGCACTTCTGTTAGGCATCCTCGCCTCGTTCTGGCCCGCGTTCCAGGCGATGACCCAGCCGATTGTCAAAAACCTCCGAAGTTAGATAATCATGCTGCCTTTCAGTTATGCCGTGCGGAACCTGTTCCGCTCCAAGTCCCGGTTGCTGCAAACCATCGGCGGCAGCGCCGCGGTGGTGCTGCTGGTGATGGTGGCGGTGGCCATCAACCATGGCATGAAGCGCGTGCTCGCCGCCTCGGGCTCGGAATACAACGTTATCCTCATTGGCGCGGGATCCGAGGAGAGCATCCAGCGCAGCGAGGTGGCGGAGCGCGCCGCAGGCATCGCCGAAGCGGGCATCCAGGGCATCCACGAAGCCCTCGGCGTGCGCGCGGTTTCCGGCGAGATCCAATACATGGGTTATTTCAGCCTGGCCGACGGCCGCCGCATGCAGGGGCTTTTCCGCGGCGTCACACCGCAGGCGCTGCTGGTCCATCCGCAGGTCCGGTTGTTGGAAGGCGCTTTCCCCTCGTCGGGACAGGTCATGCTCGGCCGCTACGCATGGCGCAAACTCGGCATCGGGGAAGGGGACTTGAAAACCGGCGGCTCGATCACCGTGGACGGACAGGAACTGGGAATTTCCGGAATTTTCGCCGCACCGGGCACCGTGCTTGAATCCGAAATCTGGGCCACGCTCGGCGACATGAAAGTGATCGCCAAACGCGACACGCTCTCCTGCGTGGTCGTCCGTCTCGATGATCCCGCGGATTATGCCGAGGCCGATCTTTTCGCCAAACAACGGCTCGACCTCGAACTCAGCGCGCTGCGCGAAAGCGATTACTATGCCCGCCTCAGCGCCTTCTTCAAACCGCTGCGCGCCATGACCTGGATCACCGCCGCGCTCATCGCGGCGGGCGCCTTGTTCGGAGGGATCAACACGCTCTACGCCGCATTCGCCTCGCGCGTCCGCGAGATGGCCACCCTGCAGGCCATCGGTTTCCGCCGCGGCCCGCTGCTGCTCAGTCTGGTGCAGGAAAGCACGCTCGCCTGCCTGATCGGCACCTTGATCGCCTCCATGCTTGCCATGATGTGGCTCGATGGACGCACAATTCCGTTTTCCATCGGCGCTTTCACCATCGAGATCGGCCCGGGAGTCGCAACGACCGGTCTGCTCACCGGCGTTCTGTTAGGCCTGCTCGGGGCCTTGCCGCCCGCCATCCGTTGCCTCAAACCGCCGCTTCCATCCGCTCTCCGCATGTCATGATTAAATTTACCTGTTCAGTCACGACATCCAATCCCATCGGGATTGGGTATCCAAGCCCAGGGTTGGCCCGCAGGGCCTACCCTGGGACAGACACCCGAATGCCCCCCCAACTCCAACGGAGTTGTGTCAGTCGGGTGGGCGGAGTCCCCCGTTACACAACCTCGTTGAGGTTGAATGCTGTGGCGGGCACCCAACCCAAGGTAGCCCCGCCACGCGGGACAACCTTGGGCTATGGGATGGAATCCCGTTGGGATTCAGAATTCCACCTGAAGAGATACGATCAAATAATAATAACATGAAAACCAGAACCACCTGTCTGTTGTTAGCCACCGCCGTCCTGCTTGTTTCCTGCGACAAGAAGTCCGCTCCACCCGCCGCCGGAGTTTCCGCCAGCGGACCTGGTCCGGAGCTCGCCGCCGTGCTCGCCGCGCCTCCTACTGGCGAGGCGACATCCATCGTTGCCGTCCGTTCCACGGCGAAGCCTGGCGATGCGATCACCGTCATCGGCCGCATCATGGGTAGCAAGAAGCCCTTCGTGGATGGCCGCGCCGCCTTCATCCTCGGCGATCCCGAAGTGCTTACCGCCTGCAACGAAGTGCCCGGCGACGAATGCGAAACCCCATGGGATGCCTGCTGCGATTCGCCCGAGGACAAAAAACGCGCCACCGCCACCATCCAGGTCGTCGGTGCCGATGGACGGGTGCTCAAGGAACCCATTGAGGGGGTCGGCGGTTTGAAGAACCTCGCCAAAGTCACCGTCACCGGAAAAGTAGCCGAAGGATCCTCCGCCGATCTGCTCATCGTGAATGCGTCAGCGATTGGAGTGGCTGCCTCCGGGCAGCCATAACTCGCAGAGGGCGTTTTCAACGCCCGTCGCGGCTGGAAAGCCGCTCTTGCGATCCATGGCGGCTGCAAGCCGCCAATCCGGCATGGCGCTTGTAAAGCGCCACTCCACTGTTCAAGCTCCCGCCATGATCCGTCCCCGCCGCAACCGCCGCACGCCCGCGATCCGCTCGATGGTGCGCGAAACCACGCTCTCGCCCGCGGATTTCATCCTGCCCTTGTTCCTGCACGAGGATGACGCGGACACGCCGATCGACTCGATGCCCGGCGTCACCCGCTGGTCGCTGGACAGCTTGGTGCGCGAGGCGGGCGAGGCGCACGCGCTGGGGATTCCGGCGGTGGTGCTTTTTCCGAAAATCGAAGAAGCGCTCAAGACCGCGGACGCCGCGGAATGCCACAACGATGCCGGTCTCGTGCCGCGGGCGATCCGCCGGCTCAAGCAGGCGCATCCCACGCTTTGCGTCATTACGGATGTCGCTCTCGATCCTTACAACTCCGACGGCCATGACGGCCTCGTGCGGCGCGATGAGCGTGGCAGCCTCACCATCCTCAACGACGAAACCGTGGAAATCCTCTGCCGGCAGGCGCTTTGCCACGCCCGTGCCGGGGCCGACATCGTCGCGCCGTCCGACATGATGGACGGCCGCGTCGGTGCGATCCGCGAGGCATTGGATTCGGAAGACTTCACCGATGTCTCCATCATGAGCTACACGGCGAAGTATGCCTCGGCGTTTTACGGGCCGTTCCGCGGCGCGCTGGATTCCGCGCCGAAGGAGGGCGACAAGAAGACCTATCAGATGGATCCGGGAAACATCCGCGAGGCGCTGCGCGAGACCTTGTTGGACGAGGCGGAGGGCGCGGACATGCTGATGGTGAAACCCGCCGGCATCTATCTGGATGTCATTGCGAAGGTGCGTGAGACGAGCACGCTGCCGGTGGCCGCCTATCAGGTGAGCGGCGAGTATCTGATGATCAAGAGCGCCGCCGCGGCCGGCTGGCTGGACGAGCGCGCCGCCGTGCTCGAATCGCTCACCGCCATCAAGCGCGCGGGTGCCTCGGTGATCCTCACCTACTTCGCCAGACAAGCCGCCGGGTGGCTCGCTTCAGCTTCCTGACGCGCAAGGTGCCGACGCCGGCCTCGTCTCCTGATGGTCCCGGAACACGGGATGCCCTTGGGACTCCCTGTTGAAGCGCGGCAGCTTGGCGAATCGGCCGATCCAAGACGCGGACTTGCCGAACAAGGCATCCCGCGCCATATTCCTCCCCATGCAACCCGTGACCGAACGCCTGCGGAATTTCCTCCAGTATGTCGCCGTGAAACTGATCGACGATCCGTCACAGGCGCAGCTCAAGGTGGCGGAACTCGCACCGAAAAAAGTGCGCTTCAAGCTGGTGCTGGCCAAGGCCGATGTGGCGATGCTGATCGGCCGCAACGGCTTCACCGCCTCGGCGATCCGCAACGTGCTCAAGGCGGCGGCGGACAAGGAAGGCGTGCAGTTTTCGCTGCAAATCCACTCCCACGAGGAGGAAGAGGAAATGCTGGCCCGCGGTGAGGGTCATTGAGGGGGGGCGTGGCGCGGGCATTCTCGATTCAATCCATGCTAAATCGAATATCCCGGACGGGCTTGTTCTGAATTTCAGAATCATCGCTTGATTTTATCGAGCAAAGGAGGATATCACTGACACTCCACCCACCATGACCGCAGAACAAAAAGCCATTCTCGCCTCCACGCCCGGACGCATTCTTGAGGAGGAATTTCTCAAGGAGTTCGGTCTGTCCCAAGCCGAGCTTTCGCGGCGCACGGGCATTCCGCGCTCGACCATCAACGAGATCATCAAGGGCAGGCGTCCGATCCAGGCCGAGGTGGCCTACGCGCTCGGACTGTTCTTCCGCATGGACCCGCAATTCTGGATCAACCTGCAAAGCCGTCATGACATGCGCCGGGTCGAATTCGGCAAA
>JALOUA010000175.1 GCA_025457625.1 Akkermansiaceae bacterium
GAGATCCTGCACCGAAGGCGCTCTAACAGGTTCCGAGGACGACCAATACTCCGAAGCCAAGTTTCTCCAGGTCAAATCCATCATCGAGCGCTTCCGCGGCCGCGAGGGCACCACCGAACTCGACCGCCGCTGGACCCGCAAGGTCAGCGACGTGCGCAACTGGTTCGCTTTTGCCGCCAGCGAGCGTTGGCGCGAGGACGGCACCGAGCACGAGCACTACTCCGATTCCGGCGGCAAATCCGGCGGCCAGAAAGAGAAACTGGCCTACACCATCCTTGCCGCCAGCCTTGCCTATCAGTTCGGCCTCGAATGGGGGCGTGTCCGCTCGCGCTCGTTCCGTTTCGTGGTCATCGACGAAGCCTTCGGCCGCGGCTCCGACGAGTCCGCGCAATACGGCCTGCGCCTTTTCGCCAAGCTCAACCTCCAGTTGCTCATCGTCACCCCCTTGCAGAAAATCCACATCATCGAGCCGCACGTTTCCTCCGTCGGATTTGTCCACAACAACGAGGGCCGTGACTCCCAACTCCGCAACCTCACCATCGAGCAATACCGCGAGGAAAAGACGCGGAGTCTCGAATAGGAAGATGGGTTTCCAGCCTGTCGCGCCGAAGTGAAGCCAATCTGCTGCTGCAGTCGGAAATCCGGTATTGCCTTTGCTGGATGGCGTATTACCCTATCGCCATGACCACCGTGACCGTCAAACTGCCCGATCCGCTTTCGCTCGCGCTTGCACGCGCGGCAAAAGCGCGCGGGGTGCCGAAATCGGAGGTGATACGGGCAAGCCTGCAACAGCATCTCGCGGATCACGGCGGCAATGACGAAGGCCCGTCCTGCCTTGACCTGGTGGCGGATCTAGTCGGGATTTTCGACGGGCCGAAGGATGCTTCCTCGAACCCGAAATACCTGTCCGAGGCTTTGGAGAAAGACCGCAAACGTGGAAAAAAACGTAATCATTGATACCGGCCCGATTGTGGCATTGCTGATCGCCCGCGACCAACATCACAAGTGGGCGCTGGGCGAGTGGGCGCAAATCAAACCGCCGTTTCTAAGCTGCGAGGCCGTGTTGTCCGAAGCCCAACACATCATCCGCCGCCTCGGCGGCGACCCGCTGGTGGTCCTGGAGTTTGTCCACAGAGGGATCTTCCAAATTTCCTTTCAGGCAGCGCCGGAAATCGACGCGTTGCTCAAACTGGAGCGCACCTACGCCGATGTCCCGATGTCGCTGGCCGATGCCTGTCTGGTCCGGATGTCGGAGCTTGCGCCGCGGTGCCGCGTCATGACGACGGATTCGGATTTCCTCAACTATCGCCGTAATCGCCGTCAGCTGATTCCGGTCATTTGCCCGCCAAGTTTCCGCCAGTGAAATCCGCTGCCAACCACTGGACCACCCCCGCCGACATCAAGGCCATGCTGCATCGCCGTTGGCAGCGCGGGGAGATTCTTGCGTCCTCGCTCACTCAAGACCCTTTATTTCCGCTGCGCCTTCCCATCAAGGGTCCAAACTCCGCACAGATCTCCGCCGATTTCGGCGCGGCGAGGGATTGGATTGCCGAGTGGAGCAACCAGAAGAGCATCCCGATCGAGTGGCGCGCCTTTTCCCACCGACTCTTTGGCGACAACCAAATGCCGTCCGCCGCCATCATTCCCGACGCGGAATCCGCCGTGAAAATCCTCGGCACCCGCCGCGAGTGGGTGATCTATCAGGAAATGACCGCCCGATGCCGTGATTCGTTTCCCGAGCTATTGGACTGGCTCGCCAAGCGCGCAATCACCGCGCTTGAACTCGCTCCGGACTGGCAGGCCATCCTCGCGGTGATCGCTTGGGTGCGCGACCACCCGCGCTGCGGCCGGTTTCTCCGCCAGATCGACGCCCCGGGCGTCCATACCAAACTTGTGGAAAAACACCGCGGCGTGATTGCCGAGTTGTTAGACCGGGTGCTGCCCGCCGATGCCATCGACTCGACGGCCCGTGGGGCGTTGGGTTTCGCCCGCCGCTACGGCTTCCGCGACAAGCCCGAACGCATCCGCATCCGTTTCCTCGATCCCGCCTGCGCCATCGCACCGGAGCGACTCGGCCTCGACCTCACGCTGGATGCCGCCGCCTTCGCCGCCCTCAATCCGCCGGTCGAGCACGTCTTCATCACCGAGAACGAAGTCAACTTTCTCGCCTTTCCCGATTGCCCGCGCAGCCTGGTGATTTTCGGCTCGGGCTACGGTTGGAGCGCGCTCGCCGCGGCTTCATGGCTCCACAACCGCACCATTCACTACTGGGGCGACATCGACACCCACGGCTTCGCCATCCTCGATCAGCTCCGTGCCTCTTTTCCCCATGTCCGCTCGCTGCTGATGGACCGTGCGGTCTTTCTGAACCACCGCGAATTCTGGACCACTGAATCCAATCCGCTCAGGCGCGATTTGCAGCGGCTCACCGCTGAAGAACAAGCCACACTCGAAGTTCTCCATTCCCAAGCCGGCTTGGCCGCGCCGCGCTTGGAGCAAGAGAAACTGCCGTTCCCGCTGGTGCGGAACGCCATGCAAGAAGTTGGCTTGAAAAACCAGCCATAGAACTCCCATCTCTCCGCGCCTGCCAGGGCCGGCTGGCTGGAAATCCCCGGCGAACGCCGCTCGCGATTGTTCGGTTGATGCCTGTTTCCTGTATTTTCAGGCTGGTGGTCCCGACAGGAATCGAACCTGTACCTACGGCTTCGGAGGCCATCGTCCTATCCATTGGACCACGGGACCGGGCGTTGCGCTCGGCGAACGGTATCGCTACCCGCCCTGCCGGGTGTTGGCAAGGACAAGGATCGGGAAAAACCCTCATCCCCGGCGTGATGAAAGCCTTCAGCAAGGCCAGATAGACCCTCGTGCGCGGGATCTTGATGCGGGTTTGCATGGCGTCCGGGCCGGCGGCATGCAGCAGGGCGAGGGTTTCGCGGGCAATCATGGCCGGCAGCACGGATGCGGCGCGCAAGCGGCGCGGAACGAGGCGGGCGGAGTAGGCGAAACCCTCGTCGATCCAGCCATGGGCGCGGGCGAGCCAGCGGGCGCGGGCCGCATGGAGCTGTTCCTTGTCGCCGGGATCGGCCAGCGGCAGATAACAGCGTCCGGTTGTTAGATCGGCCGGCATGTCGCGCAGGATGTTGACGAGTTGCAGGCCCTTGCCATAGGCGATGCCGCGCCGGATGAGGTCGTCCTGCGGCGCTTTGGAAAACCCGGCGCCCATCGTGAGAAACCCGAGCCGGGTCCAGAATTCACCGACACATCCCGCGACGCGCCAGGCGTAGTCCTCCAGCTCGGCCTCGTTTGCCAGCGGAACGGGCCGCGAGCCATCGGCATGGCCGAATCGTTCGAGATCGAGTTGCTGGCCGCTGATGATGACGGAGGCGACCTCGCGCACCAGCTGCGCCTCTGCTGCGGGCAGCCGCGCGAGCCAGCCGATGAGCGGGGCGGACGCTTCCAGCAGGGCGCGCTCGCGGGGATCGGCGAGCGCATGCACGAGCGCTGCGGGCCACTCGGGCGCGGCTTCCCCGCCGCCGATCGAACGCGAGAACCGATCCAGCGACGCGATCCGCAGCGCGACGGGTGCCGAGCCCGCATCGGCAAGCGTGTCGCTGGTGCGGGCGAGCAGGTAGGCGAGGCTCGCCGCGCCGCGCATCGGCGCGGGCAACAGCCGCAGCGACAGGTAAAATGATCGCGACACGCCCTTGAGCAAGAGGTGGTGCGCGTCTTCATCCATGGCGGCGAGGCAAGCATTTCCGCCCATCGCCCGCAAGGCCGGCGGATGGGGAAATCCGATCCGGTGCTTGCCCTCGCGGCGCGACCACGCCACATTGGCAACTCATGAATGATGACGGACATGCCTTTCAGGATCGCGAGGCGGTCAAGCTCGAGCGGCTTGAACTCGCGCTGAAGGCTTCCAACGAGGGCATCTGGGACTGGTGGACGGACCGCCGGGAAATCTACTACTCACGCCGTATTCTGGAGTTTCTCGAATGCGGCAGGAATGCCGCGCCGCAGCTGTTTCTCGCGCCGTTTGAACACATCCACCCCGAGGAGCGCGAAAGGTTTTGCATCGCGGTGAACCGGGCCCTGCAGGACGGCGGGCCGGAGACGCTGGCGGTGGACGCGCGCGTCCGCACCGGCAGCGGCGACTGGCGCTGGCTGCGGATCCGCGGCACGGTGGTGCGCAGCCGCGACGGCAAGGCGTTCCGCATCGCCGGATCGATGATGAACATCAGCCGCCGCAAGGAGGTGGAGGCGCAGGTCGAGGACGAGCGTTTCCTGCTGCGCCAGCTCATCGACCGCATTCCCGTGCAGATTTATTTCAAGGATCTCAACTCGCGCATCGTGATGGCCAACAAGGGCATGGCCGAGTGGGTGGGAATGAAGGAGGGCTCGGAACTCAGCGGAAAACACGACAAGGATTTCTTCGACGAGGACCATTGGAAGCCGGCGGAGGCGGACGAGCGGCGCATCATGGAAACCGGCGAGCCGGTGACCGGCCAGCTCGAGCACGAGGTGTGGACGGATCGGGATGAAACCTGGGTGATGACATCCAAGTTCCCGTGGCGTGACCGGCTCGGCCAACTCAAGGGCACCTTCGGCATCTCCACCGACGTGACGCGCATCATCAAGGCCCAGCGCCGCGCCACGGATCTTGCCGCGCAGCTCCAGGCCAAGAACGAGGACTATGAGGAGGAACTGCACCTCGCGCGCGAGATCCAGCAATCCTTCGCCACGATGGAATTCCCCCAGTTGAAGAATGGTGCGTGTGAGGTCCGCTTCGGCTCGCGCTACATCCCGATTTCCGGATTGGCGGGTGATTTCTTCGAGGTCATCCCGTTGCGCGACGACCTCGCGGGAGTGTTGATCTGCGATGTGATGGGCCACGGCGTGCGCTCGGCGCTGGTGGTGGCGATGCTGCGCGGGCTGATGGAAAAACAACGGCCGCAGGCGGCGGATCCGGGCGCGTTTCTCCAGGGCCTCAACGAGGGGCTGGCCTCGATCCTCGACCGCGCGGGCACCACGATGTTCGCCACCGCGGTCTATGGGGTCATCGATCTAACAACCGGCAAGTTTTCCTGCGCCTGCGCCGGCCACCCCGGTCCGGTGATCGAGGGGCCCGGCGGCGTGCGGCAGATCGCCATCGCGCGGGACGAGCGCGGCCCGGGCCTCGGCCTGTGCCGGGGCGCGGCCTATCCGGTGACCTCCATTCCGCTGGAGTCGGTCCACCGCATGATTCTCTTCACCGATGGCGTGCTGGAGGCGGAAAACCAGCAGGGCGAGCCGTTTTTCGACAAGCGTCTCGTCGGGATCGTCGCGTCCCATTCGGGCGACACGCTCGACCACCTGCTGGATGACATCCTGGCCAGCGTGCTCACATTCTCGCAGGCGCGGCACTTCGACGACGACGTATGTCTGTTAGGTTTTGAAGTGCTGCCGGCGTGATCACACGGCTCTCGCCGCCTTGACGCGTCCCTCCACCGCCCTGGCGAGCAGGGCGCGGCGGTCGGGGCGGACCGGCCGCAGCGAGAGGTGGATGCCGGAGGTTTTGGCGGCATCGCGGTGCAGCGTCAGGCGTTTCATCGCGGCGTCGGTTTCCATCGATTCGATTTCCTGCCAGGCCACCAGCTGCATGCCGGCGGCGGGGCGCAGGAACGGGAATATCTCGATGCCGATGGGAGTGAGGATGAGGTAGGCGTGGCGTGTCAGCCGCCATGCGAGGCGCGCCGCGCCGATGGCGGCCATGAGGGGTGCGAGCGCCCATACCGGATGCGGCAGGTCCGGGTTGATGCCGCGGTAAAACGATGTGGCCGCCAGCGTGAGGGCCGCCGCCGCAAGGATGGCCGAGGCCAGCCAGAAGCCCGCCGCCTGGCCGGAGCGCGTGAATCGCAGTTCCTGTTGCGGAGATTGGATGTTTGACGCCATCAGGAAGCCGTTTGCGCCATGTCCGACACTGCGGCCTCGGCGGCGCTGAGTTCCCTCTCGAAGAGAGCGATGTCAAATTCGTTTTCCTGGAGAAACGCCGGGCGCTCGTATTTTCCCAAAAGATCCACCAGCCGTTCGAGCCCGAACAGTGACGCCCCGCCCTTGCAGCGGTGCAGTTCCTCGCACAGCCGCGCGTGGTTGCCCGATTCCGTCATGGCCAGCCAGCCGGTCATCAGGTGGCGGGTTTCGTTGAAATACTCGAATGCCAGCTCGACCAGTCCGGCCGGGTCCCCATGGGCCATCTTGTTGAAATTGGCCGGGTTCAGCGGTTGAAGATTCTCCGTCACGCTCCGATCATACGCTTCCGGGCGCGGTGCCTGCCAGTGACATCATCGCGTAATGTTCATGCAAACAGAATCCATGCGGGCCGGCGACGGGGCTTGTCATGGCCTGCGAAATGGAAAAGGTTGCCGCGGATGAAATCACTGGGTCATTGGGAAAGCCGTTGCGGCTGGCTGTCGTTTCCGGGTTTCCTGAAATATTACGCGATGATGCACGCGCTGGTTTACGTGCTGCAGGTCGTGCGGCCGGACATCGGCGCGCTGCTGGAGTTCGACCGCGCGCGGATCCTCTCCGGCGAGGTCTGGCGTGTCATCACCTTCCTGTTCGCCTCCTCCGGATTCGCCGGCACCGGCCCGCTCGGCATCCTGTTCTTTTTCTTCATGGTGATGATCGCCTTCATGATGAGCGAGGCGCTGGAAGGCGCGTGGGGCGTGTTCGAAACCTCGTTGTTTCATTATTGCGGCATTCTCGGGCTGATCACCGCCAATTTCATCCTGCCCGGCGTGATGGCGGGCTCGGGCTTCCTGATTTATGGCGCGTCGTTCCTCGCGTTCGCCACCTTGTTTCCACGCGTCGAGTTCATGCTGTTCTTCATCCTGCCGGTGCAGGTGCGTTTCCTCGCGATGCTCCAGGCCGCGATGATGCTGCTGGCGGTTCCAGGCAACTGGCTGCTGCTGCCGTTCTACCTGTTAGGCTGTGCGAACTACCTGCTGTTCGCCGGGATTCCCGCACTGCGCGGCACGGCGCGGGTGCTGGAAAGCGTCCAGCGCCGCAAGCTGTTCCGCACGGCGAAGATGCCCGAGGAGGAGTCGTTTCACAGCTGCGTCTGGTGCGACCGCACCGAGGTGACCCATCCCGAGCTTGAATTCCGCGTCGGCCCGGACGGGCGGGAATACTGCAACGAGCACATCGGGAAAGCGGACCATTCCGGTTAGAGGATCTCCTCCACGAAGGTGCGCCGCTGGAACATCGAGAACGCCTCCGGTTCCTCGCCGGTGCCCAGGAATCGCGGTGCCACGCCGAGCTGGTCGTGGATGGTCACGGCGATGCCGCCCTTGCCGGAGCCGTCGAGCTTGGTGACGATCAAGCCGTCGAGCGGGCAGGCCTTGTGGAATTCCTTCGCCTGGTTGAGCGCGTTGGTGCCGGTGGTGGCATCGACGACCAACAGCGTGAGATGCGGCGCGGATTCATCCTGCTTGGCAATGGTGCGCCGGATCTTGCCGAGCTCCTCCATCAGGTTGTGACGCGTGTGGATGCGGCCCGCGGTGTCGCAAATCAGGAATTTCGCGCCTGCGGCGATCGCCTTTTGATGGGCGTTGAAACAAACCGACGATGGATCGGCGTTCGGGTTGCCGGTGACGACCGTGAGTCCGAGTCGGTCGCCCCAGCGCTGGAGCTGCTCGACGGCGGCGGCGCGGAACGTGTCCGCAGCGGCGAGCACGACGGAAAAGCCGCGGTTCCTGAGCCAGTATCCGAGCTTGGCGGTGGAGGTCGTCTTGCCGGTGCCGTTCACACCGACGACCAGGATGACGTAAGGTTTCCCGTCCGGGCGGGGCAGTGGAGGCGGCACATCGCCGGGCAGGCGCTGGGCGAGCTGGCGGCGCGTGGTTTCCACCACATCCTCGGCGGAAACCTGGCGGCCCAGCCCGCGCAACTCGTCGATGATGTCGGTGGTGAGGCGGATGCCGAGATCGGAGCTGATGAGATCCGCCTCGAGGTCGTCCCAATCGATCTCCGCGCGATTGGTGATCTTGTGGTAGAGTGAGTTGAAGAATCCGGCCATGGCTGCGGGCGCAGGGTAGTGGCGGCGGCCGCGCTGCAAAGCGCAAACCGGCGGCTTGTCGCTTGATTCGCGGCCGCCCCGCTCCATGCTCCGGCCATGCAGGATGCCGCCTATGTCCGCGATGCCTTCGCCCGGATCGCCGATCGCTATGTGCTCACCAATCACGTCTTGAGCTGTGGCGCGGACATCTGGTGGCGCAAGGTCGTCACCGCGCGCATCCGGCGCTGGAAACCCGCGCGGCTGCTCGATGTGGCGTCCGGCACCGGGGATCTGGCGCTGGAAATCCAGGACCAATGCCCGGACTGCGAGGTGATCGCCTCGGATTTCTGTGCGGAAATGCTCGCCCACGCCGCCAGCCGGGGAGTGGCGCGCACGATGGTTGCAGACGCCCTGCAACTGCCGTTTCCGGACGGGAAATTCGACGTCGTCACGGTGGCTTTCGGCCTGCGCAACATGGCGGACTACCCCGCCGCATTGCGCGAGATGGGCCGCGTGATCAAGCCCGGCGGGCATCTGCTCATCCTCGATTTCTCACTGCCCGGCGGAATCCTGCGGCCGTTTTACCGCTTCTATCTCCACCACGTCCTGCCGCGCATGGCCGGCTGGCTCACCGGCCAGCGCGACGCCTACGAATACCTCGGCGGCTCCATCGAGGCCTTCCCCTCGGGCACGGCGATGATGGAATTGTTGGAAAACTGCGGTTTCGTGGAAACCTCCGCCACGCCCCTCACCGGCGGCGTGGTTTCGATCTATCAGGCCAGCCGTCCCGCCTCGTGAAAAAGCCTCCCACCATGCCCGCACGCGACGCGGCCGCGGAACTTGCCCGACGCTTGACGGCTGCCGGCCACCAGGCGCTGTTCGCCGGCGGCTGCGTGCGCGACAAGCTGTTAGGCCACGAACCGGAAGACTACGACATCGCCACCTCCGCCGTGCCATCCGAAGTGCTCGGCCTTTTTCCCGGCTCCAACGAAGTGGGCGCGCACTTCGGCGTGGTGATCGCCAAACACGGCGGCCATCACATCGAAATCGCCACCTTCCGCACCGATGGCAGTTATCGCGACGGCCGCCGGCCGGAGAGTGTCACGTTCTCCACACCGCAGGAAGACGCGCGG
This sequence comes from Akkermansiaceae bacterium, assembly GCA_025457625.1. Classification (GTDB taxonomy): domain Bacteria; phylum Verrucomicrobiota; class Verrucomicrobiia; order Verrucomicrobiales; family Akkermansiaceae; genus Luteolibacter. The sequence continues at coordinate 9,166 of JALOUA010000175.1, forward strand.
CGGCGGGATTTCACCATCAACGGCCTGTTCGAAGTGCCGGATACCGGCGAAATCATCGATTACGTCGGCGGCATGGCGGATCTCAAGGCGGGCATCATCCGCGCCATCGGCGATGCGCAGGCGCGCTTCACCGAGGACGGCCTGCGCCTGCTGCGCGCCGTGCGCTTCGCCGCGCGCATCGGCTTCACCATCGAGCCCGCCACCGATGCCGCATTGCGCGATTGTGCGCACTTGTTAGACCGCATCTCCCCCGAGCGCATCCGCGACGAGTTTTCCAAGATCCTCACCTCGCCGCGCCGCAGGGCCGGGGTCGAGCATTTGGTGGAAACCGACCTCATCCGCCACTTCATGCCCGAGGTGCTGCCGATGGTCGGCTGCGAACAACCGCCGGAGTGGCATCCGGAGGGCGACGTGTTCACGCACACCATGATCATGCTCGGGATGCTCGCGCCCGACGCGCCCATCGAGTTATGCCTTGCGGTGTTGTTGCACGACATCGCCAAACCGCCGTGCCGCTCAATCGATCCCGACGGCCGCATCCGCTTCAACGGCCACGACGCGCTCGGCGCGCAAATGGCGGAAACCATCCTGCGCCGCCTGCGCTATCCGAACCATGTCATCGACGACGCGGTGACCATGGTCTCGCGCCACATGCAGTTCATGAACGTGCAAAAGATGCGTGTGGCCAAGCTCAAGCGCTTCATGGCCGAGCCGACTTTTGATCGCGAGCTGGAGTTGCACCGCGTCGATTGCGCGTCGTCCAACGGCTTCACCGACAACTACGAATTCCTCCAGGCCAGAGAAGCCGAATTCGCCGCCGAACCGCTGATCCCGCCGCCGCTGGTCACCGGCAAGGATCTCATCAAGCTCGGTCTCCAGCCCGGCCCGCGCTTCAGGGAAATCCTCGAAGCCAGCGTCCCCCTCCTCGTTCTCACGAACGAGCCTACGATCCGAAGCGCGTGCGTTCGCGGTTGTGGATTTTCCAGAACCTCGGCCAGAAGTCACTGAAGCCCGCCGTTGCCAGATCCGGATAGCCGGGGAGGATCGTTCCCGCATACGGCCACTCCCGCCAATCCTCCGCCAACCCCGCGCGTTCCGGGTTTTTGAAGATATAGATCACCGTGTCCTCGAAGGCATCCGGCCGGCG
>JALOUA010000176.1 GCA_025457625.1 Akkermansiaceae bacterium
CACCGCCGTCGATGAAATGGCCGCCTTCATCAGGAAAGCATTGCCCAAGTTCGAGGACCGCAAGGGCGGCTTCCCCGACGACTACCTCAAAACCCTCGCCGCCAACGCGCTCGACTACGCCGATGACGACAACGACGCCACCGTCAGCACCGGCTGCCGCGGCATCGACGGCTATCCGCTCGTCAGCGAGTTCGTTTTCAAGAGCCGCTGGGACAACATCCGCAATGTGAACGGACGCAAGTTCATGGACCTCTCGGTTTCCATCTATGTCGAGCTGTGGAACATGACCAACGTGCCGGTGGATGGCGAGGCACAGGTCAGTTATGAGACGAAGTATGGTTTCCAAATCCCTCCCAACCCGAATTTCTTCACACTCGATGACCTGTCGCGCGCCACGCACAATCTGGTGGAGAGCGAGGGCTATCGCTGGTTTCCGTCCTTCAATGTGAAGCTCCAGCCGAATGAATACCGGGTCTTCAAATGCGGGACCGTGAACTTTTCCTTTGACGCGGTCTCCTCGTCCGAGTTCATCGCCAGTCCGCTCATTCTCACGGGTGAGACGTTCGCCTCACGCGGATCGGGGTATCGCATGCGCTGGAACGGGAAAATGGCCGATCAAAGCCGTGGCGGCGTGCACCGCAACGATTCAGCCCTGTATTATCCCAGCGACACCAAAAGCCAGTCACGTCAGAAACTGCGGACCACCATTCCGGGTCACTCATACAACCGAGGCACCGGATTCATCAACAACATGGGCGATCCCCGCATCTCCGCCTACCTCGCCGCACCGCAGGACGCCAACGTCTATCCGCAGAACTACAGCCCCAATCGCCGCAACATCCGCGAGGGATCGGTTTATAACAACAACGTCAACCTCGTCTACGGCCGCGTGCTGCCATCGGAGTGGCCGGACGGCGGACATGATTCGCCGTTCGGCTCCAACAACGTTTACAGCCTGGTGGGACTGTCGTCCGGGGCGTTCGAAGACGATCACCGCATCGAGCCTGACGCGCCGGGTTTCTTCAACCAACTGCCCGACCTGACACTCGGCCGTGAGGAGGCGCCCACGCGCCTGTCGAACCTCGGCCGGTTCCTCAGCGTCACCGAGCTCGGGCGCGTTTATGATCCGGTGATGTGGCAGGTCCGCACATCCACCAGCAACAACGCCGGCTTCCCATGGGGCGACGTGCTCGCCAGCAGCAAGTCCAGCACGGATCACGGCGGCGGCAACACGCTGCGCATCGGGCGTCCCGAACACCAGGCCTTCGATGTGCCCGGCTTGCGCGCGTCGCAGTTGTTGGACCTGTTTCATGCCGGCATCCCGCGTTCCGAAATGGACGAGGAGCGCAAGGGGCTCCTCACCGAAATAGCCGGACATTTGAATCTCAACACCGCCTCCAAACCCGCGCTGCGCCAGATGATCGCGGGCGTATTGGGCCAGGATCCGGAAATCCGCCGCTTCCTCAACAATTCCCATAGCACGGGCCGCAACCGGTTTCCGCTGATGCAGAAACTCACGCCCGTGCCCGACATCACCGCCATCGCCGACCGCATTGCGGACGCGGTGATCCGCTCCCGCCCCTATGCCAGCACCGGTGAACTGGCCAATGCGCGCGAAGTCAGCGGCACGGCCGTCACACCAGTCTTCGGCAGCCCGAGGATCATCCCCGGTTTCACCTCAAACAGTTATCCCCTCATGCAATGGACCGACTCCGCCGCCGAGGAAACCTTCGCCAGAACCCACGAGGCGTCCACCGTCCGTTCGCGCAATTTCCGCATCTGGGTCGTCGCACAGTCGATCGCCCCGACCACCTCCACCACCGCCACACCCGAAGTGCTGGCCGAGGTGCGCAGGTCCTTCACCGTGTTCGCCGATCCCGGCGCGCGCCGGCCCGATGGTTCGATCGATCCGACAAAATTCCGCCTCAACATCATCCATGAAAACGATTTCTAAATCCCTTGTCCTGTTGGCCGCGGCGTGTGTTCCGCTGTTCGCGCAGCAACCCGAGATCGGCTTCGTCCGCATCGTCAACGCCGTATCTCCGGGCACCGGCAGCGCCTCGTTCCTTGTCGATGGCCGCAGCCTCTATGCCGACGGTTACACGCTCGGCCAGACCACCGGTGGTTATGGCGTCAAGGCCGGCAACATCGACATCGAGGTGCGCAAACAGGGAGTCGAGAGCGGCAGCACGCGCATCAAACTCGGAATCGGTGAGACCATGACGGTGATCGCCTTCGCCGAACGCCTGCCCGCCAAAAAACCGGACGATCCGCCGCAGTGGGTGATCAAACTGCTGCGCCTCAAGCAACAGCAGGTCGAGCGCGGTTATGGCGTGTCGCTGGTTTCGGTCTGCAAACCGGAGGAAATCGCGCTCAGCCTGACGGTCGAGGGCAGGGATGAACCGGTGCGCGCCTTCGCCAAACGGCTCGCCATCTCCAAAGTGGAACTCGGCGGAAAACGCGGCGAGATCATGGTGTCGCTCGCCGATCGCGTGCTCACCAACATCTCGCCCGACTCGCCCGGCAACTACGTCGTCATTCTCTATGAGAACGCCGAGGGCGCCATTGAGGGGCTTTCCTATTACGATCCGAAGTTTGTCGTCGCCGGCTGAGCCTGCGGGCTCACACCAGACTCTGGTGGAACGTGTCGCCGGTCTTGAGCGAGAGCGTGAACTGGGTGAGCAGCTCGATGGTGTGCGCGATGTCGTCGAGGTGCGCGGTTTCCACCACCGAGTGCATGCAGCGCAGCGGCAGCGAGACCAGCGCGCTCGGGATGCCCTGGCGGCTGTGGAAGATCTTGTCGGTGTCGGTGCCGCTGAAACGGCTGCTCGATTCGTGCTGGATCGGGATTTTCGCCTCCCTCGCCACCTCGATGAGTTGCTTGACCACCAGCGGATGGTTGCAGGTGCCGTGGCAGACGGTGGGGCCGCCGCCGAGTTTCACGCTGCCGAACTTCGCCGCATCGATGCCCGGCGTGTCGGTGGCGTGCGTGACGTCAAGGCAGACGCAAATGTCGGGCCGCAGCCGGTAGGTGGCCATCATCGCGCCGTGGCCGCCGATCTCCTCCTGGATCGCATTGAGGCAGACCACCGTCAACGCCGGCTTGCGCTTGCCTGCGGCGAGGCGTTTCATCACCTGCGCGATGATGTAGCCGCCGATGCGGTTGTCCAGGGCGCGGCCGACGATGCGCTTGTGCGCCAGTTCCATCGGCCCGTCCTGATAGACCGCCGGATGGCCGACGCGGATGCCGAGTTTGGCGACGTCCGCCGCGTTCGAGGCCCCCACATCGACCCACAGGTCATGCACCGCGGGGGCCTTCTCGGTGCCGTGCTCGTCGCGCCGCAGGTGGATGGCGGTGTTGCCGATGATCCCGGGCACGATGCCCTTGTCGCCGAGGATGTCGAGCCGCCGCCCGCGCGCGGTGGCGGCGTCCGAGCCGCCCACGCGGTCGAGTCGCAGAAACCCCTTGTCATCGATGTGCTTGATGATGAAGCCGATCTCGTCGGCATGGGCTTCCAGCATCACCACCTGCCCGGTCTTGCCCGGCAGCCTGGCCCAGGTGGAGCCGTAGGCGTCGCACTCGACGTGCGGCGCGTGCGCGCGCATCCACTCCGCCCAGATCTTCTGCCCCGGCATCTCGAATCCGGTGGGCGTCCTGCTTTCCAACAGCCGATGGAGAAACTCACGGTCTTCTTTTTTCATCAGGCGGATTCAAGCAGGCGCATCCTCACTGACAAGGGACTTCTTCGCCGTCCCGCCGCCGGCATGTCAGCGGTTGAGGATCCAATCGGCGACCTGCCGGTCCTTGTCACCCGCCGCCCACACCTGGCGGAGGAAGTCGGCGGGATGGATGTCGCCGTGCTTGCGGAGGAAGTTGCGGTCGCCGCCACAGCCATACATGAGGTCGGGATCGAGAGTGCCGCGGAGTTTGGCGCGGGCCTTGGCGAGGATGCGCGGCAGGTAGTGCATGCCCGCAAGCTCCTCGCCGAAGGAGGGGACGTTGTCGCGCGTCAGGTCCGGATCGGTGGAGGGCGTGCCTTCCTGCACATCGAGGAAATAATCGCGTCGCACGGCGGCCACCAGCAGCGCGGTGGCGGCGCTTGGCGCGCTGTCCTCGCAGAAGTCCTCGACGAAATCAAAAAACTCGCGCCCGCGGCAGCCGATCGAGTCGAGAAACGCGAGATCGTCCGGCGTGTAATAGGTCTCGAAGTTTTCATTGCCGCCGCGGTAATGGGCCACGCAACGGTCGAAAAGGACGAGGAAGGTGTCATTCCAATGCATGCGGGCGCTTACACGACGCCTGCCCGCCTGGCAAGCGAAGGCAGGGACCGGCCTGCCCGCAGGCCGTGCGGCGGCCGTGGTCGCGGCCAGCATCATCATCGCCGGCCCAACCGCGGCTTTGCCGGGCGGATGCCAAAGCCTGGATTCAAGATCAGAAATCCTGATCCGGTCGGAAAATGCTCAAGCGCGACTTCCATGCCCGTCATCCCGCCATCACCGCGTCCCCAGACACCACTCCGTTGGAGTCGGAGAGTGCTTGGGGATCTCATCCCGGGGTAGGATGCGCCAACCCTGAAAGGGTTGTGCAGCGGTGATGGCGTATGATGCCCCGGGCCTGCGGAACGCCTTCAGCGTTCGGTTCCCATTTCGACGATAACCCCGGGTTGTGCCAACCCGGGGCTGTGATGCACAATCCCGTTGGGATTTGGGATTCCGCCTGAAAACTCACCATTTTTCAGTTCATTCGGTGGTGCCCGGTGCTTCGGTGGACGGATTCCCCAACTTGAAATAATGCAGTTCTTCCCAAGGTTTGCGGATCGCCTTCCAGCGCCGCGGCCGCATGGCTGAAATGTGGGTGATTCCGTGATTCTGGCTGGCAGTTGGGTGAGTGGCGGTGGATGGTAACGGGCATCCGCTGTGTCCGACCTTTTTGAAGTTCCCGCCGCGCATCCGCGCAAAGCGATTCCGCCCGAGCCCTTGGCGGCGCGGATGCGGCCGCGCACGCTCGACGAGGTGGCGGGCCAGCAACACATTCTCGCGCCGGGCAAGCTGCTGCGCCGCGCGATCGAGAGCGACCGCTTCACCTCGCTGATTTTCCACGGTCCGCCGGGCACGGGGAAAACCACGCTCGCCAGCGTGATCGCGCGCACGACCGGCTCGCGTTTCGAGTCGCTCAACGGCGTGGAGTCGAACGTCGCGGAGATCCGCGCGAAGATCGACCAGGCGCGCACCTGGCGCGAGCTGCGCGGGGAAACGACGATCCTGTTCATCGACGAGATCCACCGTTTCAACAAGGCGCAGCAGGACGTGTTGCTGCCGCACATCGAGCGCGGAATTGTTAGGTTCATCGGGGCGACGACGCACAACCCGTATTTCCACGTCAACTCGCCGCTCGTTTCGCGTTCGCAGATTTTCCAACTCGAACCGGTGCCGGTGGAGGACGTGATCCGCGTGATGGAACGCGCGCTCGCCGATGCGGAGCGCGGTCTCGGCGGCACGCGCACGACGGTGGACGCGGAGGCGCTGCGCCATCTCGCGGAGAAGTCCGATGGCGACGTGCGCAAGGCGCTTACCGCGCTGGAACTCGCGATTCTAACAACCCCGGCGGACGCGGACGGCGCGTTGCGCCTCACGCTCGAAGTGGCCGAGGAGTCGATCCAGCGCAAGGCGGTGGTTTACGATGCCGACGGCGACGCGCACTACGACACCGCCTCCGCGTTCATCAAATCGATCCGCGGCTCGGATCCGGACGCCGCGTTGTATTGGCTGGCGAAAATGCTGCATGCCGGCGAGGACCCGCGTTTCATCTCGCGCAGGCTGGTGATCGCCGCCTCCGAGGACATCGGCCTGGCGGACTCCGGCGCGCTGCGCGTGGCCATCGACGCGCATCACGCGCTGGAATTCGTCGGCATGCCGGAAGGGCGCATCCCGCTGGCCCACGCCACGGTTTATCTGGCCACCGCGCCGAAATCCAACACCGCCTACGCCGCGCTCGGCCGGGCGATGGCGGACGTGGAGGGCGGCCGCACGCTGGCGGTGCCGCCGCATCTGCGGACCAAGACCCGCAAGAAACTGGCCGCCGCATCCGGCGAGAGCGAGGAGGCGATGAAGTACCTTTATTCCCACGATTTCGAGGGTGCCTACGTGCCGCAGGCGTATCTGCCGGAGGGGCGGGTTTACTATCATCCGGGCGACCAAGGCATGGAAAAGCGCATCCAGGAGCGTCTCGAACACTGGCGCGCCCGTCTCGAAAGCTGACAATACCGGGTATTCTAACCGATTGATTGTCAGGCCGACCTGATCATTTTGGGATTGCCATGGAAGCTGTATATTGGTTGATAGGCATTTTCCAAGATGATTCCCCCCATGCAAACCATATCCCCGCAGCAATGTCTGAGTGTTGTGATGCCCGCGTACAACGAGGCGCACACACTCGAACTGATCGTGTCAAAAGTGCTCGCGCAGCCCGAGGTGGGCGAGTTGATCATTGTGGATGACTGTTCGAAGGACGCCACTTGGGATGTCATCCGGCGGCTTTCGGCGGCGGATGGGAGGATCCGGCCGCTGCGGCATGAAATGAACCGGGGCAAGGGTGCGGCGCTGCGGACGGGATTCGCGCATGCGAGCCGTCCGCTGGTCCTGATTCAGGACGCCGATCTTGAATATGACCCGGTGGAATATCCCCGGCTGGTGGATCCGATCCTGATCGGCCGTGCGGACGTGGTTTACGGTTCGCGTTTTCTGGGATCGGGCGCCCACCGTGTCCTGTATTTCTGGCATTATGTCGGCAACCGCATGCTGACACTGATGTCCAACATGTTCACCAACCTGAACCTGTCCGACATGGAGACGTGTTTCAAGGTGTTCCGCAGGGAGGTGATCCAAAACATCAACTTGTGCGAGGACCGTTTCGGTTTCGAACCGGAGATCACCGCCAAGGTCGCGAAGCTCAAGGTTCCGATCTATGAAATATCCGTCGGATACTACGGCCGCACTTACGAGGAGGGCAAGAAGATCGGCTGGAAGGATGGAGTCAGGGCGATCTGGTGTATTTTGAAGTATGGGCTCACCGGCGGGCAGGCGGACCGGCTGCAAGCGGACGCACCGGCCATGGTCGCTGCGGCGGGCCGTGACGGCATGAATGCGGTTGGTATCGCCATTCCCGGAGATGAACGCTGAGCATCTTGCGGCATTGGCGGTCTGCCTGTCGTTTTACGCGCTGCTGGCGATTTCCTGTTATGGATGGGGCGCCGCCGTCATGCGCGTCCTGCCGCGGGACAGCCTTCGCGGTGCGGATGCATGCCAGGTGGTCTGGCTGGGCTGGGCGATGATGCTGTT
>JALOUA010000177.1 GCA_025457625.1 Akkermansiaceae bacterium
TCGAAACGCCGGCCGAAGGCCTGGTTGACCGGCTTCAGCTCGCTTGGCAGCTTGGTGGCATCGTCGGATTTGTCCACGAAATCCGCGCCACGGATGACGACCGCCTCGCACCAGGCGCGGGCCGTCACGCGGCCTGTGGAGTCGAGTTTCTCACCATAGCCGCGCACCACGAAGGTGTCCGAACGGACCGAGAGCAGCGGGGCGATGGGCGTGAGGATGTCGGCTTGTTTGACATATCCGGGAATGCCATAGGCGGCCGCACCGCGCTCGGCCTCGGGGAAGGCCAGGCCGTCCTCGCTGCCGGTGGTGGCGCGATCACCCGTGCGCAGCTTTTGGTTGATCGGCACCGACCCGGCGTCCAAGGCGCTTTGGATCGCACCGCTGAGGGCGAGTTGTTTGTCAGTACCGACACGGCGGTTGATGAAATCCGCGAGGCTGAGGAAGGGCCCGCGCTTGCGCACTTCGATGACGATGGCTTCGGCGAGCGCCGCGATTTCATCATCGGTCAGAACGCGGACTCCCGACCACTGTGCCGGGGACCTGCGGTCTTCGGTGGCGTTCGCATCGACGGTCTGATCGAGCGGGGCGAGCAACGAGGCGTTGGGCGTGCCGCCATTGGGATTGATGCCGGCATCGCCGCCAGTGGGGGATTGACCGGTGATGGTGCGGTTGCGCAGGGTGCTGAGCAGGGATTTCCATGCCTCGACGGAGGTGGAGTTCACGTTGAACATGCCCTCGACGGTGAGGGCGGAGGCGGTGAGGGCTTCGGATCCCGCGCGCGGATTGTTGCCGCTGAACCATTTGCCGAGAAACGCGGAGGATTCCTGGCCGCGAAGGTTGGCTTTGTATTGGCGGACGGGCAGCGGTTTGCCGCCATTGAGGAAATCCTGGGCCACGGTTCTTTGGTTGCGGGTGGTGGCGAAGACCTTGGTGGTTTGCGGCGAGATGCCTGATAGAAACCAATCGTCCCACAACGCCTGGTTCGCGAGGTAGGAATGATCGGCGATGGGGCGCGGCCCGCCGAGCGCGCCTTCGGTGGCCTCGGGCGCGAGGATGGAGGGTGCCAGCGAATTGCCGATGGCGTGGCTGATCTGTGGCAGCAGGGAAACGCGGGTGTCGATGCGGCCGTTGCTGTCGGGAACGAAGCCGTTGGCCATCGAGTGCTGGAAGGCCGCGAGGGAAACCGGCGGATGGCGCGGCACGGAGTGGGTGATCACGGTCTTGGTGCCGTGCCGGATGGTCCAACCTCCGCCGAAGTAGGCGCTGCCGTCGGAACTGACGTCGATGACGGGATCGAATCCTGCTTGGGGCCGGCTGATCTGGACTTCAAAGGGCAGGGTGCGGATTTCGTTGGGTTCGATATCGAAGAAATCCATGCGGGTGGCGCGCGGGTTGTAGCGGGCGAAGTAGCGCCCGGGGTTGTCCGCGCCGGTCTCGGTTTTCACGGCAAAGGTGAAGACCATGAACTGCCTCTTGTTGCCGATCGTGCTGCTGACTTCCTCAAGCGCGATGGAGCCGCCGCCCGCGCCGATGCGGTCGAAGAACTCGCGGAATTTCGGATCGTTGGCCCGTATGCGCAGCTTGTCGGGTTTGGCTGGGCCGCTGTCAAAGGGCTGGCCGCTGCGGGAATCGATGCTGTAGTCGCCGAGATTGACCGATTCGGTGGAGCCGCCCGGTGCCGCATCCGGGGTGCGTGGGATGCTGTCGGACCGGTCCTCCTTGTAATAGATTCCGTGGGTGTTGAGCGCCCAGTGTTCGCTGCCCAGGCTGACCGTGGCGTTGGGTTCGACACGGTAGGTGAAGCTTGTCGCACCCGGACCCACGACGAGCGGGTTCTTGTTGGTGGCCGCGGGGTCGTTGTTTTTGAAATCATAGAACATGCCGCCGCCGAAGTTCCATCCGGGTTTGCCGTTGATGAACTGGAGCTTGCCGGAACTGTAAACCGTGGGGGTGTTTTCCCCCTGCGAATAGACCATCACCTCGCCCGGCTTGAGGACGAGCGGATCGGTGCCGGTGCGCATGGTGAGATATTGCGGCACTCCCGAAGTGCCGACGATGAAACGGTAAGGCACCCGGAACTCGGACCCGTTGGCATTGATCACGATGTCATAGGGGATGGGCCAGTATTTCACGCTGTTCCAGGATCCGGTGAGCACCAGCGGCACATCGAGTGGATTCCACAGGGTGACGATCGGGTCGACCACGATGCCCAGGCGGTAGCTCGGGTTGTCGACCGGCGATCCCTGGACGGGCACCGACGAGAATGAAAGCACGGTTTGGAAACGAATGTAGACCGGTTGTTTCTGAAAATGGAACTTGTCCGTATTGAAGGCGCTGCTGGTGGCGGGCGCTTTCAAATACAGCGCGTCGGACGGCACGTTGCCGCCGGTGGAGTATTTGCCGCCGCCACCCGATTGCAGTTGGCTTGGAAGATTGTGATAGGCCCACAGCTCGGCCATGTTGATGCCGCCCCGTCCGCCCACGTTGTAGAGCGTTGTCCTTGGGGGCGTGGAGGATTGCAGGAACATCGAGAGATCCCTGCGGAATCCGCCGGTCCGGACATTGGTAATCAGCCCGCGGTTGTGGGTGCTGAGGTCGTGGAAGAGCGGGCGCGCTTCGGCGGGTGATCCGGTCACAAGTGAGGTTTGGCCCCAACTCACCAGTTTCCGGTTGTCCTCGGAATCATGATCAAAAGCCGCGAAAGGCCTGGTGTTTCCCACCGCCATCACTTCGAGCCCGTAATTCGGGGCGGCCTGCATGGCAATGCGCCCGCTGGAACTGCCATTCGCGGGGGCGGACGGCTCGGACGGCACGTAAGCCTTCACTCCTTCGTCGCCAACCCACCAGCCGATTCTCACTTTGCCCTTGCCGCCCAATGCCTGCTCCATCAGGGGCACCTCCACCCGCAGTTCCGGCCGGGTATCGCCCACCGTGCCCTTGCCGACGATTTCCACCACACGGCCGGATCCGCTGGTGGTGGCGAAATCACGCCGGGCCAGATCGCTGTGGCTGCCGGAAACCAACCAACTGCGGAATACCGGCGATGGGCGGGCATTCACACCTGCCGGCCAGGAATCGTAAACCGCCGCCCAGTTCCGGTGCTCGGGAGGGGCCTTGGCCTGCGAGCCGTCGGCCGGATCCGCGGGAATCTGCCCTGCGGTGACGGTGATCCGCCGGTCCGCCCCGGCATGGCCTTGCAATTGATTGATCGCCAACATCAGTGCCATCCGCGCTGAATCGCGCGCCGCCTGCATGTCCGCCTCACGCGCCGAGCCGGACAGTGAAATGGACGAGAGCGTGAGAAGCCCGACCGCCACAATGGTCAACAGCACCATCATCAACAGTGAGATCACCAGCACGAATCCTTGCGGTGCATGCCGCCGCCGGGGCAGCGCGCGAGCCATCATGAAAACTGAACGATTCATCATCATGTCACGGGTTTTTGAGCACAGTGGACGACCGTGAAATGCCGTCCCAAGTCCTCACTTTGTTAATCCCGCATGCTGTTTTGGCAATCACCCTAATCCGACATGATTTTGACGATTTGTGACGATCGCCTGTCGGCGCAAAGGGCGCGGGAGTCACTGATCCGCGTGCCGGTCTTCACGCCGAATGCCTTGGCTTCGCAAGAGGCGGCGATGCGGCTGAGGCCCGGCACAATGGGAGGGGCTTCTTTTGGATGAGGATCGGCAGCGGTGTGGGTCAGGAAACCTCCCCGCTCGCCATGGAGCTTGGCACCGGCCTTCGACGTCATTCCATTTCCCTAACGGATGAAAGGGCCGCGCCCCTGCAGTGGTATGGGCAATGATGACTGGCCCGGTTGTTTTGCGCATTTCCGCCAGATGGATGCTTGCCTTGGCGCTTCCAGCCATGGGGCTGATGGTTGCTGCCGGCCGGCCGGTTGCGGTTCCCGGGGTGGTCACCTATGAAGCGTTCGGTGCGGTGGGCGATGGTGTCGCCGACGACCTGCCGGCCATCTGCAAGGCCCATGCCCATGCCAACGAACACGACCTGCCCGTCCGGTCGGATCCCGCCGCGACCTATCATCTCGGCCGGCGCGCGCTCACCGCGATCATCCGGACAAACACCGACTGGGGCGCCTCGAAGTTCATCATCGACGACAGTCAGGGCGTCGATGATCACAAACGTCCGCTGTTTGAGGTGCGCTCCAGCCTCAAGCCCGTGGAGCTCAGGATCGAGCGGCTCGCGCGGGGGCAGGAACGCCTCGACGTCCGGCCGCCCGTGGATTGCCTGGTGCGGGTGGAAAACCACAACCGCAGCCTGTTTATCCGCCGCGGCTTGAATCGCAATCACGGCAGCGCCCAAAGGGAAGTGTTCATCCTCCGCAAGGACGGATCGATCACCGGTGGCATCGACTGGGATTATGATGTCGTCACGAGCGTCACGGCGCAGCCGATCGACCCGGAACAACTGGTTCTGCGCGGAGGGGTTTTCACCCAGATCGCCAACCGGATGCGCCAGGAGGTGGGCTACAACTATTGGAGTCGCAATATCGAGATCCGCCGCTCCAACACGCTGGTCGATGGCATCACCCTGGACATCACCGGCGAGACCGAAGTCGGGCATCCCTATGGCGGGTTTCTCCACATCCAGGGCTGCGCCGACATCACGTTGCGCAATTGCGTGATCGACGGCCGCAAGACCTACCAAACCATCGGCAGCGCCGGCGAACCGGTCTCCATGGGAAGTTATGGCTACCTGGCCGATGAGGTTGTGAACTTCCGGATGATTCGTTGCCGCATGCATGACATCCACGACCGCAGCCGCTGGGGGGTCATCGGCACCAATTTCATGAAAAACATCCTGCTGGAGGATTGCGCGCTGTCCCGGATGGATGTGCACCAGGGGGTCTCGGGCACTTTCGTCATCCGCCGCACCACGCTCGGCCACGCGGGGCTCAATGTCATCGGGCGCGGACAACTGGTGGTGGAGGATTCCACCCTGTATGGCACCAATCTGGTCCGCTTCCGCGAGGATTACGGATCCACCTGGGAAGGGGATGTGGTCATCCGCAACTGCCGCTGGATCCCCCCCGCGGCGAATGCCGTGATGTTTGGCATGAACAACGACGGCACCCACGACTTCGGTTATCCCTGCTCGATGCCGCGTGTGATCCGGATCGGGGGATTGTTCGTCGATGACTCGAAGCATCGGGAAGGCCATCACGGGATCCGGTTGTTCAAGGATCCCGTGGCGGGGTCCGGTTCCAATCTCCCGTTTCCCTACCGCCTTGCCGAGCGGGTGGAAGTGAGTGGCCTCATGACCGCCAGCGGACTGCCGCCCCGGGTTTCCGACAATCCCGAGGTGGCCAAGGCCATCAAGGTGGTCGCCATGCCCGGGACGTCCCCCGGTCCAGGGCGGTGAACTTGCGGAAATGTTGCCGTGCGCGGACGGCAGGGCGAACCCGCCAATTCGAAAAGTGAGCTTGCCGGGTTCCTTTTTTTGGTAGCGGCATGGAGGTCCGCCCATTAGAGTGGCCGGGCAGCAGAGAAATCCGATCCCTGAAAAACCAACCCCATTATCCCATGTTCCGCCAACTTCACTTGCGCGCCATGCCATGGCTCGCCGTTCTTTTCGCCGCGTTTCTCGCCCCCGCGATGGGCAAATCGCCGGCCGCCGGTAAAAACAAGCCCCAGCTCCGCATCGTGTGCGTCTCCCTCCTGAACGGGCCCCAGGAGGTCGTCCTCGCCACCCGTGACGCCAGGGAGAAATGGCACGAACTCGCCACCACCGAACTGATGGCCTCGCGGATCACGGACTGGTTGCCCGCCAAGGCGGGTGAGCTGCATCTCGCCGTGCGGGATGGAAGAAAGCTGAATTCCATCGGCAATTTCACCTACCCTGCGGACTCCACCCGGGGGGTGGTCGTATGGATCGCAGACCCTGAGGCGAAAACCCACAGCGCCCATTTCGTGGACCCGGAAAAGGCGAATTTCGCAAAAGGCACTTTTCTCGTCTTCAACTTCACCACCAAGCCTGCTTCGGTGATTTTCGGCCCCGATGAGCAGAAAATCGAGGCGGGCCGGCACGCCGTCGTGAAACCAACCGTCGAAGAAAACGGGATGGTGCGCATGCAGGTGACCCGTCCCGTCGAGAATGGTCAGCCCGAGGTTTGCCATGACCGCTACGTCTCAGGCGGTCAGGACTCCCGCGAAATGATCTTCCTGATCCCTGACGGGAAATCCGGTCTCCGGGTGATGAACCTCCCCTTGTTCGATGACCTGAAGTGAGAGCCCGACCCACACTCCATTCCCATACACCGATGTCCACTTGCTGCCGTTTCCTGCGTTCCGTCCCTATCGCCGCCCTTTTTGCCGCGTTGCTGCTGCCCGTTTTCGGGCAGGAGTCCGAGACGAGGGCCGACGAAAAGAAAAACCAGCCCCGTGCCCGCTTCATCTGCGTCGCCGCCCTCGCGGAGAATCAGGAACTCATCCTCGCCACACGCGACGACGAGGGCAAGTGGCTGGAGCTTGGCCCCGTGAAACTCAGATCCTCCTTCATCACGGATTGGATGCCAGCCAAAGCCGGCCAGCTTTATCTCACCGTGCGGGACGGCGAGACCCTCAAATCCATCGGCCAGTTCAACTACCCGGCCGACGCGCGCCGCGCGCTTGTCGTCCTGCTGCCGGATCCCGGGAAAAACATCTACAACTCGTTTGTCGTGGATCCGGAAAAACCCGGGTTCGCGAAAGGATCGGTGCTGGCCGTCAATTTCAGCAAGCAGACAGGCATGCTGCTGCTGGGGAAAACCAAAGTCTCCGTTCCATCCGGCCAGCGGGTCGTCGCCAAGCCGTCCCTGGAGGACAACGGAATGTATCGCCTGATGGTGGCCTATCAGGATGCCGGGAACAAGCCCGTCGTCTGTTATGACCGCTACCTGAGCGGCAATCCCGACTCGCGCGACATGCTGTTTCTTTTTCCCGATCCAACCCTCGGCCTGAGGGTCTTCAGCCTGCCGGTGTTCGGGGAATTGGATTGAGACCGGATGTGCAGCGGCAATGCCGCGACGCGGGTTTACGGGGATTTCCAGAAGACCGATTTTTCGGGGCCCATCTCGAAGACAAGTTCCGCGCCGGACATGATGTCGGCATAGTCGATGAACGGGGTGGTGAGCGGTTTGCCGTTGAGGGTGACGCGCTGGACGTAGGGGTTTTCCTTCGCG
>JALOUA010000400.1 GCA_025457625.1 Akkermansiaceae bacterium
CGCCTGGACGATTTCCTCGCGGATGTCGGCCTCATAGGTGCATGCCTCGCGTGACATGCCTTCGAAAACCCGTCTGCAAACGCCTTTCCAGCGTTCGTTCAGATCCGAAACGGCATCCTGCTCGGAAACATTCGATCCGCCGAACACCCAGCCCTCGATGGTCTGGCCCTGTTTGGTTTCCTTGCGGAAATCGCGCACCCAATATCGGAAAATTCTCATGATGGATTTCTACGAGGCAAGGCCGGCCAAAAACTCGAAGACCGCCGAAACCACTTCACTTGCGACATCGCCGACGCTCAACAAGTCCACCGCGCCTGACGCCACATCCAGGAAATTCGACCCCGAGGTGCCATCGAGGAAACGCCGGGCCGCCGGGTCGGTGCTTTGGGCGAGAATTTTCTGGAGTTCGCCAGGGTCGAACCAGATGCCGCCACAGGTGCCGCAGACATCGACTTCGATACCGCGGTGGATCACGGAGGTGAGGGCATGGCCGTCCGCGCAGTTTGCCGGTATTCGTTTCCACCAGCGCGGTGCTGTGGTGCGGGCAGGCATAGATGGTTTGAGGCCTCGCGAGCTGCGCTTCGGAAGCCGTGACCAGGGTTGGCCGTTGCTCGGGATCATTCATCACCTCCATCAAGAGCGAATCCCCCCAAGCGTCAATCTTCCAGTGCCGCAGACACGACGCGTTTATCCTTGCGCCACGGCGGCTCACGGCAAGAATCCGCGCCCCGCGCCGCGGTTCCACCCCATGAGCGAAACCACCGACACCCACGCCAACGCAACCTTCGAACAAATCGGCGAAGTCCTGCGTTCCCATCAATCGTTCGTGCTCATCAGCCACGTCCGCCCGGATGGCGATGCGATCGGCTCGCAGCTGGCGCTCGGTTTCTCCCTCAAAGCCATGGGCAAGTCCGTGCGTCTCATCAACGAGGACGGACTGCCGGAAAACCTGGCCTTTCTACCCGGTTCGGAATTCATCGAATCCCCGCCCGCCGGGCCGCTTGATGTCGAGGTGGCCATCGCGCTGGACACGGCGACCAAGCCGCGCCTCGGCGACGCCGCGCTGCACGCCGCATCCAAGGCGAAACTCTGGCTCAACATCGATCACCATATTTCCAATCCGAAATACGGCGACCTCAACCTGATCGACGCCACCAGCCCGGCGACCGGCGAGATTCTCTACGACCTGATCACCGCGCTCGACCTGCCGCTGCCGGATGAAACGCGCGACGCGATCTATGTCGCGGTTTCCACCGACACCGGCTCGTTCCAATACCCGTCCACCACCGCGCGCACTTATGAAATGGCCGCCGACCTCGTCCGCCGCGGCCTCGATGTGGGAACCATCAACTCGCTCACCTACGACGAGAACCCCTACCGCCGCCTCGAACTGATGCGCGCGCTGCTCAACACGCTCGAACGCTCGCCGGACGGCATCGTCGCGCATTGGGAACTGCGCGAGGAAACCCGGCTCGATCTCGCGCTGCGCCCGGAAGACAGCGAGGGGCTCATCGACGTGATCCGCGCGATCCGCGGCGTGCGCCTGGCCGTGTTTTTCGAAGAACTGCCGGATGGCAAGGTGCGAGTTTCGATGCGCTCGAAGGACCGCGAGCTCGACGTCTGCAAGATCGCCTCCGCATTCGGCGGCGGCGGCCACGCGCTTGCGGCGGGAATCCGCATGAAGGGCCCGCTCGACGAAGCGAAGGCGCTCGTTCTAACAGCCATCCGCGAGCGGGTGGAGGAAACCCGCAAACAATCATGAAACCGAACCCCATGGACGCGCAGGGCCCGAGCGGCGTGCTGCTGATCGACAAGGCACCCGACATGACCTCGCACGACGTCGTGGCCATCGCCCGGCGCGCGCTCAATACCAAGAAGATCGGCCATTGCGGCACGCTCGACCCGATGGCCACCGGACTGCTGATGCTGGTGGTCGGCCGCGCCACCAAGATCCAGGACCTGCTGATGAGCGAGGACAAGGAATACGTCGGCACGCTCACGCTCGGCGCCGTCACCAGCACCCAGGACCGCCAGGGCGAGGTGATCGAAACGAAACCCGTGCCCGCGTTTTCCGAAGCGGAGATCCACGCCGCCTTCGATGCCTTCACCGGCGAGTTCGAGCAGATGCCGCCGATGGTTTCCGCCATCAAGAAGGACGGCGTGCCGCTCTACAAACTCGCCCGCAAGGGCCAGGAGGTCGAACGCGCGCTGCGCGCCCGCAAGGGCCAGGAGGTCGAACGCGCGCTGCGCCCGGTCCGCGTCACCGGCTGGCAGGTGTCGCGCATCGAACTGCCGGAAGTCGATTTCACCGTCAACTGCTCGAAAGGTTTTTACGTCCGCACCTACGCCCATGACATAGGCGCGAAACTCGGCTGCGGCGCCCATCTCAGCGCGCTGCGCCGCACCCGCTCCGGCAAGTTCACGCTGGACCGCGCCGTGCCGGTGGCCGACCTCAAGACGGCCCCGCGCGAGGACCTGCTCAAGGCGATGGTGACGCTCGCGGAAATCTCGCTCATGCGCGGGGCCTGAGTGGCTGTCCCAAAATGGCAGGGACGGTTCTCCGCAACCGTCCGGCGAATGGGAGGTGAACGAATCCGCGCATGCATGGCTTGGAAATCAGCCCATGACCTGTCGCTCGCCTTCCATTCGCACGGACCGCCCGGAGGTCGTTCCCTGCCTTGGCACATTTTTCCAATCGCCATGGCGATTGGCGACATTAGCATGTCACCACTTCGAAACCCGCGACCCATGAAGATTGTTTTCCGCCTCAATTACCACACCGTCTCCGGCCAGTCCCTGCGCTTGAAACTCGCCACCGTGCTGGAGGATACCGGCGTCCGGCTGGAGCAGGCGCTGCCCATGCAATGGATCAACGACCGCCAGTGGCAGGCGGAACTGCACGTGAAAGGCGCGGGCCGCATGCGGCTGGAGTATCACTACCAGCTCCGCCAGGATTACAACGGCGTGGAACTCGACGAATGGAACGGCCCGCGCCGCGCGACCGCGGATCCGGCCGCAGATGACATGCTGTTGATTTGCGACGACTGGTGTTCCGCAGGCACGGTGGACTATGCCTTCGAAACCGCCGCATTCCAGGCGGTGCTGCCCGCGAGGCGGGATTTCACACAACCGGAACCCGCGCTGAATGCCAACCACACGTTCAAGCTGCGGATGGCCGCCGTGCCCGCGGGCCACGTGCCCTGCCTGCTCGGCGGCGCGGCCGGCCTCGGTGACTGGGGCTGGCACCACGCCGTGCCGATGACCGAGGTTGCCGCCGATGTCTGGCAGGCCGACGTGAACCTGCCGGATGACTGGTGGATCGAATACAAATACGGGCTTTATGATACCAAACTCGGCTGCTGCGTCGGCTTGGAACATGGTGAAAACCGCACGCTGGCCGAGCGCCGCTTCAGCGGCCGCCAGCGCACGATCGTCAGCAACGAATGTTATCGCCGCGATACCGCGCAGTTGTTCCGCGCCGCAGGCGTGGCCATCCCGGTGTTTTCACTGCGCGGAGACAAGAGCCTCGGGGTGGGCGAGTTCGCCGACCTCAAGGATTTCGCCGACTGGTCCGCCGGCGTGGGTTTGAAGATGATCCAGATCCTGCCGATCAACGACACGACCTCGTCGCACGACTGGACGGACTCCTATCCCTACTCCGCCATCAGCGTGTTCGCGCTGCATCCGCTTTACCTTCGCATCGAGGACATGGGTTATGCCATGACTCCGGCCTTCGCCGCGGAGCTGGATGCCGCACGCAAGCGCCTCAACGCCCTCGACCGGATCGACTACGAAGAAGTGATGAAGTCAAAACTGCGCCTCACCCGCGCGGTTTTCGACAAGCATCACAGGAAAATCACCGCCAGCGCCGGCTTCAATGGGTTTCTAACGGATAATCGCGACTGGGTTGTCCCTTACGCCGTGTTCTGCGTGAAACGCGACGAATACGGCACGGCGGACTTCGGCCGGTGGCGCGAGTGGGCGGTTTTCGACCGGGAAAAATCCGCTGCCATGGCCACGCCCGGCCATGCCGTTTGGCCGGAGGTTTCCTATCACATCTGGCTGCAATACGAACTCGACCGCCAGCTTGCCGACGCCGTCGCGCACTTGCACGCGCGCGGCATCGCGCTCAAGGGCGACCTGCCCATCGGCATCGACCGCCAGTCGGTGGACGCGTGGTCCGCGCCGCACCTGTTCAAGATGGACGCGCAGGCCGGC
>JALOUA010000010.1 GCA_025457625.1 Akkermansiaceae bacterium
GTCGGGTACATCCAGACGATGTGACCGGTCTTCGCATCGAGACAGACGGCGTAACCGTTGACGGTCGGGACATAGACCATCCCGTCGTCATAGGCCGCCGAGCCCCAGACCCAGCCACCGGGAAGCGTCTGCTTCCAGACCAATGCGCCCGTTTTCGCATCGACGCAGTAGAAGAAGCGTTCGCCACCTTGCTGGCCGGCGAAGACCTTGCCTTCCCCGACGGCAGGGCCCACCGAGATGGCGCCGCCCATTTCGAATTTCCAAATTTCCTCACCCGTTTCCGCATCGACGCCGAAAAGGAATCCGGCGGCGTTTCCGAAATAGACCATGCCGTCCGCCGCGGTCGGCTTGGACTGGTAGTAGGTGCCGCCGGAAAGCACATCGGTGAAAATCCGCTCACCCTTTTCGTTTTCGTAAGCGTTCAGCAGGCTGCGTTTCCAAACGACCTCACCCGAGGCATCGATGCGGCGCAGCCAGAGGTCGCTGTCGCTCACCAGCACGGAATCCCCGGCGCTGACGAGGTCGGAGTAGATCTGATGCGTGGAGATGGTTTTATTCCACCGGATCTTGCCATTCGTCTTGTCGAGGCAGGCGATCTTGCCATCGACGCTGGCCACTAACAGACCTTGGGAAGTCATCGCCGGTTTTGAGCGGATCCAATCGGACAACTCCGTTTGCCACTCGATGTTGCCGGATGTGGCGTCGAGGCAATAGATATGCTTGTTGGCTCCACCGACATACAACTTCCCATCGAGCACCAGCGGCACGGTGAACTGCTTGCGTGCGCCGTTTTCAACTGGGTCGATGCGGGTTTGCCAGACAAGTGAACCGTCGGCTTCCTTGAGCGCGTAGAGCACCCCGCCGTTCGATCCGAAATAGACTTTCCCGTCCGCTACGGTGACCGCCGTGTTCACCGCGCCGTCCGCCTTGAATAGCCAGGCTACCAGGTCATGCCTGTTGGAACCCGCCAGATTCAGCGAGTAGAGATAACCCTCCATGGTGCCTTGCAGCACGCGGTCTGCTGTCATCACGGGTTCGGCGCGGGCGTCGATGTCGCCCGCGTTGAAGTCCCAGAGCCTGCGATCGTTGTCCGCATCCGCGCAGATCAGGCGGTTGAAATTCTGGCAGATCGCGGGCGAGCCGTAGATGTCGTGCACTCCGAACGGATAGACCGTGTATTTCCCTTTGCTGGCCACCGGAGCGACCTGCGTGCGGTAGTCGATGTGCCCGGCGAACTTCCGCGAGAGGGTCTTGCCGGTTTTCTTGTCGATATAAACGAGGTTGCGGGCCTGCCCTTCGTTGCCGCCGTGGCTGTTGGCCTCGCGCAGGATGATCCTGTCGCCCGCGATCACCGGCGTGGACAGGATCGCCGGGTATTTGTAGATGCCGAAAAGCGGATGCGTCTGGGTGGATTTCCAGATCTCCTTTCCGGTCTCAAGGTCGAGGCAGAGACTGGTGGTGCGCATGCCGGGCGAGGCGACATAGACCCGGTCGCCTTCGACGCTTGGCCGCGCATACCAGCCCAGTCCCACCGGGAATTTCCATGCCAGTTCCCCGGTCTTCGGGCCGGGTGCGGTGGTGTGGCCGGTGTTGTGTTTGTTGCCCTGGAACATCGGCCAGTCGGCATCCATGTCGCCGCCGGTGGGAGCCGTTGCGGGATCGGCGGTGAAGGGTTGGTGGATCATGCCGTCCTTGAGGAGCTTGGCCTGGATTTCCTCCAGTTTGGCGAAGCCTTCGTCGATGGTCCGGCTCATCCCGCGCAGTGCCTCCTCACGCGCCGCGCCCTGTCGGCCGAGGACCGCGTTCTCGAATTGATAGTATTTTTTGTCGATGTCGAAAAACGGATGCGTGTCCGCGCCTTGCTGCTGGAGGGAGGCCAGCCAGAGGAACATCAAGAGTGAGCGCTCGCGGTAGGTTTCGGCGGTGGTCGGCGAGGTCTTGATCTCTGCCCTTGCGCGGTCGATGTCGGCGTCGTGGCTGGTGGTTTCCGTGGCTCCCAAAGGCATGGCCAAGGCGGCAAACAGAATCACGAGGCGGAAGGGGCGTGGGGAAGGCATCACTCCAATGAAGCGTTGAAAGTGGAAGGTTTTGTTGATTGTTGACAATCTGGCAAGCGGGAAATTGACCGTGGGTGTTGTCCGGTTGCGGGCGGGCGCGGGTTTTTCGCTTCAGGTCGCGATGCGCTGCGGCAACATGGGTCTCCACCGACCGGATGCTCCCGCACCATTCCTGTTTGATGCGGAACACATCGGCGGCACCCACGGCAACGCCGACACACTGCGACGCGGCCTGCTGACCACGCCGGAGTTCCAGCAGCGCCACGGTTTCGCCGATCCGCCAGTCCCGAATGAGCGGGTAAAGCAAAGGGCATGTGCCGGATGCCGGCTGTTCCGGGAAGATGTGTCCGGGCAGTTATGCGGGCGATCCGTGTGGGCGGGCGTCCTTGAAGCGATCGAGTGCCTTTTGCAGGTCGCCACGGATGCGGAGTTCATCCGGGGTGGGCTCGGTGATGGGGGTCTTTTCCAACACGTCCCTGGTGATATCATGAAACTCTCCGGTCGAATAAAGTTTGTAGCGTTGGTTGCGGGTCCATTCATGCTCCGCTTTCGGCCCGCCATTTTTGTGATACCACGAATAGACCCATTTCCTAGGGTGTCCTTTTTCACCGCGGAGTTGGGGAAGAAAGCTGCGCCCGTCGATTTCCAATTCCCCCGGGACTTCGGTTCCCGTCGCTTCGCAAAGCGTGGGCAGGAAATCGGAAAAATCCACCAGGTCGCGGCTCACCACGCCCTTTGGTGCGACACCCGGCCAGTTCACAATCAATGGCACGCGGGTTCCGGCGTCGGTTGGTTGCCCTTTGCCACCGGCCACGGGTTTGCCGTTCAACATGGAAACGACGGGCTGATCGGTGCCGTTGTCGCCCGTGAAGATTACCAGCGTGTTTTCACGGACTCCATGGACTTCCAATTGTGCGATCACCCTGCCGACCATCCTGTCCATGTATGTCACCATTTCGCCGAAATATCTGGGGTCGCCCTTGTAGGTCGGCGATCCCTTGCTTTTCGGATCGTAATCCGGTGAACCGGGTGTCGGGACGAACGGACAATGCGGCAGAATCATCGGGTAATGGATGAAAAACGGCTTGTCTTTGTTCTGTCCGATGAACTGGCGGACAAATTCGTTGATTACATCCGGGCCGAACTCGCCGTTGGTGTAATCCACCGGCTTGCCGTTGATCTCGAGTCGCGGATTGACATGCCGGGTGTCGGCACCCGATCCCCGCCCGCGTGTGTGTTGCCAGAGGCAGGATTCGTCGAAGCCAAAGTGCCGCGGGGAATCCACTTCGTCGCCCAACTGCCACTTGCCGGCGACGCAGGTGGCGTAGCCTTGTTTTTTGAGCAGGTTCGCGAAGGTGGTCTGGCCGCGGTCCATACGGCCGAACCGGGTGTAGTTGCGGACGTTGTAGATTCCGGTCATCAATTGCACGCGAGACGGAGTGCAGAGCGGCTGCGCGTAGCAGTGTTCGAAGCGGATGCCGGTGGCGGCGAGTTGATCGATGTGGGGTGTTTTGTAGGAAGAGCCGCCATTTGCGGTGATGCATTCATAACCAAGGTCGTCGGCCATGATCAGAATGATATTCGGCTTCGGCGTGCCGCCGGCGTGCAGGAGGGGCAACGGCAACAGCAACCAGGCGGCGGCCAGAACGTGTTTCATGGTTATGACCCTTCAGGGTGTGAGTTCGATGCGTTGTCCGATCCGGGTGGCATAAGTCCGCTCTTTTCCGGCATGGCGGATGGTGAGCGGGCCGCCGTTGTGGGAGTGGATGGTGGCTTTGGTGACTTTTCCGTCCTGCCACTCCAGGTCCACCTCGAAACCGCCGCGGGCGCGCAGCCCTTTGGCCGTGCCTTTGTCCCATGCGGATGGCAGGGCCGGCAGCAGGGTGACGGCGCCGTCGTGGCTTTGGACGAGCATTTCGGCAACCGCCGCGCAGCCGCCGAAGTTGCCGTCGATCTGGAAAGGCGGGCAAAGGCACATCAGGTTGGGGGCGCCGCGGCCGATGAGCATCGACAGCAGTTTGGCGGCGTGGTCGCCCTCGTTGAGGCGCGCCCGGAAGTTCGCCTTCCAGGCCATCGACCAACCGGTCGAGGCGTCGCCGCGGCGGTCGAGCGACCGGCGAGCGCCTTCTAACAATTCCGGGGTGTTGGCGTTGATTTCGGTGCCGGGATGGAGACCCCAGAGATGCGAGCTGTGGCGGTGGTTGGGCTCCGTTTCCTCGAAATCCTCCTGCCATTCCATGATGCGGCCGTCCTTGTTGAGCCTGGTGGGTGCGAGGCGGGCGCTTGTGCTTGTGAGTTTTTTTGCAAACTCCTGATCCACGTCCAGGATGGCGGCGGCTTCGGCGGTGGCTTGGAACAAACCGCGCATGATCTGCATGTCGTAAGTGGAGCCGGCGCAAAGCCATGCCTTGACGCGTTTGCCGTCCTTGTTGGTGGTGAAATAGATGTTTTCCGGCGAGTTGGAGGGCACGGTGACGAGAAACCCGGACTTCGGATCCTCGACCAGCACCGCGGCGCAGAACTCGGCCGCGCCACGCAGGAGCGGGTAGTATTTCTTCAGAAACTCCTTGTCGCGGGTGAACTGATAATACGTCCACACATGCTGGACGAGCCAGGCGCCGCAGGTCGGGCCGGCCGAGGCGGGCAGGTAGCTGGGCGAGGTTTCAAACCACGGGTTCTGGGTGTGGTAGGCCGTCCATCCCGGCGCGTTGAAGTAGGCCTTGGCCGTGCGCGCGCCCTCCTTCGCCATGCCTTCGAGAAAACGCATCAGCGGCAGGTGGCACTCGGCGAGATTGGTGACCTCGGCGGGCCAGTAGTTCATCTGGAGGTTGATGTTGGTGTGGAAGTCGCCGCGCCACGGAGTCTTGTATTCCTCGGCCCAGATGCCCTGGAGATTGGTCGGCCATGGCGAGTCCGGCCGCGAACCGGAGACCATCAGGTGGCGGCCGTATTGGAAATACAACGCGGCCAGCGAGGGGTCGGGAAACTTCTCGTTGAGCTTCACGCGTTCGGGCGTCGGCAAGGCCGAATTGGGACCGGCGGGCAGCGTGACCGTGCAGCGCTGCATGTAAGACGCGTGGTCGGCGACGGCGGCTGCGCGCAACGCGTCGGCGGACTTGCGGCGGGCGGCGGCCAGGCGCTCGCGCGCCTGTTTTTCAAAACCGGGATTTCCCAGGCTGGCACCGGCGGAAACCAACAGCACGGCCTCATCCGCGCCCTCGATGGTGATGCCCTGGTCCGTCGTGGTGGTCTTCCCGCCTTGGCTCTCCGCACCTAACAGCGCGAATATCCGTGTGCCTTCGCCGCCGCCGCCCGGCTTGTCGAATGGCAGTTGGCCGACCAGCGCGTGGTCGGCACCATCCGCTTTCACGGTGGCGTTTTCCTTGCGCGACAACGCGGCGGTGAACGAGAGTTTTTCCGCGCCCGCGGCCTTGATCCGGACGACGATCACCTCGTCGGGCTTCGACACGAACACCTCGCGCGTCTGCCCGGCACCATTGCGGGTGAAGGTGGTGGTTGAGACGCCCTGCATCAGGTTGAGGTCGCGCCGGTATCCGGTTGCCGCCGCGTTTCCGGACGCCTGGAACCGGATGATGAGATCCCCGAGAATCTGATAGCAGCCGAATTGGTTGTGATTCCACCAGCCCTTGGTGCCGTCGGGATACTGGAAATTTTTCCTCAGCAGCGCTTCGGCGCGGGCCAGGTCGCCGGAGAAGGTTTTTTCGCGCACTTCGGGCAGGCATTTCCACGCGTCGTGGCGGTTCGATTCATAGGGGCCGCCGGACCAGACGGACGATTCGTTGAGCACGATCCGCCATTCGCCGATTCCGCCGAAATCCATCGCGCCGAGGCGGCCGTTGCCGAGCGGGCATGATGCGAGGAAGGATTTCGCGGGTGCCGTGAACCAGACGCTCATCGGTTCGGCGGGAGGCTCGCTGGCGGACACGACGGCGGACCCGGCGAGACAGGTCAAAAGGCGGAAGATGGGCTTAACCATGGGTGGGCATACGCGACATTCCGCAGCGGGCTTTCAGGTGGGATCGCGAACCGGTCGGGATGCGGGTGCGTGGTTCGAGGCAAACCTAGTCCGGCGCTTCCTCCCAGTTGCGTCCTTGTTCGGCGATGGCGTCGAGGTGTTTCATGTGGCCGAGTTTTCTGGCGTGCGGGATGTCGGGCGTCCACAGGCGGCGCGGCGGCGAGTTGCCCCAGGCCGGGCGGTTCATGCCGATGTAGTGATCAAAGGCGACCGGCGGCTTGGCCTGGTGGTCGGAGATCCGTTCGCAACGCGCGGCATCGAAGGATTCATCGAGACGCAGGATGAAATGGAACTCGTGCCAGCCCTGGTCCGAGTGGCGGCGGGAAAAGGACGGCGTCAGCCCGCTGTCGCCGGTCCATGCCATCCACGGTGAGCGTAGTAGCGAGATCTGCCAGACATCGTCGTGCAGGCGCGAGCTGTAGGCATCGGGCGTGTGGAGGCTGAGGCTGGCCCCGGCGGATTGCACGCTGTCCCAGCCGCAGAAGGGCATTTCGTCGGGGCCTGGCGCGCGTTTCACGTGGCCGCCGGCCAGGCCGCTGGTCCAGCCCGTCGGCGCTTCCGCGAGATGGATCGGCATCTGCAGCATCTTGTGACGCTCGGCGAAGACGACTTGCAGGTGGAGATGGATCTCGGGTTTCCCGGCATGGATGGTCACCGCGATGCGGATTTTTGAATTTCCCAGCGCTTGATCGGCGAAGGCGCGCGCGCGCAGCGGACCGCTGTCCTCGATGATCCATTCCAGTCCGCCGAGGCGGCTGGCGATGTCTTCGTTGAAACCGGTTTGGTGGAAGACCCAGGTGTCGCCGTGTTCCTCGCGCAGATGGAGCGAGAGGCCATCCGCGCCTAACAACTCCCGGTCTTGCAAACGCAGCGAGCCGATCCCCTTGGGCGAGAGTTCGAGCGAGAGGGCGCCGCTGCGGAGGGTCTGGCCGGCCGCTTCCGCAGGCTGCTCCAGGGCAGGGCAGGGGAGTTCGGCGCTGTCTGACAATTTCAACACGCGCTGACCCTTGGCGGGGATGGCGATGGGCAATACCACCCGGTGGGTCATGGCACCGGCGTTGGCTTCCGGCGTGACAAGTTGGAAGGGGATCGCCGTCCCGTTTTCATCGGCAAACCAGCGGCCGCCCCAGTCGTCGAAGTCGATGAACGGCTCGCACTCGATGTAGCCGTCGAAGTCGTGGGCCGAGCCGTTGAGCAGCACCAGCCGCTGGACATTCTCGCCGGGAAGCGTGGCGCGGGCGTGGCGGCGGGACGCGCGCACGACTTCCTCCTCGCCGACGATGCAGGCGCGGCCCTGCATGTGGCGGGTCGAAACCACCGATGACGGCACGCTCGTGCCAGCCAGAATGTCGTGAAACTGGGTGAAGGCGAGATCCTTCCATGCGGTGTCGATGCGGGCGAGCGCGGCGGCGGTGCTTTCCGCATCGGTGCCGAAGGTGCGGACGAGTTCCTCGGCCTGTTCCAACAACCGCTCGCCGCGGTGCTGGATCTGCTTGATGTCATGCATCACGCTGTAGCAGCCGGGGAAGGTTTTCTGCAGTTCGTAATCCACCACGGGCATCCGCTCGCGGCGGGCTTCGGCCTCGCGGAAAAAGTCATCCACCGTGCTGAAGCGCAGCTCGACGCCCTCGAAGGCGTCGCGGTGTGCGAGCAGCCACTCGATGTTGGCCTTGGTCGGTCCGCCGCCGTGGTTGCCGAGACCATAGAACATCATGGTATGCCCGAATCCGGGGGCGGCCGCCTTCAGCGTGAGGTCGAGTTGGCCGTGGAGATCGTCGCTGCGCGTGACATAACAAGGTGCGATGCGGTAACCGATCACCTCTCCGCCCGCGCTGCCCCGCCAGCGGAAGGTTTGGGCAGGCAGCGACACCTGGCTTTCGTTCGGACGGTGGAAAACGTAGCCATGGCAGCCCATTTCCACCAACAGATCCGGCAGCGTGGCGGGATGGCCGAAAGTGTCCACATTGTAGCCGATGGTCGGGCTGATGCCGAAACGGTCCATGAAATATTTCCGGCCCAGCGCGAATTGTTTGCGCCAACCGGCGGCCGTCGGCAGGTTGGCATCCGGCTGGATCCATTGGCCGCCTGCGATCGACCAACGACCGGCGGCGACCAAGTCCCTCACCTCGCGGAACAGCCCGGGATCGAGGTCCTCGACCCATTCGTAAAGCCACGCCTCGCCGCGGGTGTAGCGAAACTCGGGATACTCGTGGCAGCGGTCCACCGCCGAGCGGAAAGTGGCGAGGGCTTCATCGACGCCGGCCTGCCAGTTCCAGAGCCAGATCGGGTCGAGGTGCGCGTTTGCAATGAGGTGGACGACGGTTTTGGACATATGGGTTGGAAGCGAATGGTGCGATGATCCGGTGCGATTCATCCGGGAGGCGTGTGTGATGACATGACAACCATGTAGAGTAAACGATAAATCAATCGCGTCTCAGAATGCCTTTTTTCCTTGTATCGGGAGATTCCGCGCATAGGGATTTTTCCCGTTAGGGGGATACGGTGGTGCGCGCTTTGTCTTCCGGAAAAATCTGCATTTTTTAAAGCTCCCTGTGGAGTTTTTTTCTGAATATCAGCGCCACTCACCCGTCATCCCATGCCAACATTGAGCTCCATGCACCAACCCACGCGCCGTCATTTCATCAAGACCGCCGCCACTTTGGCCGGCACCGCCTTCGCACCGAATCTCCTCTTCGGACAGAACAAGGCCCCCGCCCAACTCAACGTCGCCGCCATCGGCTGTGGCGGGAAAGGACGCAGCGACATCTCGGAGATCGCCCCCGGCAACCGGATCGCCTTTCTCTGTGATGTGGACCGCAACATGGCCAAGGAGGCGATCGGGACATATCCCGACGCCCGCTTCTTCTCCGACTACCGCGAGATGTTCTCCGAAGTCGCCGACCAGATCGACGTGGTCACCGTCTCGACGCCCGACCACATGCACTTTCCCATCGCCGCCGAGGCGATCCGCCTCGGCAAACCCGTCATGGTTCAGAAGCCGCTGAGCAACAACTTGTGGGAAACCCGCGCCTTGGCCGATTTGGCGCGGGCGAAGGGTGTGCTCACGGTGATGGGCAACCAGGGAGCGACGATGCAGGGCACCCGGCTGTTGCGCGAGTGGATCGAGGCCGGACTGATCGGCGAGGTCAAGGAAGTCCACTACTGGACCAACCGGCCGATCTGGCCGCAAGGCCCCGGCATCGCATTGCCGGGCGCGCCCGTGCCGGAGACGCTGGATTGGGACCTCTGGCAGGGCACGGTCGCGACTGACCGTCCCTACAGCCCGGCGATTCATCCCTTCAAGTGGCGCGGCTTCTGGGATTACGGCTGCGGCGCGCTCGGCGACATCGGCTGCCACAGCATGAATTCCGCCTTCTGGGCGCTCGACCTCAAAGGCGATTTCGTGGTCGAGGCGAGCAAGGTGACAGAGTTCGACGACACCTTCGCGCCGAAGCGCTCCACCCTCGTTTACGACTTCCCGGCCAAGGGCGGCCGCGGCCCGGTCAAGGTGATCTGGCAGGATGGCGTGGCCAATCCGAATGCCGACAAGGATTTCGTCCGCCCGCCCGGACTGCCCGCCGATCTTGAACTCAACCCCGAATTCGGCCAGGTCTTCATCGGCAGCGAAGGCATCATCTTCTTCAACGACGCCTACTGCGGTGGCGCCCCCATGTTGTTCCCGGAATCGCTCAAGGAAAAAGCCAGGAGCATTCCGAAAGTGTTCGAGCGCATCAAAGGCGGACCCACCCAGGAACTCTGCCGTGCCGTCCGTGGCGAGGGTGCCAAACCGGTTTCCAACTTCGAGGACCACGCCGGCCCGCTCACCGAAATGGTGCTGGCCGGCAACCTTGCCGTCCGCCTCGGCAGGAAGATCGACTGGGACATGGCGAATCTCGACGCCCGCGGGCTGCCGGAGGTGAAAGCCATCATCAAGCGCCAATACCGCACCGGCTGGCAACCCAAGCTCATCTGAGTGCCAATGATCCGGATTTCACGCCGCGTGCGGAATTCCTTGAAAGAGTGCCGGAGATCTTCCGTTCAATGTCTTGTGATCCGGTTTTTGCAGATCATCACGATGACCCCCCTGTATCGGCCTTCGCCGGGGGCGCTTCACAACGCAAGCTGCGTGTTTCTGCCGCTGAACATTCCGGTCCAGGGTAAATTCCCGGGTCCTGCCGCCAAAACCAAATCCATCAGACCATATGAAATCACCGATCCTCTTCATCGCCCTGTTTGCCTCACTCGGTCTTGCGCAACCGGCATCCGCCGCACCGCGCCCCAACGTGCTGCTCATCATGGTGGACGATCTGAACGGCGAGGTCGGATGTTATGGCAGCAAGAGCGCGAAGACCCCCAGCCTTGATGCCTTCGCGGGCACCGCCGTGCGCTTTACCAGGGCCTATTGCCAGGCACCGCTGTGCAATCCCTCGCGCACCAGCATGCTCACCGGGTTGCGCCCGGATACCGTCGGCGTGGTCGACAACAACACCCACTTCCGTTGGAAAAAAGCGGATGCGCTCACCCTGCCGCAGCAGTTCCGCGCCGCGGGCTGGCGCGCGGAGGCATTCGGAAAAATCTTCCACGGCGGCAGCATCCCCGTCGAGGACGGCGCCTCATGGGATCGCGGCCCGGGAACCGGCAAGCCGCTCCCCAAACCATCTGTGCCGAAAAGCAAACCCGGACGCCAGCGCACGGACAACCCATGGGATGCCTGGGGGCCGATCCCCGGCGGGGACACCGCCGCCGGCGATGGAAATTACGCCCGCGCCGCCGTCGCCGCGATGAAGCGCTTGAAAGACGCGCCCTTTTTCCTCGCCGTTGGCTTCAAGAAACCCCACGCCCCGCTCAACGCTCCGGAGAAATACTTCGCCATGCACTCTCCGCAGACTTCCGACCTGCCAACGAGTTTCCGCTATCCCGACGAACCCCCCGTGCCTTATCTGCCCGCCAACGCACTCCGCCCGAACTTCGACCTCTTCGGTCCCCAGCGCACGGTCACCGGCACCCGCGACGAGGCGCTCTCCGCACGCGCCGCCTATGCCGCCTGCGTTTCCTACATCGACGCCCAATGCGGCTTGGTGCTCGATGCCCTCGATCAGTTGAAACTCAGGGATAACACCATCGTCGTGTTTGTCAGCGACAACGGATTCCACCTCGGCGAGCACGGCTTGTGGTCGAAGATGACGCTGCTGGAGGAGAGTCTGCGCGTGCCGCTGATGATCCGTGCTCCGGAAATCGCGCCCGGTGTCTCCGACCGCGTCGTCGAACTTCTCGACATCTATCCGACGGTTCTGGACCTCGCCGGTCTGCCACCCGCGCCCCATGCCGAAGGCCGCAGCCTGGCACCCCTGCTGCGCCAGCCGGACCGCGACTGGCCGCACCCCGCCTTCTCGCAATTGCCACTCCAGGAAAGGCTTCCCGGCGGTGCCAGAATCACCGAGGAAATGGGCGGTCGCAGCGTGCATTTTGACCGCTGGCACTACGTCGCCTGGACGGGTGGCGTCGAAGCCCTCTTCGACATGAAAAGCGACCCCTGGCAGATGCAAAACCTCGTCGCCAAACCCGAACACGCCGCCACCCTCGCCAGGATGAGAACCTTGCTCAAGGAACACGCGGCGGGTGGCGCGCCGCCGAAGCCGCAATCCTGAGCTCCCGGGTGTCAGACCGATTCCCATATCCCGCCCCATGCACCGCCCTCCGTCACGCCGAACCATCATGAAACGAATCAAGCTCCTGCCCGCCGCATGCTTTGCCACCCTTCTCGCGCTGCCTCTCATGGCGGCCGAAAAGCCGAACACGCTCACCGGCGAAGAGAAGGCCGCCGGCTGGCAGTTGCTCTTCAACGGCAAGGACCTCACCGGCTGGCGCGCCTTCAAGACGCCCGAAGGCGGCGGCACGATCGGCGAGGGCTGGACCGTCGAGAACGGCCTGTTGTGGAAACGCGCCGGAGTCAAAGGTGGTGACATCATCACCGGCCAACAGTTCGACGACTTCGAGCTCGCGTGGGAATGGCGCATCGATCCGGGTGGCAACAACGGCGTCAAGTATCTCGTCACCGAGGCCCGGCCCGAGGCTCCCGGCCATGAATACCAGATGCTCGACGATACCTTCGAGAAGTGGGTCAAGAAGCCCGCGAAGGACCACACGGCGGCGTTCTATCAGGTGCTGCCACCGGTCAAGGACAAGGGCTACAAGCCGGCCGGCGAATGGAACCAGTCCCGCATCCTCGTGAAGGGCAACCACGTCGAGCACTGGCTCAACGGCAAAAAGGCCCTCGAATACGAACTCGGCGGCGAGCCGCTGAAAGCCGCCATCGCGGAGAGCAAATTCAAGAAGTATCCCGACTTCGGCCAGAAGATCAAAGGCCACATCATGCTGACCGACCACATCGACGCGGTGTGGTTGCGCAACATCAGGATCCGCGAACTCCCGAAGTGACCCCGGCCGGGCGTTGTCCCGCCGGAGTTCGCACAACGACGCGCGTCCCGCCGTGGCATTCCGCTTGCCGGAATCCCGGGAAAGAAATCCGCGAATTTCCGCCGGGCTTCCTTCGTCATAAGCCGCATGCCACGACTCGATCTCCGCCTCCCCGCCATCGTCGCCGCCACGCTCCCGCTGGTCATTGGTGCGGCAAACGCCCAACTCGCCGGCAGCTACGAGCCCTTCACCCATCAGTCCAATGCCAAGTCATGGGGGGTTTACGATTATGGCGACGGGAAAAACTACACGCCCGGCTGGGATTCCGCGGGGGACGGGGTCAACCCGGACATTTACTTCACCTTCGCCGGTTCCAACGCGCTTGATTTTTATGCCGGCGGATTCTCATCCGGCGGCGCATTCACCGGCGATCTCGTGGCGGCGGGTGTCGATGCCATCGGCTGCGACATCCTTGTCGAGGACATCGACACGTTCGACGTCGGGGAGTTCTTCCTGTTCTCCGCCACCGACAACCGCTATTACTACAGTGAGTTGATCATCCCCGAAGCCAGCGGCTGGGACACCGCCTATGCCTCGCTCACTGCGGATGTCTGGTATGTTTATGAAAACAATGCCTACGTCCCGGCGGATCTCACACCGGCAATCCTGGGCAACATCACCGAGATCGGTGTCACATTTTATCCCCTCGATGTCCCTGCTGCGGATGGCAAGCTAGTGGGCATCGACAACTTCACCTTTTACGGCGCCTTCGTCGCACCCAAGCTCACCACCGGCACGACCGGCTCCTCGTTCCAACTCAGCTTCGACCGCCGCCCCGGCATCGCCTACTCGATCCGGTCCTCACCCAACCTGTCCTCATGGGCGCTGGTGCCCGGCGAGGAATTCATCACCGGCACATCGCTTTACACGATGACCCGGCCACTCGCCGCCGGCCCGCGTTTTTTCAAAGTCGGATTCGAGGATTTCCTCACGCCCGTGCCCGAAGTGGTCACGCCGCCGTGATCGGTTGTCATGGAAGCGGATTGCCATGGCCGGCCGTCGGTGTGCAGCATCCATGGCATGAGAGACACGACGCGCTGGAACTATCCGTCCCGCCCGGCCATCTGGTGTGTGGTGGGGATTTGCATCAGTGGAATGTCCGCCTGCGAAAAGGAGTCGCCTCCAGGGCCCGCGGCACGGGTTTCCGAGGCCACCGATGCGGCAAAACCCGCGGCCGGCTGGGTCGCGATGGAGTCAATAGGACCGGAAAAGTGGCTGCCCATCGATGGGCAGGAGGTGTCATGGGATGAGGGGACGCGTGTGATGCGCATCGGCATGGGCACGGATCTCAACGGCGTGCGTTGGACGGGTTCGTTGCCGACCGTGCCCTATGCGGTGGAGTTGGAGGCCCGGCGTTTGAGCGGCAGTGATTTTTTCTGCGGCCTGACGTTTCCTGTCCGTGACGGCACCCGCAGCGTGAGCTTGATCGTCGGTGGCTGGGGCGGGTCTCTGGTCGGCATTTCGTCGATAGACGGCCTCGATGCCTCGGAAAACCCGACCGGTTCCCAATATCAGTTTGAGGACCAGCGGTGGTATCGGATCCGCGTGGAGGTGGCGGAGGAGCGCCTGCAGGCATGGATCGACGACCGCCAGGTGGTGGATGCGCATACTGAGGGACAGGAGCTATCGCTGCGTGTGGGGCCGATCGAGGACTGCGCGCCCTTCGGTCTGGCCACATGGCTCACAAGCGCGGAAGTGCGGGGCGTGAAGTGGCGCAAACTCGGAGAATGATGTGGCCACGGTCACTCTTCGAGCATCCGCCGGATGCGCTCGCGGTAGAGGGCGGCGAGCACCCGCGCCAGCAGCACCAGGCACACCACGGTGATGCCGAGTTCCATGACGGGTGCGGCGCCGCGTTCGCGTTCGCCACTCAGGAAGAGCGCGAGGTCCGGCAGGTTGCCGAGGCCGCGCGCCGCGCCCATCAGCGCGAGCACTCCCGCGCCGATGATGCCGTGCCATTTCATTTTCAGCGAAAAGAACCCGCAGATGAGCAAGCCGCCGCCCAAGGTGAGCGCCCCTTGCAGGAAACCGGTGGCCGCGTCTTTTTCCAGAATCCGCATCGCCGCCATGCCCAGCGCGATCACTGCCACGCCGCAGAAGAAAATCTGGATCCGCATGGCGGAAACGTGGCCGTCCCGCGCGCCTGCCGCAATCCTCCATTTACAAGCGCGCGGCGCTGATCAGGATTCGCTCCGCATGACCCTCATCTGGTGCAACGGCCAATGGCTTGAGCCATCCGATTTCCGCATCGCGCCCACCGACCGCGGCCTGATGCACGGGCTGGGTTTGTTCGAGACGATCCTCGCGGTGGATGGCCATCCGGTTTTCGCGGAGCGGCATCTGGCGCGGTTGGCACTCGGCTGCCAACGGCTCGGCTGGCCTTTCGGGTTTCCGGACGCGCGCCAGACCATGGCCGAACTGGCCGCGAGGAATGGCTTCACCAGCGGCCGCAGCCGGATCCGTCTCAACGTCACCGCCGGCAGCGGCGTGATGGGCGACCTGACGCCCGGCGACGACCGGCTCATCCTGATGACGGCGGCCCGCGCGGCCGAACCGCCCGCCACCACCACGGCGAATCTCTCGCCATTCGTCCGCAACGAGCGCTCGGCCTTCGCCGGCT
Organism: Akkermansiaceae bacterium; assembly: GCA_025457625.1. Taxonomy (GTDB): domain Bacteria; phylum Verrucomicrobiota; class Verrucomicrobiia; order Verrucomicrobiales; family Akkermansiaceae; genus Luteolibacter. Next base: position 15,191 of record JALOUA010000010.1, read on the forward strand.
TGAAAAGCAATTCCTACGCGGAAAATCCCGTCGCACTGGATCACGCGCGCCGCCTGGGTTTCGAGGAGACGGTTTTTCTCAATACTGCGGGAAATCTTTGCGAAGCCGCCACTTCGAATCTTTTCCTGGTGCGAAACGGCACGCTTCTAACCCCTTCGCCCGCCTCCGGCTGCCTGCAAGGCATCACCCGCGCGGTGGTCATCGAACTCGCCGCGCGGCTCGACATCCCCTGCGAGGAAGCCGCGCTGCCCGCCGCCCTTATCGACGAGGCCGATGAGGTTTTCCTCACCTCATCCATCCGCGGAGTCATGGGCGTCTCGCGCTTCGAACAACGCGCCCTGCCCGCCGGCCCGCTCACCGGGCAGCTCCGCCTGGCATGGAACGGCGAGGTGCACCGCGAATGCGGCGAATGAAAAAACCGGCGATTTTTTCCTAAGGATCGCGGCCGGTTTGTGTCTTGATAGGTGAAAGGCATGAAAAAGCGCGCGCCGAATCATGGAAACCCAGACCGCCAGCACCCGTCCCAAGGCTGATGCCGGCCGCAATCCGGTTTTCCCGTTCCGAAACCCCATGGCGGACAAACCCACACTCCGGCAGGTCTTCGAAACGGAGGAATCCCCCTTGCTCCGCTTCGCTTACGGACTCGTCGGCCAACGGGAGACCGCCGAGGACCTCGTCCAGGACGCCTTCCTCAAACTCCACGCCCACTGGGACGACGTCGCCAACCCGCGCGCCTGGCTTTTCAAAACCATCCGCAACCTCGCCCTCAACCACCTCCGCGACCACAAACGCGAAACTCCCATCGAAACCTCCGACGACTTCCCAAGCCACTCACCCGATCCCGACCAGGCGCTCGGCCACCTCGAAGCCATCGGTACCCTGCAACTCCTCGTTTCCGAACTCGATCCCGACGACCGCCAGCTCATCGCCCTCAAATACCACGAAAACCTCAAATACGACCAAATCAGCCAACGCACCGGCCTCAGTGTCGGCAACGTCGGCTACAAACTCCACCACGCCCTGAAAAACCTCGCGGACTCGTTGAGACGCTTGGGAATCGAGACCGCTGAAGGCTGAACAAGACAGAAGACTCTGAAACAGAAGACAGAAGAAAAGAACATGCACCGCGCGAACGCACCTCTTCCACTGATCACTGATCACTGATCACTCGGCACTATCAATATCCCATCATGAACCCCGACACCCCATTCACCACCATCGGCGACGAACCGGTTGAAGCCCGGATCGTCGCATGGGTGCTTGGCGAGGCCTCCGCCTTCGAGGCCGCGGAACTGGAGCGCCTGTGCGAGGAAAAACCGGAGCTGATGGTTTTCAAACGCCGCATGCTCGCCCTCCACGGCCTGCTCAACGAGGCGGAAAATCCGCAGGCGGACGATGCATGGAAACTGACGCCGGAGAAACGCAAGGCGGTGGAGTTCGCGCTATGGAAGAAGAATGTGGCGGACATTGAGGATGCGCGCGAAAAGCGCGTGAAACACGGCGGCCGCCGCGCCTTGTTGGCAATCGCCGCGTGCTTCGTGATTTTGGTGATTGTCGCCGGCTTTGCTTCTCCGATGTTCATGAGACAACGCAAGAAAGCGGACATTACTGCCGCTCGCATCAATGAAAGGCAGATGCAGTTGGCCTTGCTCGAATCCTCGGAAGGCATGAAAAGCCTCCGCACCGAGCTCCCCGCCGAACTCATCGAAGGCACGCCCAGGCCGATGAATGTGCCCAATCTGGAAATGCCCGCAAACGGCCCGGCGGGTTCGGCGACGTGGAGCATGGCCGAGCACAGCAAGAAACCCGCCTCTCCCTCATCGTCTGTGTCCAAAGCGCTTGCCGGCAATGCCGCGGCCGCCTCGCCGTCGCTCGATTTTGGAGACGGTGCTGCTTTCGGCGCCGGCCGGGGTGATGGATCAGGTGGCAGTGGATCGGGTGGTGGCTTTGCATACGATTCCCTTAGAGTTGCGAAAGAAGGCGGCGAAAATCCGGTTTCGGAGCGGGTAAGTCTCGCGCGGAATTCAGAATTGGATGCCGCCGAGGATTCATTTTCTGATGTCAGGGGCCCGCGTGCCCGAGCCATAGCACGCGCAGCGGGTGAGGCCGGAATCACAGTCGTTAGGGAATCCGCCTACCCGACCGAGCACGAATCGCCGGATTTGCCAAACGCCCCGACTCGTTCATGGGCAGGTGGAAAACCGTTTCCCGTCACTCCTGCGACACCCGCGGAGATGGCATTGGATGAAAGCGATGCTTCGGTCCGCAGTAATTCCGCGTTGATCTACGACCATGACCAGCGCGTGGATCAAGTCCGGCACGATCTCTATGAGGCGCAGGAAAAGAACGAAACCATTCTCCCGGATGATGCGTCGGCGCTTGCCAAGGCCGTCCGCGAGCAGGAGGACAAGGTCGAGGAACGCCGCAAGGTGCTTGGCACCATCGTTCGCACCAAGGGGATCATCTACAAAGGAGCCGACTCTTATTACAATCAGGGTGGCGTGGACGAGGACCAGGGCGCGCGCAACGCGCTTGAAGTTCTTCACAAAATCGAACAAGAGAAGCTTCAGTTGGAGAGTCAGATCAACAGCTTGCTCAAGTATGATAGCGACCAGTTGATGGTTTATGCATCCGGCCTCGATCTGCCCGACAACCTAATCCGCAACCTCTATCCCCAATACCAGGAAGCGAAGCGGAAACTGGATGCCGACAAAGCCAAGGGTATGGGTGACAAGCATCCCACCGTGCAGGCAACGGTTGATCAGGTGGAGGCCATGAAACGACAACTCGACGAAGGAGTGATCAACCTGCGCGCCACGCTGCAAGCCCAACTCGAGCTTGCCACCAACCGTCTCAAGAGCGTGGAGGCCATGAAGAATCAAACTCGTGAGATGGCCATCAAACGCGGCCTTGATGCCCAGGACTACGCCGATGCCAAAAAGGAATTCGAAAAGGATCTGGAGCTGCTCCAGCAGATGAAACTCAAGCTGATGGCGGCTTCCATGAAAGCAAAGCCGGAACCACCCAAGCCGGATCTTGCCAAGCTGATGGAGGAAATCCCCGCCAGCGAGGAACCCTACTCCACCTTTTCGCTCAACATCAGCGACGCCTCGTTCCAGGTGGCGCAGGCGGCGCTGGCGAAGGGCGAACAGCCCGATCCGGCGGGCATCAAGGTCGAGCAGTTCTACAATGCCGTGGACTACGGCGATCCCGCGCCATCCGCCGGCGAACCGGTCGCGGTTGCCATTGAACAAGCCGCGCACCCGGTCATTCCCGGCCGCAATCTGGTGCGCATCGCGCTCAAGACCGCCGCCGCCGGGCGCTCCGCCTCGCAACCGCTGCGCCTCACTCTGTTAGTCGATCAATCCGGTTCGATGGTGCGCGAGGACCGCCGCGCGGCGATGGACAAGGCGCTTGCCGGACTCTCCGAATTGCTCACGGCAAACGATCTCGTCACCGTGATCGGGTTTTCCAGAACCCCGCGCCTGCTCGCCGATGGCATGACCGGCGACAAGGCGGGCAAACTCGCCGGACTCGTCAACCAGGCGGCCAGCGAGGGCGGCACCAATCTGGAGGAAGCCATCAGGCTCGGCGAACAATTGGCGGACCGCCGCAAGCTCGCCGGCGCGCAGAACCGCATCGTGCTCTTCACCGACGGCGCGGCCAATCTCGGCAACGCCGATCCGCAGCGCCTCGCGGAAAAAGTGAGACAACTGCGCCAGAACGGCATCGCCTTCGACATCGCCGGCATCGCCGCGGACGGACTGAACGACGAGTTGTTAGGCGAACTCGCCCGCAACGGCAACGGCCGCTACCATGTCGTCGGCAAGGGCGCGGACAACGACTTCGCCAAACAGCTCGCCGGCGCCTTCCGGCCCGCGGCGGAGAATGTCAAAGTGCAGGTGCGCTTCAATCCGGAGCGGGTGGGACGCTACAGGCTCATCGGCTTCGAAAAGGACCGCCTCAAGACCGAAGACTTCCGCAATGACAGGGTGGACGCCGCCGAACTCGCCGCCGAAGAGGCCGGAGTCGCCATCTATCAGGTCGAACCGAAGCCCGAAGGCAACGGCGAGCTCGGCGAGGTGAGCGTGCGTTTCCGCGATGCCGCCAGCGGCGGAATGGTCGAGCGCACGTGGACGATCCCGCACGAACCGGGCGCTTCCGCCATCGACCGCGCCACGCCGTCGATGCAGCTCGCGGCACTGGCCATGCTCGCGGGTGAGAAGCTCAGGGGCGGCCCGCTCGCCGAGGCCATCGATTTCAAACAACTCACCGGGCCGCAGGCGAATGTGAAACGCTTCTTCGGCAGCAACGCCCGCGTCGCGGAAGTGCTGCGCATGGTCGAGATGCTGAAGTGAGAATTTACCGGGAATTTACACACACAATCGATCCGTCGGATCAGTCTGATTTGTCAGATCGTCCGATCCTGAACAACCACCACCATGAAAACACTACTGCTCCTCATCGCCCTCGCGGGTTTCACTTTCGCCCAGAACGCCGCTCCCAAGGATTGGGACGCATGGGCGAAGTGGGCCGAGAAACTCCATCCCATCACCGATGCCCAGGGCCACGGCCCCGACATCGGATCCGACGAATGGGCCAACGCCCTGGCCAGGCGGCTGGGCGTGATCGATGCCGAGGGCCACGGCCCGGACCTCAAGTCCGACGAATGGCGCGCGGCGGTGGAGAAGAAACTCAAACCCGCCGAAAAGCGCGAGTTGTTGTCCTCGCACGACACCATCGCGGTGTTCAAAGGCATTCGCGAGCACCGGTGCATGGGCCTTACCTCGCTTTGCCCGGACCGCTGCGGGCATTCCGGAAAAATGGCAACCTTCGGGATTGTCGAATATCTCGCCTATGAAAAACCCGGCGAATTCGGCGATCCGAAGCAGGAGGACTTCATGGTTCTCATCGAGGACAACATGGGGAATGTGAAGGTGCCGGCAGTCATCCGCGACGCCATCCTCGAGCTCAAGCAAGGTGCCAGGGTCCGCCTCAAGTGGAACCACGATTTTGTCACCCGCGACGGGGCGTCGTCTCCGGAACGGCCGATCACGATGCTTGAGAAACATAATTAATAACTCTTCGATTCATCACGCACTGTCTGAGTTCACGCTTTAGCGTGCCCTTTCACCTACCTCAGGAAGATCGCCTGAAGGCTTGACTCGGACACCCGCCAGACAAATCGCGCTTGTTTGTAATTCCCGACCTGAAACTCAAAAGCCATGAAAACCGCCTGCCTCCTTGTTCTAACAGCCCTGACCCTTTCCGCCCAGGAGTCCGACGAGCGGGTGATGCTGATCCCGTGGACGAAGGCCACGCGGGAAGCTCCGCTGTTTTTCTCCGCCAAGGCCGAGGTCAACGCGGTAATCCGCCTGGATACCGTGACCACGGAACAAACGATCCGTTTCCACATCCACCAGGGCAAAGCCGAAACGCTCACGCTCGCTCTCAGCGGGGCGGGGGAAGTGACCCATGTCACGGGTGCCGGCCTGCGCGACTGGTCGCTGCGCGTGGCGGAGGGAGGCGGTCGCTTCCTCGATCTGCGGCCCGTGGCCGCGGAGGGGAAATTTCCAAGCGACTTCGTGGTGAATGTGAAAACCCGCGCCAAAGTGGAAAAGGAATCCGCATCCCTGCTGCTGCCGGGCCCCGGCCAAGCCACGGGGTTCTCGCTGTCGGTCGATCTAACAACGAACTCGGGCGTGGATCTGGAAGTCACGCAGGCGGAGGGTCTCATTCCGGTGGAGGGAGCGGGGAACCGCAGGTTCGTAGGCTCCGGCGCGGCGGCGCTGCAACTGCGCATCACACCCGCCGGCACCGGTGCGCGCGGGTTGGAACTCAGGGACACCGTGCTCACCGGCCGCGTGGCGGATGACGGCAACAGCGTTTCGTTCGATCTAACAGGTATGGCGCGCTCCGAGGCCGCGGGCTCTGCGGTGGAACTTCTGGCGGGTGATGCGGCGCTGATGAACGGGGTTTCCGGCGATGGCTGGAATATCACATTGCGCAAAACGGGTGGCGCATGGGTTTACGACCTGCTGGCAGACCGCTACGGCGAGTTCCCCGTGAATGTTTCGTTCGTCGTTCCCATCACCCGCAAGGGCGACTGGCGGCGGCTGGGTTTCACCCTGCCCGCGGGGGTGGTCGTTCCGATGAGGATCGAGGGCCTGGACGGTGGTGTGGCATTTGACCCCTCGCTGGCGGTGGTGCCGGAGTGGTTCGCCGGCCAATGGCGTGGTTTCCTGCCGGCCAGCGGCAACGCCTCGATGGCATGGCGGAGCAAGGACAAGGTGGCCGACGGCACCCTGTTTTTCTCCAGCACGGAAACCACCGACGTGCGCGTCGGCAGCGGCCTGTTGCGGCAGATGACCGTTCTCGATCTGCGCGTGCTCCAGGGAAAACTCGCCGGCCTTGATCTCACACTCGACGGTCCGGGCGAGGTGCTCTCGGTGGAGGGCGATCCGGTGCTCGGATGGAACGTCAAGGATGCCGGCGGCAAACGCCGCCTTGAAGTGAAACTCAGCCGGCCGATCACAGGCGCGGACCGCATCGTCATCGAGGCGCAGGCGGCGCTCGGCGGATTCCCGGTGAAGGCGCGGGCGCTGCGCATGGTTCCGGACGGCGCGCTGCGGCACAGCGGCTGGCTGCGCGTGGCGAACGACGGCGCGGTTCGAATCGAGGTGGCGGACGCCAAAGGCTTGATCCAGCTCGCGCCCGGGCAGTTCCCCGGCGGTGTGGATGAAAATCTCCGGCAGGTTTTCGTCTATCGGTTTCCCGCGGCGGAATACGGCTACATGGTCAACGCGACGCAGGTGCTGCCGGAAGTCGGTCTCACCGAAGTCACGGTGTATGAACTCGCCGAGACCGACCGGCGGATCTCCGCCGACCTCGAACTCGACATCCGCGAGGCTCCTCTGCGCGAGTGGGAATTGGAAATCCCCGCCGATCATGCGGTGGCATCGGTGACCGGCGCGCAGGTTGCGGACTACGCGGTGGCCAGCGAGATCAAGGATGGCAAACGCACGTTGAAAATCCTCTTCAAACAAGCGGTTTCCGACCGCCAGTTGGTGAGCATCCGCCTGGAGAAAAACCAGTCCGCCAAGCCCGGTCCGTGGGAGCTCCAGCCGCTCGGTTTTCCCGGCGTGAAGTCGCGCCGCGGCTACATCGGCGCGGTGGCCGCCGCCGGATACCGCCTGACAGTCGGCAAGACCACGGGCGTTGCGGATGTGCCGGTGACGTTTTTCCCGAAGAAGACCAGCGGCCTGCAACAGGCGTTCCGCCTGCGCGAGGACCAATGGACGGTCGGTCTAACCGTCGAGGCGCTCAGCCAGAGCATCCAGGCGGATGTGTTCCACCTCTATTCGCTCAAGACCGGCGCGGTCTATGGCAGCGTGTTGCTGAACTTCTTCGTTGTCGGCTCACCCGCGACCGAGTGGAAGATCTCGGTGCCGGAAGGCATCGGCAACATCGACGTGACCGGCCAGAACGTCGGCCGCGACTGGCGGCGCGATGGCAACACGGTGATCGTTCCGCTCTCGCGCCCGGTGCTCGGCGCGGGCACGCTGCTGCTCACCTTCGAGCAGCCGATGAACTCGCGCGGCGGCACGCTTTCGCCCGGCGAGGTGAGACCGCTGGACGTGCAGGGCGAGCGCGGCTTCGTGCAGGTCGTCAGCCCGCTGCAGGTGAACCACCAGTCCACCAGCGATGGCGCGCTGTTGGCGATCGATCCATCGGAAATCCCCACCGAGTTCCGGTTGTTGAGCAGTGCGCCGACGCTCGGCGCGTGGCAATACACGGCGCGTGATTTCAAGATCGGCATGGAAATCGAGTGGTTCGAACCCGGCGAAACGATCGGCCAGGTGGTCGATTTCCAAAAGCTCACCAGCCGCATCTCACGCGACGGCCAGTGGGTGACGGACGCGCGGATTTTCGTGAAAACCCGCGGCCGCAGCGCGCTGCGCATGGTGTTTCCCGAAGGCGCGGTGCTGATGGAGGCAAAGGTCAACGGCGAGGCGGTCAACGCCCGCTCCGATGGCGGCGAAATGCTGGTGCCGCTGCCCTCGCAGCTCGATCCCAACCAGGCGGTGGAGGTTTCCCTGCGCTACGGCGCGCGGGCGGCACATCCGCGGAGCCCCGTTCTAACAGCCCCGAAACTCGACGCGCCGGTGGTGATCGGCGAGTGGACGGT
>JALOUA010000178.1 GCA_025457625.1 Akkermansiaceae bacterium
CGCGCCATGGCGATGGTGCCACGGTCGTTTTTCAAACCGTTCCGACTCTCGTTTTTGATGCCCTCGCCCGAGGCCTTCTCGACGAGCTTGCCGTTGCCGACCGTGAACCCTCCACCCTGGATCATGAATCCGTCGATCACCCGGTGGAACGCGGTGCCGTCGTAGTGTTTCTTGTTCACATAGCCGAGGAAGTTCCCGACGGTGATGGGGGCTTTGTCCGGGTAGAGTTCCAACACGATCTCGCCCATGGAGGTTTTGAGGCGGACTTTCGGCGCTTTTTCGACGGTGGCGGGCGCGGATTCCGCCGGTTTGGCGGCTTCCTTGGCGGGTTCACAGGACATGAGAAATGCGAACAAGGCGCATGCCGGGAGAGCGAATTGGCGTTTCATCGGGGCCATCCCTAGGCGAGCGGCGTCGCCAGCGCAAGCGCGGGCTGCGGCGGGCGATTTTCGAATGAAAACGGCGCGGGGCTTGTCCAAGCGGCCGAATCAGCCATGCTCAGCCCCATGAACCTCAAAGCCGTTTGCACCGCGTTTTTGCTGGCCGCTCCCTTGCTCCATGCCCAGCAACCGGACGCCGGGAAGATTCTCGAAGGCGCGCGGATGTCGGCCGCGCTCGCCCGTCTCGACGAAGGCCTCAGCGGCAATCTGCGCCAGGGCAACCGCCGCACGCCGGTGGTGCTTTTCCTGAAGGGGCAGGACATCCAGTTCCAGTTTTCCGAAAACAACGGGCCGTGGCAGGTTTTTCACATGCGCATGGGCGACGCGGCCATCGATCTCTTCGAGATCGTCGATGGAAAAACCAAGGCCTTCGCGCCTGACAGGCTGGTCTCACCCATCGCCGGCACCGACCTCACCTACGAGGATCTCGCGCTGCGATTCTTCTACTGGCCGGACCCGCAACTCGAAGGCGAGGAAAACGTCGGCGGCCAGGCCTGTTACAAGATCCGCATCAACAAGCCGCGCAACGCGCCGGGCCGTTACGAGGTGGTCTATGTGTGGGTCCACAAGAAATTCGGAGCGTTCATGCGCATCCGCGGCCACGACAAGAACGGCGGACTCGTCAAGGAGTTCCAGGTCGAGGACGTGATGCAGGTCGCCAAGGATCTCTGGACGCTGCGCAAGATGCAGGTGGCCACGCATGATCCGGCCACCGGGCGGCGTCTTTCCATCACCGATGTCACTTTCGACACGCCGAAAAAAGCCGGCCCGCGCGGTCTGCGCTGAGTGAACATATGCCGCGCCGGTCATCGCCGCGATGATGGCTGCGGGCGTGGCACGCTGCGTCGTCAACGCCACCTGTGAGGCGGATTGGCCGGCCGTGGAATCACTCGCGCTCGCCCATCCGGATTTCATCCTGCCCGCATTCGGGATCCACCCTTGGAAAGCCCACACCGCGACCGATGGCTGGCGCGAACGACTGGAGTTTTTGTTAGAAAAACATCCGCAGGCCACTCTCGGCGAGTGCGGGTTGGACAAGTGGGTGGCTTTTCCGCCCATGGAGGCGCAACTGCCCGTCTTCCGTGCGCAGCTTGCGTTGTCCCGCGAGACGGGCCCGCGAGACGGGCCGGCCACTCACCATCCACTGCCTCAAGGCCTGGGGTCTTTTGTTGGAAGAGCTGGCCGCAAAGCCGCCGCCGAGATTTCTCATGCATTCGTTCGGCGGTTCGATTGAAACCGCGCGGCAGCTCATGCCGCTGGGTGCGTGGTTTTCGTTTTCCGGCCACTTCCTTCATCCGCGCAAGGCCGCCGCGCTTGAAATCTTCCGCCAGCTCCCGCGTGATCGCATCCTGTTGGAAACCGATGCGCCGGACATGCCTCCGCCCGCGGAAATCATCCGCCATCCGCTGCCGGAAAACCTCAATCATCCCGCCAACCTGCCGGAGACCGGCCGGGCGCTTGCCGCCGTTCTCGGCATGCCGGCGGACGAACTCGCCGCCCTCACCCATGCCAATGCGGCGGTCTTTTTCGGCCTCGCCGAATGAGGGATTGCGGGATCGCGGCCGCATGGCCTATTGCCCATTCGCACAGCGATTATTTCCACTCTCCATGAAAACCTGCCCCAAATTCACCTTCGGCGTCGGCGACCGTTTCGCCCATGGCGCGCATGCCCAACTCGCGGCGTTCATCGAGGCAAAAAAACTCGGCATCGACATCACGCCCGTCTGGAACAAGTCCAACCGCGAACACCACATCATCGGCACCGAGCCGTCGCAAACGCGCGCCGCCGCCGACAAGGCCGTCGCCGATCTCGGCTGGACCGGTGGATACCTGTTGGACGCCGACCACATCAATCTCGCCACCGTGGACCGCTTCGTCGCGCCCTGCGACTTTTTCACGCTCGATGTCGCCGATGACATCGGCGAAGCCGCCGCCGCGGAGGACGTCGCCGCGTTCATCGGCCGCCATCCGGAGCTGATCGGCAGCGTGGCGATCGATGGCATTGCCAGCCCGTTTGAAATCACCCGTGCGGATGTGGAAAAAGCCGCCAACAAGTTTCTGAAAGCCACCCAAAAAGCCGCCGCCATCCATCAGCACATCGTCGCGGCAAAAGGCGGGGTGGACGACTTCGTCACCGAGGTTTCGATGGATGAAACCGACCGCCCGCAGACGCCGCCCGAGTTGCTCATCATTCTCGCGGCCATCGCCGACCAGGGCATCCCGATCCAGACGATCGCGCCGAAGTTCACCGGCCGCTTCAACAAGGGCGTGGATTACGCCGGCGACCTCAAACAGTTTGAAACCGAGTTCAATGACGACCTCGCCGTGATCGCGCACGCGGTGAGGAGTTATGGTTTGCCCGCCACGCTGAAACTCTCCGTGCATTCCGGTTCCGACAAGTTTTCCATCTATCCGATCATCCGTGACGCCATCCGCCGCAGCGGCGCGGGCCTGCACATCAAGACCGCCGGCACCAACTGGCTGGAGGAAATCATCGGCCTCGCCGAGTCCGGCGGCGACGGGCTCGCGCTCGCCAAGACGATTTACGCAAGGGCGCGGGAGAAGAAAGCCGCGCTCTGCGAACCCTACGCCACCGTCATCGACATCCGCGATGAAAACCTGCCCTCCGCGGAAGAAGTCAACAGCTGGACCAGCGTAGAATTCACCTCCGCCCTGCGCCACGATCCAAACAACCCCGGCTACAATCCGGACTTGCGCCAGCTTCTGCACGTCGGATTCAAGATTGCCGCACAACTTGGAGAAACTTATCTCAACGCGCTCAAGGCCAACCGCGAGATCGTTGCCAATAACGTCACCGCCAACCTGCTGGAGCGCCACATCAAGCCGCTGTTTCTCTGACAGCCGCCGCCAACTCCCTCACGCCGATTTTCCGTCGGCCTTGGCCTTGCGGATTTTCGGCGGGGCGGGAGCGGTTTCGGGAATGATTTTCTCGATGGCCGCCACCGGCACCCAGCCGCGCGTTTTGGTGGCGAAGGCGACGTATGCCCAGTCACCGGACTTTTTAACCACCTCGCACAGCGAGCCCGGAGGCGCGTCGATCACTTCCGGCGAGGTGCGTGCCGCATCGGTGCGGAGGACGACCTTGTCACCAATGACGACCGCTTGGCGGGCGAGCGGGGCGAACTGCGCGTCGTTGGGGAAATGCCGCCAGCCGAGCGCGCCCACTGCCGCCAGCAGGGGCGCGAGCGCCAGGGCGACGACGGCCGCCACGCGCAGGCGCGCGCCGGGACGCGTGGCGGGGAAAACCAGCAGGCCCAGAAGGCACAGCCATGCGCCGGCCCACAGCATGCCCTGCCAGGCGGCCAGTGGAATGCGGGCCAGCACATACTGGTATTCCGGGCGCTGCACGGTGATGGCACCGTGCTTGCGCTCGATGAAACGCAGGTTCTGCCGCGCTTCCTGGTGGCCGGGATCGCGGGCCAGCGCGCGGCGGTAGTAGAGCGCCGCATGGCCGGTGGAGCCCGCGCGGTAGAAGGCGTTGCCGATGTTGTAGAGCGTGTCCGCCGTTAGACTTTCGAAATCACCGGCCTTGAGCCAGAGCGCGGCGGCTTCATCATATCGCGCGGCATCGTAGGCGGCCCGCGCTTCGGCGGCCGGATCCGCGGCGGCACGCGCGCTGCCGGCCGTGCTGCCTAACAGAACTACCGCCAGCCACAGGGTGGCGGCGCCGCGCAGCGTCCGCACGATCGACTGGCGGCGCTGCGGATCGAGCGATCCGGCGGGGCTTTGCCCGCCGCGGAAGCACCGCTTGTCGCGTTCCGCGATGACCTCCGCCACTTCGGGCGGCGGATTGGTTCCCAGCCAGCGTTCGATGAAGCGTCCCGCGGCCATCAGGAATCCGGCAGCCATGCGGGCAGACCCGCTCCGGGAGCGCGGGTGGCGCGGGCGATGTCCAGCACGCCGAGAATGTCGGTCATGCGTTCGACCGGAACCGCGGCGCTCTGCGGCGGCGCGATGCCCGCGGCCGGGCTGGCTGTGGCGGGCGTCATGTTGAGCGGGATCGGTTCGGTCATCGCGGTCCGGTATTCACGCGCCTTCGGATCGAAGAAAACCAGCCGGAAAGCAGGCAGCGCGGACTTCATTTCCAGCGGCCGCATGAACTGGCGGAAGACGACCGTGCCGGACAACTCGCGCCTCTCGTCGCCGCGTGCCTCGGGGCTGGCATCGTAGAGTTTCCAGCCCGCGGAGTCCACCGGCGCGGGCGGGCGCAGCGTGTCGAGATTGCCGCTGCCGGTCACCACCATCTCCACCGGGATGGGATCGCCCTCCTGCACGTCCTTCAGCGCGGTGTCCACCGTCAGCTTGAAGTCGCCAACCGCGTTTTCAAATCCTTCGGGCGCGCCCTCGGGCAGCGGCCGGGATTCCAACTCCAGTGCCGGAATGGTGAGGTTCACCTCGCGCGAAACCCGGCGGAGGATGCCCTCCATCATGACCTCCGTGGTGATCAGGCGCACCGTGGCCGGGCCGATGGCCACCGCGCCCTGGCGTGTGGGCGTGAGCGTGCTGGGGTAGGCCACCGAGACATGCGGCAGGCCTAACAGATTCACCTGCCCGCGCATCGCGGAGGGCTGGAAGCGCCACGCCGTCACGCCGTCGCGCTGGAAATCCGGGATGCCCCAGTCCTCGACGAAGAGATCGCGCGGCACGTAGATCTTGATTTCCACCGGCGTGGTCTCGCCTTCGAACGGCCGTGTGTTGAGCGCGCGGAATGCGCTGGCGTAGCGGAAGCGCGTGTTGCCGGCCACCGCGTCGGACCAGCGGAGTTCGTCCGGATTGAAGACGCTGAATTCAAGCGGTTCGCTGCGCGTGACGGTTCCACCCACGTTGACGGCGAAGGATGGCAGGACATGGGAACCGGTATCGTAACTCGAAACGAGGTATTCGAAGACATGTTCCAGCCTGCGGCCGGGCATCAGCCTGGTCTGCACGCCGCGTCCCGCCGGGCGGATCTCCACGCCATCGACGGCGGGGATTTCGGGAAACGCATCGGGTGGTCGCGAGCCCGTGACGGCGATTTCAAGCAGCGCCTGCTCGCCGCGGGCGAGGAAACGCGAGGAGAGCCGGCTGCTGGTTTGCGCCACCACGGGCGCGCAGATCACCAGCCATGCGGCGAGCGCGAGCAGGGTGCGGGAGTTGATGGTTCGGTTCATGATATTACCAATCTTTTTCCGGCGGGTTGAATTCATGGCGTCCCGGTGTGAGAGGGCCTTTTTCAAGATCCGCGTTTTCACTTAAAATCCTGCGGGCGCGGTCCTCGGGGGATTCGTTGGGATCGCCCGGTTTTTCCTTTTCCTCCCCGTCCTTCCGTTTACCGGACTTGTCTTCGGGCTTTTCCGATTCGTCGCCGCCTTCGCCCTTTTCCTTGGGTTCGTCCTCGCCCTCGCCCTTGTCGCCCGGTTTTTCGGGTCCGCCTTCCTTGGGTTCGCCATCCTCGCCGGATTCCTGCGGATCGCCATCGCCCTGTTGCGGCTGCGGCTGGCCCTCGCCCTGCTGGGGCTGCGGCATGGATTGCTCGGTTTGCTGCTTCTCTTCATCTAACAATTCCTGCAGGCGTTTCAGATAGACCATGACCACCTTGCGGTTGTGGTCCGTCAGGTCCGCGGGCAAGCCCCTGGCGCGCGCCGAGTTGAAGTGGCGGACGGCATCCGTCCAGTTGGTAATGACCGATTCGATCTCCTCCGCCGAGCGGCCGCCTTCGTCCTCGCGGCTCATGGCGTCGAGTTTGTCGCGCACCAGGTTTTCGAAATGCTCGAGCATGGCGGACTCCGGCGCATCCGCCGGATATGGGTTCTCATCAAGGCCCAGCCAACCGAGTTGAAACAAGGTCCTGCCCATGCCGAGGTGGGCCCTGCCCAGCGCGGCGGGTTCCTCCGAGAGCAGCGCCTCGCTGTAAGCGGTGCGCGCGGCGCGGAAGTCCTCCATGCGTTCGGCGGCGGCCGCCTCGCCGAGTTTGAAACGCGCGCGGCGTTCCTTGAGACGCGTGCCTTCCGCGAGTTTCTGATAACTCCCGCGGGCGGCCGGGTAATCGCCCTTGCGCAGCGCGTTCCTGGCATCGGAAACCCCGTCGGCGCGCGCGGTGGATGGCAGCAGCAACATGCCGCCCGCAAGCATCGCGGTCTGCACGCTCCGCCAGCGGGTGCCGGCAAGGATCGTCGCCATCAGGAACAGGATCGCCGGCAGGACCAGCCATTGATAGAACTCGATCATCACGGCCCGCTCGCGGCCTTCGATCTCGAACGCGTCGAGATCCTTCACCACGTCGTTGACCATCGCGGCGATGTCCGCGCCGCTGCCGGCCACGGCGTAGCGGCCCTTGGTTTCCGATGCGAGCTTGCGCAGGATGGCGGGTTGGAGGCGGCTGATCACCGGTTGGCCGCCGCGGTCCACCATCCGTCCGCCGGCGAAATCCGGATTCGGCACGTAATCGCCGTCTTCGGTGCCCACGCCGATGGTCAATATATAAACACCGGCCTGGCGCGCCTCGTCGATGAGGTCATCCAGGCGGTCGTCGTGTTTTTCCCCGTCGCTGAGGATGACGAGCGCGTTGTTCTTCTGGCCGGTTTCCTTTAGCGTCTTGATGGCCAGCCGCAGCGCCTCACCGATGTTGGAGCCGCCGCGCGTCGTCCAGGTTTCATCGATTTGTTCGATGGTCTCGCGCACCGCCTGGTGATCCACCGTGAGCGGCGCGTAAACATAGGCGCTGCCCGCGAATCCGATCAGGCCGACGCGCTCGTTGGGCATCGCCTCCAGCAGTTCGTAAGCCGTCATTTTGGCGCGGGTGAGGCGGTCCGGTTTCACATCGGCCACGCGCATGCTGCGCGAGAGGTCCAGCGCGATGAGCACGTTGCGGCCGAGCGCCTTCTCGGTGCGCGTGCCGGCATTGCCCTGCGGCCGGGCCAGCGCGGCGATGAGCGCGCCGCAGGCGGCCAGCAGGAAAAACAACGCGAACCAGCGCGGCAGGTCGCTGCCCCGTTTCAACAGCGCGCCGCGCAAGCGCGGCGCGACGAAGGCCGACCACTGCCTGCGCCGCAGCCGCGCGACAAGCACCGCCGCCACTCCCAGCAGCGGGAGCAGCAGCAATAGCAAAAGCCAGGCGGGATGGGCGAGTTGCACGGGTCTTCAGGGCGAGGGTGGAGGATTGAGCGCGAGCAGCGTGACGGAACCGAGCGCCGCCAGCAGTGTAAGGCCGAGAAACCAGGGAAACAACTCGGTGTCTTCAATCACCGTGAGGGTCTTCGCCTCGGTTTTCTCCAGTTGATCGATGGTGGTGAAGGTTTCACGCAGCGCCTTGAGGTTTTGCGCCCAGTAATGCTCCGCGCCGGTGAGGGACGCGATCTTCTTCAGTGTGGGGATGTCGAATTCCTGATAGGGAAAGCGCATGATGCTGCGGTCCACGCGGCCTTCCTTGGTGCCGATGGCGATGGTGTAGATCTTGATGCCGAGGGTTTTGGCGTGCTCCGCGGCCTCGATGGGCGAGATCTTGCCCGAGTTGCTCGCGCCATCGGTGATGAGCACGATGATCTTGCTCTTGGCGTCGCGCGCGTCGAGCCGCGACGAGGCGGCCGCGAGCGCGGAACCGATGGCGGTGCCCTGCTCCTTGATGGTGCCGCGGTCGAACTGGTCGTTGAGCCGCAACTCGCCCAGCGCGGAGCGCAGCCATTTGTGGTCGAGGGTGATCGGGCTGGCATCGCGCGGGCGGCCGGCGAAGGCCACCAGGCCGATGCGGTCGTCCGGGCGGCGGCTGATGAAATCATCGACCACCGCCTTGGCGACATCGATGCGTTTCACGCGGTTGCCGTTTTCGATGAAGTCGTCGATGTCCATCGAGAGCGAGACATCGAAGGCGATCATGATATCAATTCCGCTGGCGCTGCGGTTTTGGAATTCGTTGCGCCAGACCGGGCGGGCCATCGTGACAATGGCGAGGAACAGCGCGATGAAGGCGAGCGGCAGGCCCAGTCCGCCGGCCGTCCTGCGCACGCGGCGGCCAAGGCTCACCAGCACCGAGAGATTCGGGAACAGCACCGCCGCATCCGGGCCGCGGCCGCGGCGCAGGAACATCAGCAGCAGCGCCGGCAGCAACAGCAGCAGCCATCCCGGATGGGCGAAGCGGAAATGTTCGAACAAGGCGCTCATGCGGCGAATCCGTGGTGCAGGGTTTCCAACAGCGCGCGCGAATCCGAAATGACATCCGCCGACGCGGCGTCGGGCGGCTGCGGCGCGTATTTCATGGCGGCCAGCCGGGTGAAGCCGGACTCCGCCGCGGCGCGGGCTTCCGGTTTGAACGACTGGAGCGCGTCGTGGCGGGTGATGAACTCCTCGTGCGTTTCGAACAGCGCAGGGTCCGCCGCGGCGACGGACAGGTATTTTCTAACAGCCAACGACGCGAGCACCGCGGCCGCGCGCGCGTCGGCGGGCGTGCCGCCCGTGAGAGCGGCGACTGCCTCCAGATAGGCGGCCTCGCGCAGCATCGCGGGACTCGGCGGCCCGGACTTGCCGCGGATGCGCAGCATGACGACGACGAGCGCCACCACGAGCAGGAAAATCCCGGCCACGAGCCACCACCATGCGATGTCGTGGCCCGGCATGAGTGCGTCGGGGATGGCGGCATCCCGCAGTTCGAGAGTGGTGGACTCTTCGTTCATCGCAAGGTCAGCGGGTGCGTTTGCGGCCGCGCTTTTTGAGGAGTTTGTGGAGTTCGGCGAGCGTGTCGCCCTGGGTGGCGAGCTCCGCGTGGTCGATGCCGTGTTTGCGGAAAACCGAGGCCGCGCCCTCGTGCTGGCGGCGCATCAGTTTTTCGTAAGCCATGCGCAGGTTCGGGTTGTTGGTATTGACGAGTGTCTCGAAGCCGGTTTCGGAATCGATCATGACCACCTTGCCGGCTTTCGGCAGCCTTGCCTCGAGCGGATCGCTCACGCGCAGGGCCACGGTCTCGTGCTTGCGGGCGAGCTTGCCCAGCGGCTTGTCGAGCGAATCGGCGTAAAAGTCGGAGATGAGGAAAACCAGCGACTTGCGGCGCAGCGTGCGGACGAGGAAATCGGCGGCGTTTTCAATCGAGGTGCCGGGCTTCGGTGGTTTCGCCACGAGGATTTCGCGGATCATGCGCAGCAGGTGGCGGCTGCCTTTCTCCGGCGGGATGAACAGCAGCGGCTCGTCGGCGAAGACCAGCAGGCCCGCCTTGTCGCCGTTGTTGAGCGCGCTGAAGCCGAGCACGGCGGCGGTTTCCGCGGCCACCTCGCGCTTGCTCAGCGACACGCTGCCATAGTCCGCCGAACCCGAGACATCCACCGCGAGGATGACGGACAACTCGCGCTCCTCGCGGAACTTTCTAACAAACGGCGTGTTCATGCGCGCCGTGACGTTCCAATCGATGAAGCGCACCTCGTCGCCGTGCTGGTATTCGCGGAAGTCGTCGAAATCCAGCCCCTGCCCGCGGAACGACGAGAGATACTCGCCGGCGAACGACTCGCGCACCAGCCGCCGGGCCTTGAGCTCCAGCTTGCGCACGCGCGCCATCGTTTCCTCGATCTGTTCGTCGGTCAGCATGTTGAATTTGATATCTCAAATTTGAAATTTGAAATCATCAGGGCACCGGCACCTTGGACATGATGCGCTCGACCACCGAGTCGGTGGTGATTTCCTCGGCCTCCGCCTCGTAAGTGAGCAGGATGCGGTGGCGCAGCACGTCGAGCGCCATGTCCTTGACGTCCTGCGGCGTGACGAACGCGCGGCCGTGCATGAAAGCCAGCGCCCGGGCTGTCAGGGCCAGGTTGATCGTGCCGCGCGGCGAGGCCCCGGCGCGCACCAGGTTCTTGAGCGGCGCGTCCACCAGCCCCGGGTAGCGCGTGGTGTGGATGATCTGCACGATGTATTTGCGGATCGCCGGATCGATGTAAACCTCGTTGACCAGCTCGCGCGAGTGGCCGACCTGCTCCGGGGTGGCGACGGTTTTCGTCCTGTAGGGCGGCGTGGAGGTGGCCATGCGGTCGAGGATCGTCAACTCCTCGTCCTTGCCCGGATAGCCGACGTTCACCTTGAGCAGGAAACGGTCGAGCTGCGCCTCGGGAAGCTGATAGGTCCCCTCCTGGTCGATCGGGTTCTGCGTGGCGAGCACCAGAAACGGCTGCGGCAGCGGATACGAGTGGTCGCCCAGCGTGACCTGCCGCTCCTGCATCGCCTCCAGCAGCGCGGACTGCACCTTGGCCGGCGCGCGGTTGATCTCGTCGGCGAGGATCAGGTTGTTGAAGATCGGGCCGAGCTTCGGCTCGAACTTCATGGTCTGCGGGTGATAGACCATCGTTCCCACAAGGTCGGCGGGCAGCAGGTCGGGCGTGAACTGGAAGCGCGCGAACGAGGCGTCCAGCGAGCCGGACAGCGCCTTGACAGCCAGCGTCTTGGCCAGGCCGGGAACGCCCTCCAGGAGGATGTGTCCGTTGCACAGCAGGCCGATCAGCAACCGGTCCACCAGCCGCTGCTGGCCGACGAGCACTTGGGCCATTTCATCTTTGACGGCTTGAATCCAGCCGCTGGACTCGGCGATGCGTGGTTGCAGTTCTTCAATCATGTGTGGTTTGGTGGCGTCAATCTGTCATGCCGCACAGGCGGCGCAACCCGTAAAGCGCCACATGCCGGACCATTCGTCCGGGTTTCTCCACTCACTGCGCGCGCAGGGTATCGAGGTATCCCATCAGCGCGTCCGCCCCGCTGCGGCGGAGGCTTTCCTCCTCGCCCGCGCGGATCGTGACGGTGAAACCCGCTATCGCGGAAACGAGAAACGCCGCCTCCGGCGATGGCTGGATGGAACGATGGATCCAGCCCTCTTGCTTGCCGCGCTCCAACAAGTCCGTCAGCGCCGCG
>JALOUA010000179.1 GCA_025457625.1 Akkermansiaceae bacterium
CATCAACGCGGAAGGCAACGGCGTGACCCAGGCGTTCCACGCCTACTGCCGCCCGCTGCTGGGCTCCGGCATGCCGGAATCCCACCGCATCCGCGCCCCTCGCGTGCCGAAGATTTTGCATATCTGAGCCGCATTCAACGCAGGCTGGCGGCGATATCCGCCGCGAGCCGCGAGAGCAGCCTGGATTGCGCGGCGACGAGCGGTTGGTAGCCATCGGCTTCAAGCGGTTCGCGATCCACGAAGGTGCGGGATGCCACGAGGCGGCGGTCGGGCAGCGAGTAGGCGCGCCAGCCGGCCTCAATGACCGCGAAGCCGTCGGCGGCGCCGTGGAACTGGCGGATGTCGAGGGTGACCTGCCAGCGGATTTCGCTGTCGTTGCGCCATGGGTAGGCGCGCACGTTGCCGGTGCCCATGCGGCGGCCGAGGTTGGCGGCGGTGACGCGTGTGATCGAGGCGGCGAGGTCGCCGGCCCAGCGGTGGTCTTCGGCGATGCCGAGGCGGTTGGCGTCCTCGGCGATGACGAGGTTGGGGCGGTCGATGTATTCGGCGAGACTTACGGGCCCGACGCCGATGCCGGGACCGCCGCCGGTGGGTGCCGGGCCATCGGCTGTGAGGACATAAAACGATTTCGACGCGGTGCCGCATGCGGCAAGCAGCGCGATGGTTGTTAGAACGAGAAGTCGCAGGGTCATGGCGGGTGGATTCAGGTCGCTCAGCGCGGCGCTTTGGGTTTCGGGTTGCCGGACGAATCGCGGCCGAAGAGCAACGAGTTGGGTTTCTCGTCGATGGTGGTGGTGACAGCCTTGATCGAGCGCAGCGAGGCGCGCAGTTCGTCGAGTGTGCGCAGCAGGTCGCCCTGCATCGCGCCGTCCGGGCCGAGGCTGGAAACGGATTTGCTCAACTCGGCGATGGACTGGCGAAGGTCGGCCGGTAGTTCGCGGAACTCGGGATCTTCCAGTGTCGCGCGGGCGGCGGCGGCGGTGGCCTCGATTTCCTGCAGCGTCTTGCGCGCCTCCGCGACGGTGGTTTTCGCCTCCTCGGCGGCGGCCGCGACGTCGGCCATCGTCTTCTCGAGCGGCATGGCCTGGATCTTGTCGAGGATCGCGGTGACCTTCGCCTCAAGCTGGGCCAAGCCGGAGGAAACCGTGGGAATTTGCCAGAATTCGCCGGTTTTTTTCAAATCCGCGGCAGGGGCTTCCGGGTAGTAGTCGAGATCCACGAACAGCGCGCCGGTGATCAGGCTGCCGGTCCGCAGTCCCGCGCGCATTCCGTTGGCGACCGCCTCTCTCACCACTTCCTCACCGCTGCCGCCGGTTTCGCGCCTGGACTCGGAACGCATGAGCAGCGGATCGATCTCGATGAGCACCGGGACGCGGCGGTCGTCATCGTTGCCGGGCGCGAGATCGAATGAGATGTCGGCCACCCGGCCGAGCGTGATGCCGCGGAATTCGACGGGCGCGCGCTCGGCAAGTCCGCGCACCGATTGGTCGAACATGAGGATGAAGCGTGCCGTGGGATTGAAGGTGGATTTGCGGGCGGTCTCCTCATCGCGGTAAAGCGTGAAGCTGGTGCCGTCTTGCGCGGATTTTCCGGGCGGTTCGCCAGTGGTCACACCGAAGGAGATGCCCCCGGAAACCATCGCCTGCAGCGAGGGGGTGCGGACTTTGAAACCATCCGCGCCGGCGCTGATGTCGATGCCGCTGGTGTTCCAGAAGCGCGTGTTGTCGGTGACCAGCCCGCGATGTTCATCACTGATGAAGACGTTGTAGGTCACGCGCGAACCGTCACCCGCGAGCTGGCGGTCCTCGACGCGGCCGACCTCGAATCCGCGGTGATAGATCGGCGCGCCAATCGTCACCGAGCCCGCCGTTTCCGCGGCGAGTTCCAGCCGCAGTCCCGGCACGTTGCGGTTGGTGGCGGGCGGGTTTTCGCGCCCCTTGAACAGCCGCCGCGGCTCGCCTCCCGCAGGGCCGGGATCGAGCTCGATATAGGAACCCTGGATGAGCGTGCCCAAGCCGGAAATCTCGGCGGCCGACAGACGCGGCTTGACCACCCAGAAGCGCGTGCCCTTGCGCAGCAGGTGTTCGGCGGATGAGTCCAGCTCCGCGTAAACGAGCACCGATTTCAAATCATCCGCCAGCGCCACTTTCTTGACGACGCCGACGCGGACCGAGCGGCAGCGCACCTCGGTGCTGCCGGCGAAGATGAGTTCCGCGGTTTCGAAACGGATGCGGGCCACCGGTCCCTGCGCGGCGAAATTCCGATAGAGCAGCCAGGCACCGAGGAGCAATGCGACAAGTGGCACGACCCACACGATGTTCCAGCGTTGCGCGCGGCGGACCACGGGAGCGGCAGGCGGGGTGTTGGAGGATTCGCTCAAGATTCCGGATCGGTTGGTGGAGGTGGCGGGACGGCGTTCATTTCATCGAGCCGGTCCCACAGCAGGCGGGGTTCGAAACGCATCGCCGCGAGCATGGTAAGCACGACCACGGCCGCGAATGCAAGCGCTCCCGGCCCGGGTTTGATCGTCATGTAGTTGCCGAGCTGCAACACCGAAACCAGGATGCCGACCACGAAGATGTCGATCATCGACCAGCGGCCGAGCAGTTCGGTGAGCCAGTAAAGCCGTCCGAGTACTGCCGGGGAAGGGTGGACACGGCCGGTGGCGGCGGCGCACAGCCAGCTGAGGGCGGCGATTTTGAGCAACGGAATGAGGATGGATGCGGTGAAAATCACCAGTGCGATCGGATAGGCACCGCTTCTCCAGAATGTGAGCATGCCGGCGATGATCGTGCTGTGCGTCACCTCGCCGATCTCCACTGCCGACATCACCGGCAGCAGGTGCGACGGGATGTAGAGCGCGATGGCGGCGGCCATCAACGCGATGGTGCCCTCGATGCTCGCCGGCTTGCGCAGGTGCAGCCTGGTGTTGCAACGCGGGCAATTTTCCACCGCGACGGGCGAGACCCGGCCGCAGGTGTGGCAGGCGGCCAATCCGCGCTCGGCGGCTTTGGGAAAAGGCGCGCTCATGAGTCCGCCACCTCCAACCGGTCCCACAGCTCCTCGCGATCGATGCCCGCCACCGCTCCGGCCATGCAGAGCATCACGCCGGCGAAGGCCCAGAAGCCGATGCTGAAATGCACGTCGGCCACCTTCGCCAGTTTCAACAGGCTGACCAGCACGCCCAGCAGGAAAACCTCCACCATGTTCCATGGCTCGCTGAGATACATCCAGCGGGTGGTGACGCGCGCGCCGGGCGCGGCCCGCCCGAACATCAGCGGCAGGCACACGTAAATCATGCCGCCGGCCAGCATCACCGGCGTGATCATGGTGAAGAGCACGACCGCGGCGCCGAGCACGGGTGCGCCCTCGTCCATCAGCGCGCTGGCGGCGCCGGTGAGCGTGAGTTCGCGGCGCATGCCGGCCGCGTCCATCGTCAGGAAGGGAAACACGTGCGCGAGCGCCATCAGGAGCAGCGCCGCCAGCGAGAATGCCGAGGCGCGCGCCAGCGAGGCCGGCCGGTTCTGATAGAGCAGCCCGCCGCAGCGCACGCAGCGCGCGGCCATGCCCTCGTCCACCGGTGAGAACTCATGCAGCGTGTCGCAGAAATGACACGCCGCCTGGCGCGATACGCCGGGAGGTTTCGGCCATGACAGCATGGCCCGCCAGGTTCTGGAAAATCCCTTTTTCATCGCTTGCCGCACGCCACCACGCGCTGCGCCAGTTCGCCGAGACCCTCGACGCCGCATTCGACAAAATCCCCCGCCTGGAGGTAGCGTGGCGGGGACATGCCCATCGCCACGCCGGAGGGCGTGCCCGTCGCCACCACATCGCCGGGCAGCAGGGTCATGAAACGGCTGATATAACTCACCAACTGCCTGACGGAAAACATCATGTCGCCGGTCCAACTGTTCTGCCTCATCTCACTGTTGACCCTGCACCACAGGCGCAGCTTCTGCGGGTCGCCGATCTCATCGGCGGTGGTCAGCCACGGGCCCATCGGCGCGAAGCTGTCCGCGCTCTTGCCCTTGGTCCACTGGCCGCCCATTTCCTTCTGGAACGCGCGCTCGGAGAAATCACAGAACACGGAGTATCCCGCGACGTGGTCGAGCGCGTCCGGCTCGTCGATGTCGGTGGCCGTGCGGCCGATCACCAGGGCCAGCTCCACCTCGTAGTCCAGTTTCCTCGCGCCGCGCGGGATCACCACGTCATCGTGCGGGCCGCTCCATGCGGTGGTCGCCTTGAGGAAAAGCGTCGGCTCGGTGGGGATGCCCTCGCCGAGTTCCTTGGCATGCTCGAGGTAGTTTTTTCCGACGCAGACGATTTTCGACGGCCGGTTGATTGGCGGGCCGAGACGCGCGCGCGGCGGGATCTCAAGGCCGCCGGGGCAGCCGTCGGCCACCCATTCCGCCAGGGCTTCCAACCCGCCCGAGGCGAAAAACCCCTCGTCGTAGTCATTGAACTCGCCGCTCGCATCCAAACGCCTGCCGTCCGGCAGTTCGATTCCCGGTTCCTCGCGGCCCTCGTCACCGAATCGGATCAGTTTCATGCGTGGCTTGTAGCGGATCGGCGGCCATTCCCAAATCGGAAATCCGGGCGGATGAACAAAAAAGAGGCGGCCCGACCGATCATCCTCCGGGAAAACCCAAAAACCCGGGAGGCATCTCAGTCGGACCGCCTTGTCTTGCGACGCGCGGAAGCAACAACAGAACCCCGGAGCGTGCAAGGGGATTTTTTGCAAATTTTTGCAAATTTTCCGGATTTTCTCCGCAATGCCGAAAATTTCCGTGTCATCAGGGGTGCATCGTGGTTCGAATCGGCCCATGAATGCCCGCCAGACTTATCACGACCGCGTGATCGCCCCCTCTTTGCTGGCGGCGGATTTCGCCGACATCGGCGGCGAAGTCCGGCGCGCGGTGGGAGCGGGGGCGGACTGGATGCACTTGGATGTGATGGATGGCCACTTCGTGGACAACATCTCCTTCGGCCCTGAGGTGGTGGCGACGGCCAACCGGGCGAGCGGGATCTTTCTCGACACGCACCTGATGATTTCCCGGCCGGATCATTACCTCCAGCGCTTCATCGACGCCGGGGCCGATCTGATCACCGTGCACGTCGAGGCCGAGCACGACGTCGCGGAAACGCTGCGCCGCATCCGGGAAGCCGGTCTCCAGGCGGGACTCGCGCTCAACCCCGCCACGCCGCTGGATGCGGTGCGGCCGTTTCTCGGGCGGATCGACCTGTTGCTCTGCATGACGGTGGTGCCCGGTTTCGGCGGCCAGGCCTTCATGCCGGAGGTGCTGGAAAAAATCGCCGCCGCCGCGCGCGTCCGCGAAAACGACAAGCTCAGTTATCATATTGAGGTCGATGGCGGAATTGACGCGGCCAGTGCCGCGCGTTGTTATCAGGCCGGAGCCAATGTCATGGTTGCCGGCTCCTCCACCTTCCGCGCGCCGGACATGGCTGAGGCGATTGCCGCGATCCGCCGCGCGTGATCCATCATGATCGCATTCCCCATCATCCTTCTGCTGCTGGTCGGCAACGGTGTTTTCGCGATGACCGAGATCGCGCTGGTTTCCGCCCGCCGCGGCAGGCTCAGGCAGATGGCCGACGGGGGCAGCGCGGGTGCGGCCAAGGCGCTCAAGCTGTTGGAAAATCCCGAGCGTTTCCTCAGCTCCGTGCAGATCGGCATCACGCTCGTCGGCGTGCTTTCGGGTGCCTTCGGCGGCGTCGCGCTGGCCGACGATCTGAAACCCTGGATCGCGCGCATTCCGGTGCTTGCGCAATACTCCGGGGAGATATCCTTCGCGCTCGTGGTGAGTGTCATCACCTACCTCTCCCTGGTCATTGGCGAGCTGGTGCCCAAAGGCATCGCGCTGCGCCATGCGGAAACCATCTCCGCCGCGATGTCGAGGCCGATGGACCTGCTGTCGCGCGCGGCCGGGCCGCTGGTCTCGCTGTTGGAACTGAGCACCCGGCTCATCCTGCGCCTGCTGGGTGACTCTAACAAAACTCCGTCCGGCCCGACCCGCGAGGAAGTCCAGGTTCTCGTGCGGGAGGGCATGGTCACCGGCATGGTGGACCGGCAGGAATCCAGCATGGTCGAGGGCGTCTTCGATCTGCGCGAGGTGCTCGCCGAGGAAATCATGCGGCCCAAGCCCAAGGTGGTTTTCCTGCGTTCCGGTGAAAGCCTTGATCAAATCTGGTCCCGCGTGGCGGCCAGCCGGCAGACGGTTTTCCCGATCCACGAGGGATCCTCGCGGGATGAAATCTGCGGCATGGTTTCGCTGCACGACCTGTTTGCCAGCGCGGCAAGCGGCAAGCCGCGCCCGCTTGCGGAATTGCTCAGGCCGCCGGTGTTCGTCTCGGAGAACCAACCCGCGCTCAGCCTGCTCAACACGCTGCGCGCCTCGTCGCTCGGCGCGGCGCTCGTCACCGACGAGTTCGGCACCATCCGCGGCCTCATCACGCTGGAGGACCTGGTGGAGGAAATCGTCGGCGAACTGCGGCCGCGCGAACCCGGCCACGACCACGCCGTCTTGCGCGCATCCGGCACCGACGCCTGGATTGTGGACGGCCTGATGGAAGTGGATGAACTCATCGGCCACCTGCCGGAACTCGAGGAAATCATCGAGCGCGAACGCGAGCCGTTCCAAACGCTGGCCGGATTCATCGTCCACTGCCTCGACCGGTTGCCCGCCGAGGGCGAAACCTTCACCGCCGGGTCATTCTCGTTCGAAGTGGTGGACATGGACCGCCAGCGCATCGACAAGGTGATGATCCGCCGCCTGCCTGCGGTGGAGGCCGGTGCCGCGGGGATGGCCGGCACCGCTTGAGAAACCCGTCCCGCATGCCGTGCTATTCGCGTCCGGCGGGAACGATCAGCGTGGGCACCGTGGCCTTGCGCACCATGCCCTCCGCCACACTGCCAAGCAGCAGCGAGGCGATGGCCCCGTGGCCGTGCGACCCCAGCACCACCAGATCCGCGCCGCTTTCCTTGACGTAATCCAACAGCGCGTGCAGCGGGCTGCCCTCGGCGATCTGGCAGGTCGCGTCGGCCAGCGAGAATTTCACCTCCTTGAGCAATTCCTCAAGCTTGCCGGAGGCCCGCCGCTTCGC
>JALOUA010000011.1 GCA_025457625.1 Akkermansiaceae bacterium
TTGTCTGGATGCCTGCCCGTGGAACCGTTTCGCCGCGGAATCCCGCGAGCTGGCGTTTCACGCGCGCGGCGCGGTGTTTGAAAAACGCCTGCGCGATTTTCTGGATCTGGACGACGGGGCGTTCCGCGTGTTGTTCGCGAACTCTCCCATCAAGCGCATCAAGCGGCCGCGTTTTTTGCGCAATGTCTGCGTGGCGCTGGGCAACACGGGCACCATGGAGGATCTTCCCGCGCTCGAACGGGCGGCCGCCGATCCCGATCCGCTGGTGGCGGAGCATGCCGCCTGGGCGGTGGCCAGAATCCTGGCGCGACACAGGTTGTGAAATTTCCGGATGTTTTATTGTTTGGCGCTTGAGGGAGCTTTGTTTTACATGCCCGTGTGATTTGACAGCGCTGTGAACGCCGCTTTTTCCCATGTCTTCGCCGATCCAGTTTTACCGCAGCTTCCAATCCCTCATGCGGGAGCACGGCATCCGCCATGCGCTCACCTCCGGCATGGCCTGCGTGGAGTATGGCATCCAACAAAACACCAAGGACACCGACTGGATCATCCACCCGGAGGATTTGGACAAGCTCGTCGCCTTGCTTTTTGAACATGAGCGCGGTCTGACCGGCAACAACTGGCGTGTTTCCTATCGCGCGCTGTTTGGCGCTCCGTTTCTCGCGGAATATCATCGCGGCGGCTGGACCACCCACATCGCCATTCATGATGAAGCGGACTCGCCGGAACATCATCTGGACTTCTTCGGTCATCCGCCACGAGTCCGTATCGAAGAGGTTTTTGCCGATGCATGCGGAGGCTTGGCCAGCCGCGGGGTGGTCGCGCAGATGAAGAAGACGGATCGCGACAAGGACTGGCCTTTTGTCAATGGACTGGCCATGCAGGTATGTCTCGCGGGAGATTCCTCCGGTTTGCTGCATCTGAGGGAACTTGAAATTCTCAAGCAAACGTGGAACCACTGCGACAAGTCCACCCGCACCACCCTTGCGCTATCACGCCCTTTGCTGAACTGTCTGGATAACACCCCGAATTCCTCGCTCGAGCGCCTGCTTCTCATCGAGCGGAGTATCTGGGAATGCGTCAATCGCGAGCGATACCGGATTTACCAACACGAATGGAAGGAATTCTACCGACGTTGGCAACGTGACGCGGTGGGAGAATGGCCCACGGCGGAGCCTTTCCATAGCCAGCACCAACGAGTCTGTGAGGCCGTTAACCGGTTTGCGCTGCCACCCGCACCCATCGCGCCGGAATCGGTCCGCCATGCGCTTTATCAAAGTGGAATCGCGCGAACCGTTGCACTCACCGCAGCCACTCCTGTGGAAATCGAAAAAGTGGCGATGCCTCTCGAAACCATCCTGCCATGAAATCACCCGCACCACCCGCATCGCTGGAACTTCCCGAGATATACTATGAAATCCTCGCCCGCGATCTCGGCGAGGACAAGGCCCGCTGGGCGCGGCTGCCGTATGAGGAGCGCATGAAGGAACTCGAATGGTATCACGCGAACTTCAACACTCCCGACGATTTGTCGCCCTGGCCCGCCGAACTCGATGGCGGAGTGGACCGGCCATAGCTTACCCCAGCTTGTCACATCGGACGTTCCGTCGGGGGCGGGACACAGACGACCATCGCATCCGGATAGTAGAAACGCGTGTGATCGGGGAACTCGATGCGGATCTTGGTGTCGCTTTTGAAGGCTTGGCAGGATTTCCCGCGGAGTTGTGAGCCGAGCGCCAGCAATGAGCTGACCGCGATCATGTTGTGCCGGTTGTTCGCGCCGGTCATGGCGTGCACCGTGCCGCCG
The DNA here is from genome assembly GCA_025457625.1 of Akkermansiaceae bacterium. Taxonomy (GTDB): domain Bacteria; phylum Verrucomicrobiota; class Verrucomicrobiia; order Verrucomicrobiales; family Akkermansiaceae; genus Luteolibacter. The sequence continues at coordinate 1,808 of JALOUA010000011.1, forward strand.
AGGTATTCATGTTTCACATCGCTGGTTTCCCCGCCGGCCAGGTAATCGGCGATGCTCAGCAAAGCGGGCTGTTTGAGTGCGGTCACGATGGGAACCTGGCAAACCTGTCCGGTTTTGGCAACCGGCCTGCCATGCGGATTCAATCCTTGCGCGTGAGCTCCACGAACACGTCCTCGAGCGTGGCGACGTGGCGGAACAGCGCGCGCAGCGGCCAGTCATGTTGCGCGGCGAGGCGGGCGATGCGTTCGCGGGCGTCGGTCCCGGAATCAACCCACACGGTCAGGCGCGTCCAACCGTCATCGAGCGTCTCGGGAGCGACTTTCTTCACATGTTCGAGGTCATGGATGGCGCTGGCGGCGGCATCGGCCGGCGCATGGATTTCACACTGGATGCGGCCGGCGGCGCGCATCTGCTGGGTGAGATTGGCCGGGGTGTCGGTGGCCTTGATTTTGCCGTTGTCGATGATGATCACGCGGCCGCAGGTCATTTCCACCTCGTGGAGGATGTGGGTGGAAATGAGCACGGTGTGAGAATCGGCGAGCTGGCGGATCAGGTCGCGGATCTGGCGGATCTGGTTGGGGTCGAGGCCGTTGGTCGGCTCGTCGAGAATCAGCAGCTCGGGATCGTGGACCAGCGCATCGGCGAGACCCACGCGCTGGCGGAAGCCTTTGGAGAGGGTCTTGATCATTTTGCGGCGCACGCTTTCCAGGCCGCAGGTTTCCAGCACCGTGCCGACGCGGCGGCGGGTGGCGGAGCGGTCGAGGCCCTTGAGCTGGGCGCGGAACTTGAGGTATTCGCGGACGCGCATGTCCTCGTAAAGCGGGACGTTTTCCGGCATGTAGCCGATTTTGCGGCGGGCTTCGATCGACTGGCGGAAGATGTCGAAGCCGGCGATGCGGGCGCTGCCGGAGGTGGGCGGCAGGTATCCGGTGAGCATGCGCAGGGTGGTCGTTTTGCCGGCGCCGTTGGGACCGAGAAAGCCGACGATTTCGCCGCGTTCGACGGAAAAGCTGATGTCGCGCACGGCGGTGTGGCGGGCGTAGCGTTTGGTGAGTTGATGGACTTCGATCATGGGTGTCTTGACCGCCTGTGGGGCTGGAAAATCCCCGGCTTGTGCGGTTGACGCGGCGGGATGCCGCCCTTAATGAATGCCCGCGCGCGGCGGGCCAAGCGGTAAATTCGCGGGCTCGCCTCACAATTTCATTCATTACTCATGAACTCATCGGTTTCAGCGCGTCAGAACGCGGACTTGTTGGAGGCGCAATACGCCCGGTGGTGCGAGGATCCGCGCTCGGTGGAGGAGACGTGGTCGGCGTTTTTCGAAGGCTTCGAGCTGGGATGCGCGCAGCCGAAACGGCAAGCGGAGCCAGCCGCGGAAACGGCACCCGCTTCGGGCCCGTGCAAGGACAACGATCTGGTGTTCTTCGGCCGCGTCGTGGCGCTGATCTACAACTACCGCACGCTGGGCCACACCCAGGCGCACATCAACCCGCTTGAGGACCAGCCGGAGCGCAACCCGCGGCTCGACATCGGGCAGTTCGGCCTCAGCGAGGCGGACCTCGACCGCGAGGCGTGGAACGCCTATTTCCGCCATGGCGAGCGCATGAAGCTGCGCGACATGCTGGCGGTCCTGGAGGCGACCTATTCCGGCAGGATCGGATTCGAGTTCATGCACATCCACCACACGCCGGTGCGCCACTGGGTGCGCGAGCGGATCGAATCGCACGGCGCGCGTGCCGAGGGCTCGTTGGAGATGAAACTCAACTCGCTGCGCTGGGTGTTGGAGGCCGAGATTTTCGAGAACTTCCTCGGCAAGCGGTTCCTCGGTGAAAAGCGCTTCTCCAACGAAGGTGGCGAAGGGGCCATGATCCTGCTCAACGCCATTCTGGAGTCATGCCCGTCACACGGTGTTAGAGAAATCGAAATGGGCATGTCCCACCGCGGCCGGATGTGCGTGCTCGCGAATTTCGTCAGGAAATCGCTCACCACCGTGCTCTATGAGTTCACTCCCAACTACGAACCCGATCTCGTCGCCGGTGACGGCGATGTGAAATATCATCTCGGCTATGAGAGCATCCGCGAACTGCCCGATGGCAAGGTGCGCGTGAGTCTGGCGGCCAATCCGAGCCACCTTGAGGCGGTCAACTCGATCGTCGAGGGCAAGGTGCGGGCCCGCCAGCGCATCCTCAGCGAGGAAGCGGGCGTCGAAATCGACCGCTCGCAGGTGATGCCCATCCTGCTGCATGGCGACGCCGCCTTCGCCGGCCAGGGATCGGTGGCGGAAGTCCTCAACCTGTCACAGCTGCCCGGTTATCGCACCGGCGGCACGATCCACATCATCATCAACAACCAGATCGGTTTCACCACCGTGCCGGCGGACGCGCGGTCCTCCGCTTACGCCACCGATGTGGCGAAGATGATCGAGGCGCCGATCCTCCACGTCAACGGCGAGGAACCGATGGAACTTTACTGGGCCGCGATCTTCGCCATCGAATTCCGACAGAAATTCGCGCGCGACATCGTCATCGACATGTATTGCTACCGCCGCCAGGGCCACAACGAGGCGGACCAGGCGGCCTTCACGCAACCGGTCATCGCGCGCCGCATCGCCGACCGCCCGACTTTCGGCAACCTCTACAAACGCCGCCTCATCGACGAGGGCGTCATCCGCGGCGAGGATGTGGCGGAACTCGAGCGTTCGATCTGGGACAAGCTGGAGGAGGGTTACCGGAAAATGACCGCCCTTCAGGAATCGGGCGACCGCACCGCCTTCAGCGGCTCCACCGGCGTGGTCCAGCCCGCTTACTCGCACGCTCCGGTGGCCACCGGAATCGACGGTGGAAAACTCCGGCACATCGGCCGGGTGTTGACGACCGTGCCGAACGACTTCCATCCCAATCCCACGCTGGCCAAGCGTTTCATTCCGCGGCGCGTCGAGGCGCTGGAGAACGGCGGACCGATCGACTGGGCGTTCGCGGAGTCGCTGGCCTTCGGATCGCTGCTGTTGGAGGGCACGCCGGTGCGCCTGTCCGGGCAGGATGTCGGACGCGGGACATTCTCGCAGCGCCACGTCGTGCTGCATGATTATGAAACGACGGGGAAATACATTCCCCTCGAGCATCTCGCGCCGGACCAGGCGAAGTTCTGCGTTCACAACTCGCTGTTGTCCGAGTTCGCAGTGCTGGGATTCGATTACGGTTATTCGCTTTGTTATCCGAAGATGCTCACGCTGTGGGAGGCGCAGTTCGGTGATTTCTCCAACGGCGCGCAGGTGATCATCGACCAGTTCATCTCATCGGCGGAATCCAAGTGGCAGACCCCGTCGGATCTGGTGATGCTGCTGCCGCACGGCTACGAGGGCATGGGGCCGGAGCATTCCAGCGCCAGATTGGAGCGCTTCCTGCAGCTTTGCGCCGAGAAGAACATGATCGTCGGCAATCTCACCACGCCGGCGCAGTATTTCCACGCGCTGCGCCGCCAGAAGCACCGGGACTTCCGCAAGCCGCTCGTGCTGATGACTCCGAAAAGTCTGTTGGGGCGGCCCGAGGCGGTTTCCCCGCTGGCGGACTTCGGCGAGGGCAACTGCTTCCAGGAAGTCCTGCCGGATCCGATGGACTTCGCCAACTGCGCCAACGTCAGCCGGCTCATTTTCTGCACCGGCAAGGTCTTTTACGACCTGTTGTCCCATCGCAAGGAGAAGGGCATCGGGAATGCCGCCATCATCCGCATCGAGCAGCTCTATCCGTTCCATCGCGAGATGGTCGAGGCCATCGCCGGCCAGTATCCGAACGCCTCGCACTTCGTCTGGTGCCAGGAGGAGCCGCTCAACATGGGCGCGTGGTCGTACATCTGGCCGCGCCTCGAACGCTGCGCGGGTTCCAAGGTCCGCTATGCCGGCCGCGACGCCGCCTCAAGCCCGGCCGCCGGCTCCAAGGCGATGCATTACCGCGAGCAGAAGGCCCTGCTCGAACAGGCGTTCACCGTCTGAACCGTTAGATAACCACCGTCCAACCTCTCAATCCCGCCATGTCCATCGAAGTCACAGTTCCCGCCTCGGGTGAATCCGTCACCACCGCCAACGTCGCCCGCTGGCACAAGAAGAACGGCGACGCCGTTGCCCGCGGCGAGGTGCTGGTGACGCTGGAGACCGACAAGGTTTCCAACGAACTGGAGGCCGCGGGCGACGGCATTCTGGAAATCCTCGTCAGCGAGGGCGAGGAAGTGGCCATTGGCACGTTGATCGCCCGCATCCAAGCCGCGAAGGCGGGTGGTCAGGCATCCGAACCCGCCGCGCCGAAGGAGACAGCCGCCGCGCCACCCGCCGCGCCACAGGAGCAACCCGCCACACCCGCCGCGTCGCCGGCTGATGCGGAGCTCAAGGTGCCCGCATCCGGTGAATCGATCACCTCCGCGACGGTGGCTTCCTGGCGCAAGAACGATGGCGACAGCGTGGTGGCGGGCGAAGTGCTCGTGCTGTTGGAAACCGACAAGGTTTCCAACGAACTGGAAGCGCCGGTTGCCGGCACGCTCAGCATCCTCGTGCCGGAGGGCGAGGAAGTGCCGGTCGGCACGGTCATTGCAAGAATCGCCGCCGCCGGAGCGGCCGCCGTGCGTCCTGTCAGCACCGTCGCTCCGGCCAAGCCGGCCACGACAGCGGTTCTCAAGAGGGAAGCCAGCGACAACCGGAGCGCAGCGGAGATGGCCGGAGGCAATCGCAGACCGCCGCCAGAGGTTCAACAAGCCGCCGCGCCGGCGGTTAGAGAGTCGCCCGCCGCGCCTGTGTCCGACGGCCGCACCACGCGCCGCAAGATGTCGATGCTGCGGCGCAAGATCGCCACGCATCTGGTCAACGCCCAGCAGACCGCCGCCATCCTCACCACCTTCAACGAGGTGGACATGTCCGCGGTGATGGACCTGCGCAAGGCGGTGCAGGACGAGTTTGTGAAGAAACACGGCGTGAAACTCGGCTTCATGTCGTTCTTCGTCAAAGCCGTCACCCAGGCGCTCAAGGACGTGCCTGCCATCAACGCCCGCATCGAAGGCAACGACATCATCGAAAACCACTTTCATGACATCGGGGTCGCCATCGGCACCGAAAAGGGGCTGGTGGTTCCCGTGCTGCGCGATTGCGCCACCAAATCCTTCGCGCAAATCGAGAAGGACATCCTCGACTACGCCACCAAGGCGCGTGAGGGCAAAATCACCATCGAGGACCTGCAGGGCGGCGTGTTCAGCATTTCCAACGGCGGCACCTACGGCTCGCTGCTCAGCACGCCCATCCTCAATCCGCCGCAGAGCGGCATCCTCGGCATGCACACCATCCAGCAGCGGCCGGTCGCGCTCGACGGCCAGGTTGTCATCCGGCCGATGATGTATCTCGCGCTCAGCTATGACCACCGGCTGGTGGATGGCAGGGAGGCCGTGACCTTCCTGATCCGCATCAAGGACTGCCTCGAATCCCCGGCGCGGCTGATGCTGGAAATGTGAGCCGCCGCATTGGCAGGGCCGACGCATCTGAATTGAATTCTTTTCACCGCAAAGCCGCAGAGGCCGCTGAGAAACGCAAAGGATTTCAAAGATGGCGGAATGAAACCTGAAAATCATCCGGAAAAAAACCTTCATCATCATGCGCACTCATGGATGATCTTCTTTGCGACCCTTTGCGGCCTCTGCGGCTTTGCGGTAAATCCGGGAATTTTTGATGCGTCGGCCCTGCCCGCATTGGGGCTTGCCGGGGTGGGGGAGGCTTGGCAGTTTCCACGGCCATGATCGGCATCCTTCATCGCAGCCTCATCGCGCGTCTCGGAGTGGCGCTTCTTTTCCTCTTGTCCGCCGGGCGGGCAGCCGCGCAGGAAACGTCCGGTCTCGACCGCAAAATCGACGAGATCTTCGGCTGGGCCACCGGCTGGTTCGTGAATGCCGTTTTCACCGACATCCCGATCAACGGTTATCCGGTCAAGGCGGTGGTCATCTGGCTGGCGCTGGCGGGCGTGCTGATGACCTTGTTCTTCAAGTTCATCAACCTGCGCGCGTTCGGTTTGGCCATCCGCACGGTGCGCGGCCACTACAGCCACACCGATGATCCCGGGGAAATCAGCCATTTCCAGGCATTGAGCGCGGCGGTTTCCGGCACGGTGGGCCTGGGCAACATCGCGGGCGTGGCCATCGGCATCATGATCGGCGGGCCCGGCGTGGCGTTCTGGCTGTTCCTCTCGGGCTTCCTCGGCATGGCCACCAAGTTCGCCGAATGCACGCTGGGTGTGAAATACCGCGAGATCGACTCGGAGGGCAGGATTCACGGCGGCGCGATGTATTATCTCCGCAAGGGCTTCGCCGAACGCGGGCTCGCCCCGCTGGGCGCGTTCCTCGCCGGGTTGTTCGCCCTCTTCTGCGTCTTCGCCTCGTTCGGCGGCGGCAATGTGTTCCAGGTCAACCAAGCCACCGCGCAGTTGCTCAACGTCACCGGCGGCGAGCACAGCATTTTCGCCGGCCGGCAATGGCTGTTCGGCCTGTTGCTCGCCATCATCACCGGCCTGGTGATCATCGGCGGCATCCGCGGCATCGCCCGCGTCACCGCACGGCTCGTTCCGGCGATGTGTCTGATCTATGTCATCAGCGCCATCATCGTGCTGGTGGCCAACGCCGGCCACGTCCCGGCGGCGATCTCGATGATCGTCAGCGAGGCGTTCAACCCGCGCGCCGCGGTCACCGGCGGCCTGCTCGCCGCCTTCGTCTGGGGCATGCGTCGCGCGACCTTCTCCAACGAGGCCGGCATCGGCTCATCTCCCATCGCCCATGCCGCGGTCAAGACGCGCATGCCCGCGTCCGAAGGGGTGGTCGCATTGTTGGAGCCCTTCCTCGATACCGTGGTCGTCTGCACCATGACTTCGCTGGTGCTCGTGACTTCGATGTATTTCAAGGGCGACGGCGGCGAGTTCGTCATCAATGGCCGCGAGTTCATGCTGGGGGACACCTCGAACGCCAGCACGTCGTTCGGCATCAACATGACATCCCAGGCCTTCCAGACCGTGCACGACAGTTTCAAATACATCCTGTTCGTCTGTGTGCTGCTGTTCGCCTTCTCCACGCTGATCACCTGGAGTTATTACGGTTTGCAGGCATGGCAGTATCTGTTCGGCCGCGGCAGGAAAACGGAGCTGGTTTACAAGGTGATCTTCTGCACGGTGATCGTCGCCGGCTCCGCGGCGTCGATGGACAAGGCGATTGATTTTTCCGACGCCTCGCTTTTCGCCATGAGCATTCCCAACCTGATCGGCGTGTATTTCCTGCTGCCGGTGATCCGCAGGGAACTCCACAAGTTCACCGACTTCGCCGGGCGGGTGGATGGCGGCAAGTCGATCAAACAGGCCGCCGCCGAAGTGGACGAGGAATACCGCTGAAAATCGGAAAGTCCGCAGCCAAGCTCTGCGTTGCCACGCCAATGACCGGAATGTGGCGGCGGTCTGCGGCCGTCGATGCCGAAGGATGGCGGAATCCTCGGCACCGGTGCGTTTCTCCATCCTGCCAGCCGCAGGTGAAATGCGACGGTCACAGACCGCCGCTACATTTTCTGTTTCGCAGGCATAAAAAAACCGCGCTCCGGAAAGAGCGCGGTTTTTGTTGGAGAATCCTCGGAAGCGGCGGATCAGCGCTTGGAGAACTGGAAGCGCTTGCGTGCGCCGGGCTGGCCGGACTTCTTGCGCTCCTTCATGCGGGGATCGCGGGTCAGGAAGCCGAGCGGCTTGATGATCTTGCGGTTCTCGGGGTCCACCTGCGTCAGGGAGCGCGAGATCGCATGGCGGATGGCAATGGCCTGGGCATGGATGCCGCCGCCCTTGACCGCGATCTTGAGGTCGAACTTGTTCATCAGCGAGGCGGCTTGGAAGGGTGCGAGGATGGCGTTCTGCAGCTCGATGGTGGGAAGGTAGTCCTCGAAGTGGCGATCGTTGATGAGGATCTGGCCGGTGCCTTCGGTCATCCAGACGCGGGCGACTGCGGTTTTGCGGCGGCCGGTGGCGCTCTTGGTGGTGGTGGCGGTCATGTTGGGGAAAATGATATCAGGTTGGAAGATCAGCGGACGGCGTGGACTGCGGGCTGTTGGGCCTCATGCGGATGCTCCGCACCGGCATAGACCTTGAGTTTGGTGTATTGGGCCTTGCCGAGGCGGGTCTTGGGAAGCATGCCGTAAACGGCGCGCTCGACGAGCAGCACCGGCCGGCGCTCGCGCACGATGCGCGGGGTTTCCACCTTCTTGCCGCCGACGTAGCCGGAGAAACGCGTGTAGATCTTGGCGGTTTCCTTGGCACCCGTCAGCACGACCTTGTCGGCATTGATCACGATCACGAAATCGCCGGTGTCGATGTGGGTGGTGAAAATCGGCTTGTGCTTGCCGCGCAGGAGGCGGGCGGCCTCCACGGCGACTTGACCGAGGACCTTGTCCTTGGCGTCGATCACATACCACTTGCGCTCGACTTCGTGGGGCTTGGCGGAAAACGTCTTCATGTGTTTCTGGGAAAAAAGGCCTTCGGGCACCGGGCGTGCGCGAAGGGGCACGCAAGCTAGGGAGCCGGTTTCGGGGTGTCAACCGGGAAATCCGCGGATTTTTGAATGGTCCGCCAAGCCTGGGGGCGGAGGTTTTTCCGTCTCTCACAACCCTGATTTCAAACCCAACTTCGGAAACCGGGCCGGCCGTCATCCGGGAGATTCTCCGGCATTTCCGGCACCCCGTCTCCGCCGCCCCGGTTTGCAGCCGCCGGCGCAATACCTTGTCATGGAGGCAGCCCGGGCACCCGCAGCCTGGTTGGCCGGCTTCTGGCGATTCAAGGTTTCAGTGCGGTCTTGCCGTCCTTGTCCATGGGATAGAGGGCCTGGTGATTCTCCAGCGCGGCGACGAGACCGCGCATCATGCGGGCGAGTTCATCCGGCTTGCCGTCCGCGAGGTTGTGCTGTTCGAACGGATCCGCCTTGAGATTGTAAAGCTGATAGTGCGAGTCATCCGACTGCTGCGAGGGGACGTAGTGATAGATCACCTTCCAGTCGCCGTCGCGCCAGCTTGTCCAGTATTCGCTGCGATGCGGCCCATGGGGATAGTGCATGAGGAATTGTTCCTTGCGGCCGGTATCGGGTTTTCCGGCGAGCAGCGTGTCGAGTCTGGTGCCGTCCACCGTGTGGTTCACCGGCCACCGGATGCCGGCGAGATGGAGGATGGTGGGGAAGAGGTCCTGCACGGCGGCTTGCTGGGATTGAATGGCACCGGCGGCGATGGGCAGTTGTTGCTGCAGCGGGTTTTCCGCGTCCGGCCGGGCCCAGGTGGCGATGAAGGGCACGCGCATGCCGCCTTCGTAATGCGAACCCTTCATGCCGCGCAACGGCGCCGAGGAGGCGACCTCGTGCGGCCCGCCGAGCGGCGCGTCGGATCCGTTGTCGCCAAGGAAGAAGATGAGCGTGTTTTCCGCGACTCCGAGTTTCCGCAAGTGATCCAGCACGTCGCCCAGGGATTTGTCCATGCCCTCGATCAAGGTGGCGAAGGCCTGCGCCCTGGCGTTTTTTCCGGAGTCCTTGTAGTGGGCGGCGAAGCGCGGATCGGAGTCAAAAGGCGAGTGCGCGGCGTAGTGGGCGAAGTGGAGGAAGAACGGTTTGCCCTCCTTCACGGCATCCCCGACCCGCGCGTTGGCCTCCAGCGTGAGCGCCTCGGTCAGAAAGGTATCCGTGCCGTGGTATTTCTCCAGATGGGGAACTCCGGACGCCCAGCCATTGCCTCCGGTGCCGTAGTTTTTCTTTCCGTCATAACTCCCGGGCTGGCCGTGGGCGGTGCCGCCGATGTTGGTGTCGAACCCGAGATTGGCCGGATCCTCCCCCTCCGACCCGAGTGGGCCGAAGTGCCCCTTGCCAACATGAATCGTGCGGTAGCCGTTTTCGCGCAAGAGGGCGGGAAGCGTCACGTCGCCTTTTTTCAACCCCCGCCAGTTCCATTGTGGCGGGCCCTGCGGACCGGCGTTGTCGGACCTCGGGTTGATCCAGTTCGTCGTGCGGTGGCGCGCGGCGTTCTGGCCGGTCAGGATCGAGACGCGCGTCGGCGAGCACACGCTCATGGCGCAGAAGTTGTTGAAACGAATCCCATTCGCGGCGAGGCGCTCCATGTTGGGGGTGCGGTAGAAATCGTTGAGCGGATGGCGCCGGGCCTTGCCGTCCGGGCCGGTGATGAAGGGCAGCGAGGTGTCCATCACGCCCATGTCATCCACGAGAAAGATGATGATGTTGGGTTTGCCGGCGGCGGCCCGCGCAAGGCAGGGGACACAGGCAATCAAGAGGCAAAGCAACTTGGCTGTCATGATGGCGTGATGCGGTGTGTCAGACGAACCGTCAAGGCTTCAATGGACCTCGAGGCGCATGTTCGCGGTGGCGGCATGGCCTTTGCCATCCTTGCCCCGGATGTGAAGACGGTGGATGCCGGGTTTGTCAGGGGCTTTGATGCAGACGCGCCCTCCCGCGGCTTGCGCGATCGAAGCAGGCTCCGTCACGGGACGTCCGGAGATGCGGTCGGCCGAATTGGACGCCCTGCCGAAGAGTCTGGATTTTCCCGCCGGGATGCCCTTGGGTGCTGCGCATGAAACGCATCGCACCCCACTGGCAGATCCTCGCGGCACTGGTGCTTTCCACGCTCGTCGCACTCGTTTTCCGCAGTCTCGCGGCCGGTGCGGGCGAGGGCGCGCGCGTCACGGGCTTGATCGCCGGCGCGCTGGCGGTCTGTGAATACATCGGCGATTTGTTCATGCGCGCGCTCAAGATGTTGATCGTGCCGCTGATCGTCACTTCGGTGGTTTCCGGCATCGCCAGCCTGCAGGGGGTGAAAGGATTCGGCCGGCTCGGGCTCAAAACCGTCGCATTCTATCTGGGATCCAGCACGCTGGCGATTCTGTTAGGACTGACCTTGGTGAACCTGATCCGCCCCGGTTTCGCGGATGGACAACCCAATGCGGTGATCCGCGAGGCCTTCGCCACCAGCGGCGAGACGGCGGGCAGCGCGGCGCTCGCAACCGTGACCGCCGCCGGCGCGCGCGAGGCCGGTGATTTCCTCGGGGTCTTCAAGGCGATGCTGCCCGAAAACGTCGTCTCCGCCGCCAGCGACAACGGCCAGATGCTTGGCGTCATCGTCTTCAGCATCCTGTTCGCGGTGGCGATCACGCGTCTGCCAGGCCATGAAATGCGCACGGTGCGTGAGTTCTTCCAGGCCGCCTGCGATGCCATGATCATCCTGACCAAGTGGGTGATGGCGCTCGCGCCGGTGGGTGTCTTCGCATTGATCCTGCCGGTGGTTTACTCGACGGGCGCGGAGTTGTTCACCAATCTGGGCAAATACTTCGTCACGGTTCTGGCGGCGCTGTTCATCCACTTGTTCGTGGTGTTGCCGCTGGTGCTGCGATTCATCGGGCGGGTCAGTCCGTGGGCGCATTTCCGCGCGATGCGGCCGGCGTTGCTGCTGGCTTTCTCCACCGCGTCGTCCTCCGGCACGCTGCCGGTGACGATGCGCTGCGTGGAGGAGGGCAGCGGGGTTTCCAAACGGGTGACAAGCTTCACGCTGCCGTTGGGAGCCACTGTCAACATGGACGGCACCGCGCTTTACGAATGTGTGGCGGTCATCTTCGTGGCGCAGGTGATGGGCATCCAACTTGGCTTCGGTGGCCAGTTTTTCGTCGTCGTGGCGGCGCTGCTCACCAGCATCGGCGTCGCCGGAATCCCCTCCGCCAGCCTGGTGGCCATTTTGCTCATCCTCAAAAGCTCCGGCATCCCCGGCGCGGAAACGGCAGTCGTCGCCCTGCTTTCGGTGGACCGCTTGCTCGACATGACGCGCACCGCCGTGAATGTGTACAGCGATTCCTGCGCGGCCGTGGTCATTGCCAGGTCCGAGGGCGAGACTCCGGCGGTTTGAACCGGACAAGCCGTCATTCCGGTTTGTCGGTCGGCCTGCTTGGCGGGGCGTAGATCGGGCGGGGCAGGGGACCGGTGCCGGCATCCCCGCTGGCGGCCTGGGTGCGGATGACTCCGGCGATTGAGGAGGCCAGCTTGTGGCGATAATCCGGACTGGCGCAAAGCCGGCTCTCGGCGGGATGGCTGAGGTATCCGCACTCGATGAGGACACAGGGGATTTGCGGGTTGCGGGTGAGCCGCAGGCGGCGCCGGACAAGGCCGCGGTTGCCACTTTCGGCCGGGCTGGCATGGGTCATGGCGCGCTGCATTCTCACCGCCAGTCCGTGGCTGTCCACACGCCAGTAGTAGGTTTCCGGACCCCGGATGTGCGAGGGTCCGCTGTTGAAGTGGATGCTCACGAGGATGGCGTCGCCATCGCGGTTGGCGCGCATGACGCGATCGTCGAGGTCGATGAAACTGTCATCGGAGCGCATGAGGATGGTGCGGAAATCCGTGCCGAGTTCGCTGCGGATGCGTTTGGCCATGTCGAGCGTGAGGTCTTTCTCGGCTTGGCCGGTATGGCGGCTGACCGCCCCCGGATCGTGGCCGCCATGGCCTGCGTCGAGGATCACGGTGCGAAAGCCTTTGGGTCCCGGGCGGTGGCCCCATTCGTCGCGTCCCGTGGAGTGGCGGGCGGAAGGCGCGGCACAGGAGGCCATCAGCAGCAGAGCCGCAGCCATTTGGAAAACCGGGACATGAAGTCTCATGGCCGATACCTCCCAGAAATTCCATCGCGAGGGAAGCCCGCGGATGGTGAAAATTTTTCCCCGTGAAACACGCTTCTTTGCTCTGGCATTCACGAAAAGGCGGGATATCGTCCACCCCAACCCGCATTGCCATGAGCCTTCACGCCGAACTCAACACCGAAGCCGTCCTGCGACTCCAAGCCTACCGGAGGAACTCGATCATATCCTCGCTCGTGGTCGCATTCCTCGTGATCATCCTCATCTGTCTCATCCTGGGGATTTTCCTTCTGCCGCCGCTCTTCAAGGAGACTCCGGAGATCGTGGTCTACGAGAGCAGCGTGAGCGAGGAGGTCCAGGAGGTGCAGGAGAAGGTGCAGCGCAACGTGGACCGCAAGCCGTCGTCGCCTTCCTCAAGCATGACCAAGGTGATGGTGGCCAACACCGCGTCCCCCACCACAATTCCCGTGCCCGAGGTGGATGTGGCGACGCCATCGCTGGATTTCGGCGACGGCGCGGATTTCGGCTCCGGTTGGGGTGACGGCAGCGGCACCGGAGGTGGCGGATTCGGCAACATCCCGGCCACGATGAAAAAGCGCTGCAGCCAGGAGGACCGCATGTCGCGCCTCAAGGAAATGGGCGGCACTCCGGAATGCGAGGATGCGGTGATGAAAGCCCTGCGCTGGCTCAAGCAAACCCAGGGCTCCGACGGCAGTTGGGGCAATGCGGACCAAGTGGGCATGACGGGTTTGGCAATCCTCGCTTACCTCGGCCATTGCGAGACACCCGCATCGCCGGAATTCGGTGACTCGGTCTCCCGCGGCATCGCCTACCTCATCAACAATGGCCTGCAAAACGACGGCCGCATGACCGTGCATCCCCTGACGTCCATCCGCTGGGTTTATGAGCATGCCATCGCCACCTACGCGCTGGCCGAGGCCTACACCTTCTGCAGCAAGATGAACATCAACATTCCCGATCTGGATACCATCACCCAGAAAGCCGCGGAGCACATCATGGCTGGCCAGGGCGAAAGCGGCGGCTGGGTTTACCGATATGCCCCCACCAAAAGTGGCGACAACTCGGTGGGCTACTGGCAGATTCAGGCGCTCAAGGCGTGCAGTCACACCGGCCTGTGGCCGGAGAGCAAGTTCAACCGATACGCCCGCAAGGCGCTCGAATGGCTGGACAAGGCCCAGGGCAAGAACGGCGCGATCGGTTACCGCAACGATTCGAAAAAAAGCCCCGGTCTCACCGGCGGCGGCGTGCTCTGCTTTCAACTGTGGGGGGAAAGCCGCTCCAAGAACGCCCGGGCCGGCATCAAATACGTCACCCAAAACCAGGATTTCAAGTGGGGTGAGGCAAGTTCCAACCTCTACTATCATTATTACAACGCCCAGGCCATGATCAATCACGGGGGCAAGGAATGGGAGGAATACAACAAGGTCTTCCGCGACGAGTTGATCAAAAACCAGAGACCGGACGGATCATGGCAGCAGGACATGCGGCACGGCCCGGTCAACGTTCACATGGCCACCTGTCTCGCCACCCTGATGCTGGAGGTGTATTACCGCTTCCTGCCGGGCACGGGTTCCGCGAATTGAAAAGCCACGCACCGATGGATGGTGGCTGGCAGGGCTCGCCAAGCGATGAAATCCGAACGTGCAGACGCCCTGTTGACCGCCCGCGGCCTGTGTGATTCCCGCGAGCAGGCGAAGCGGCTGATCCTCGCGGGCGAGGTGCGCAGCGGTGGTTGTCTGATCGATAAACCCAGCGCAAAACTCGCCTGCGATGCGCCGCTCGAGATCCGGGAAAAACCCCGCTTCGTCGGCCGCGGCGGATTGAAACTCGAAGCCGCGCTCGATGCCTTCCGCATCGCTCCCGCGGGCTGGGTGTGCATCGACGTCGGCGCGTCCACCGGCGGTTTCACCGATTGCCTGCTGCAGCGCGGCGCCTTGCGCGTGCATGCGGTGGATGTCGGCACCAACCAGCTCGTCTGGAAACTGCGCAACGATCCGCGGGTCGTCGCCAAAGAGCGGTTCAACGCGCGCCACATGACCCCCGCCGACATCGGCGAGAAGGTGCGTCTGGCGGTGATGGACCTCTCATTCATCTCCCTGACGAAGGTGCTGCCCGCTGTGTTTCCTTTACTGGATGAAGGGGGGACGATCGTTTGCCTCATCAAGCCGCAGTTCGAACTGGGTCGGGAGGACATCTCGAAGGGCGGCATCGTCCGCGATCCCGCCCTGCATGGGCGGGCGGTGGAAAAAATCCGCCGCTTCGTCACCGGAGAACTCGGGCATGACTGGCTGGGATTGATCCCATCACCCATCACCGGCACCGATGGCAACCACGAGTTTCTCGCTTGGCTGGGTCCGCATTCCGGCGTATCAAACGATTTCCTGCGCACCGGATGCTATGATATTGGTGTGAACCTGCCACCGGACTAGGATGAGTCACATGATCGAACAATTTCCGGGCAATCGAGTGGCCGATGCGGCAGATCTGCCGCCGGTCATCCAGGGCGGCATGGGGGTCGGCGTATCCGGCTGGCGTCTGGCCCGCGCGGTTGCCATGCAAGGCCAGCTCGGCGTGGTCTCCGGCACCGCGCTCGACCTGCTGCTGACGCGCCAACTCCAGTTGGGTGACGAGGGCGGCCACCTGCGGCGTGCGCTCGAGGCGTTTCCCTATCCGGAAATCGCCGCCCGCATTCTCGACCGCTATTTCATTCCCGGCGGCAAGTCGCCCGACGCGCCGTTCAAAACGCCGCCGATGATTTCGCATGAACCCGGCCGGCAGACGCGCGAGCTGGTGGTCGCCGCCGGATTCGTGGCGATCCATCTCGCCCGGCAAGGCCATGCCGGAGTGGTCGGTTTGAACCTGTTGGAAAAAATCCAGACGCCCACGCTGATGGTGCTTTACGGGGCCATGCTCGCCGGCGTGGACGTTGTCCTGATGGGTGCCGGCATCCCGCGGCAGATCCCCAAAATCCTCGATGACCTGGCCGCGGGCGCGTCCGCTGAAATGCGCCTCGATGTCACTGGCGCGACCGAACCGGTTTTCATCCGCATCGATCCGGCGGAGTTCGGCCCCGCGCCTGTGCTCAGGCGGCCCTTGTTTCTGGCCATCGTTGCCTCGCCGGTGCTCGCGGAAAACCTCCGCCGCAAGGCCTCCGGGCGGGTCGATGGCTTCGTGGTCGAAGCCCCCACCGCCGGCGGCCACAACGCGCCGCCGCGCGGACCGATGCAACTCACGCCCGAAGGCGAGCCGATCTATGGCGAGCGCGACCGCATCGATCCGGCGAAGTTTGTCGAAATCGGCCTGCCATTCTGGCTGGCGGGCGGCTACGGCCGCATCGGCAAACTGCGCGAGGCCCGGGCGCTCGGCGCGCATGGCATCCAGGTGGGCACCGCTTTCGCATTTTGCGAGGAATCGGGATTCGACCCCGCGCTCAAGGTGGGGATTCTGGCGGCGGTGAAGCGCGGCGATTTGGAAATCCACACCGACGCGCTCGCCTCGCCCACCGGCTTCCCCTTCAAGGTGGCGCAAGTGCCGGGCAGCATCGCGGATCCCGCCGTCTATCAGCAACGCGAACGCGTGTGCGACCTCGGCGTGCTGCGGGAAACCTATCAGAAACCGGATGGCGGCATCGGTTTCCGCTGCTCCGCCGAACCGCTCGACCTTTATGTCTCGAAGGGCGGCGATCCGGAGCAGACCCGCCACCGCATCTGCCTCTGCAACTCGCTCTGCGCGTCCGCCGGTATCGGCCAGATCCGCGATGGCGCGGCGGAACCGCAGCTCATCACCATTGGCGACGACCTCGCCGCCGTGCGTGATGTCATGAGCGGGGATTCCAACAGCTACAGCGCCGCGGATGTGATCCGGCGGCTGCTGGACTGAGCTTCAATCGACAATCACCGGAGTGCCGACTTCCACGTTCTCGAAGAATTTCTCGGACATGTGGTGCGGCATGCGGATGCAGCCGTGCGAGGCCGCGTAGCCCGGCAGGTATCCGGTGTGCATGCCGATGCCGCCATGAAAGCGCATGAAATTCGGCATCGGCGCGGCGTAATAGACCGCGCCCGGAGGAATCTTGTCCACCCGGATGTCGACGTTGTCATTGATCATCTGGCCGGTGGCCTTGTTCTTGAAGACGCCGTAGATGGACGATTTGTGATCCTTGCTCTTCTGGGTGATTTTGTACCTGCCCGGCGGTGTGGCGTGATCCTCGCTGCCGCTGGAGATTTTCGAGATGCCGACCAGCACGCCGCCCTTGTAAAAGAAGGCCTTCTGCTGCGGACGGTTGATCCGGATCAGCGGACTGCCCGGAACACCGTCCCCTTCCCAATAGGAAATGTCATCATGCACCGCCGGCGGTGGATGATGCGGACCATTGGAAACCTGTTGGTGCACCGGCTTGCCGACACCGGCCATGTAGCCGGAATTCGACGGACCTGAGGGCGCACAGGCCCCGAGGATGAGTGCCAGCGGCAGCAACAGCGCGCCTGGATGAGTGATGGATGGTTTGGACATGTTGATGATCATCGGCAGCGGAGAATGTACCAGATCCGGCTGCGGGTCAACCGGACAGATGGTGCGTCAATCTAATGGCTGCCCCGGCTCTTGCGGGCGAGCCAGATCGGCAGCAGGCGGGATTTGCGGGCGTTGGGCGCGGCGGGCACGGTGAATTCGGCCACTTCAAAGCCGGATCGCTGGAGCCGCCGGGTGAGGTTGGCTGGCGGACGCGAACCGCCGATGGCCAGCAGGCCGCCGGGTTGCAGAGCCTCATAGGCCGCGGCAAGCCAGCGGCGATCCTCCACCCACGGGCGGTTCCCGGGGCCGCTGGGCGAGGCGTCGAGGTGAAGAAGAACCGCATGCAGGGTGCCGGCATGGCGCAGCAGTGACGCCGGGCTGCAATCGTTTTCGAAAACCACACGCGACTCGTGATGAAGCGGACTGTCCGGCAGATGCTCGCGGTGCCACTCGGGCATTGCGGCGAGCGGCTCGGCGACGATGAAGGTGGCCTTCTTTTGTTTGAGTTCGGCGGCTGCGGCGGCCAGCGAGTGACCGAGACCGAGACCGGCAAACCAAAGTTTCGGCTGGCGGGCCGGACGGAACGGGGCGCAGGCCAGCCGCGCGAGTTCCTCCTCTACGGCGCGCGTCGCCGGGCCGCAGATTTGCTGGCCGTGGATGAGCAGGAATTTCCGCCCGTCGTGTTCCTGCAGCACAAGGCTGCCACCTTCGGGCAGCGCCGCTTCGGCGAGTGTGATGCGTGGTTTCATGTGCGATGGCGGCGTGTCGCGCGTGCGCTCCGGCGATCGGAGATGAAAAACCCCGGCCATGATCAGGCCGGGGTTTGTGATGGGTCTGACACTATGGGTTTGGTGCTTCCCCGCATGCGGCTGTCACAGGCTTGCCTTGAGGGCGGTGGCTGGTTTGAATCCGACCGACTTGGATGCGGGGATCTCCATTGCCTCGCCGGTCTTGGGATTGCGACCGATGCGCTTGGAGCGTTCTTTGACTTCGAAAGTTCCAAACCCGACGATCTGGACTTTCTTGTCCTTCTTCACACCTTTGACGATGGAGGAGAGAACGGCTTCGAGGGCTTCGTCGGCGGCGCGTTTGGTGGCGTCTTGTCCGAGAGCGGCTTGGATGGTTTCAATGAGTTCGGCTTTGTTCATGGCAGCGGAAGTGTGAACGGGGAGGGTATGGGCTTGGCAAGAGAAAATCCTGTGTTTTTCAGCAAACCGGATTTGCAGGGCCTGCCTGACACCAGCCGCCATCCCGGTGCGGGGTCCGGCTGGCGCAACCATACGATCCATCCGGCATCCTCGTTGAAATTTTCCACATTAGAACTTGCCCAGTGCGCGATCCTCATTAAAAACCCCGCGCCCGCCGCCACCGCGCCCACGCATGCGAAACTTTCCCACCATCATCGCCGCCTGGCTTATCGGACTCGCACTCCCCCTTCAAGCCGCCGGGGATGGCCACCACGAACTGCCTTTCAACGCACCGGTCCTGCTCGATTTCGGTTTTTTCAAAATCACCAACTCAATGGTGGCCATGTGGCTGGTCGCCGCAGTGATCATTCTCATCGCACAGATCGCCACCCGCAGGATCACCCTCGTTCCCTCCAGTCTTCAGAACCTGCTGGAATCCGTTGTCGAAGGGCTTCAGGACTTCCTCGCCACCATCATGGGTGCCAAACTTGCCCGCGAAACGTTCTGGTTTTTCGGCTCCATCTTCACCTTCATCATCTGTGCCAATTGGATGGGAATGTTCCCCACGGTCGGCACCGTCGGCATCGAGCGGGTGAACGAGGCGGGCAAAGTGGTCGAATGGGCGCCTTTCCTGCGCGGTGCCAATGCGGACCTCAACATGACACTCGGCATGGCGCTGGTCTTCTTCGCCATGTGGATTTACTGGTCGGTCAAGGCCAACGGTCCCGGCGGCTTCCTCGCCCATATCTTCCTCTATCAGGGCGAGGGCAGGGGGCTCATGAAGATCATGCTGGTCGCGATCTTTTTCCTCGTCGGCTTCCTGGAGGTGGTTTCCATCCTGATCCGCCCGCTGACACTGACTTTCCGTCTTTATGGAAACATCTATGCGGGCGAAAGCCTGCTGGAGCTGATGCTCTACATGGGCGGCAAGTGGCTAGGCTGGCTGGCCGCGCTACCGTTCTACTTCCTCGAGCTGATGGTCGGAGCCATCCAGGCCCTTGTTTTCACTCTTCTCACCGCCGTATTCACCTCCCTGATGTGCACCCATGATGAGGAGGGCGAACACGGCCACTGACCCCAATTTTGAAAGCCGGACCGTGGCAAAGACTGCGGGGGCTTTCAAATCCCTAAACCATAACAACCACATCCCGCTATCATGACTGGAAACATCGCCATCGCCGGTGCCGCCCTCGGTGCCACTGTCGCCCTCGGACTCATCGGCCTCAAAGCCTGCGAAGCCGTCGGCCGCAACCCCGGTGCGTCGGGCAAGGTGCTCGTGCAATCGCTGCTCATCTCCGCTCTCGCGGAAGGCGCGCTCATCATCACCATCCTGCTCGGCAAGTAATCCTTGCCATAACCCGGAGAAGGCGGCATCCCCGCCTTCTCCGGCGTTTTTCCCGCTCTCTCCACTCCTGTCGCGCAACAACCCCCGCCATTTACCAACATGGAATTGATCTCCATCCTCGCCGAGACCGGTAGCGTCACCGCCGAGCTGCAAGCCGTGGGCGAAAACCTCAAGTCCCAGTTCGGGCTCCACGGCCAGATGCTGGTCTCCCAGATCATCGGCTTTCTGGTATTCGCGTTCCTGCTGAAGAAGTTCGCCTTCGGCCCGATCCAGCAGATGCTCGACCAGCGCAAGATGCGCATCGCCGAGGGTGAGGAGAAACTCAAACGCATCGAGAAACAACTCGCCGAGTCCGAGAAAACCACTGCTGCGGCCATCGCCAAGGCCAATGAGGAGGCGGTGCGCCTGATCAACGAAGCCAAGGATGGCGCGCACGCGTTCAGCGAGCAGAAAGCGCAGGAAGCCATCGCCCAGGCCCAGAGCATCCTCGCCAAAGCCGAGGCTGCCGCCAAGGCCGACCGCGACCGACTCAGCTCCGAGCTCAAGCGGGAGTTCGGTCGTCTGGTGGCCGCCACCACCGCGCAAGTCACCGGCAAGGTGCTCACCGCCGAGGATCAGAAGCGCATCAACGAAGACGCACTGGCCAAGGTCGAAGGCTGATTTTCCCAAGCCACTTTTCCCCATGAAAATCTCCAAAGTCGCCGCCACCACCGCCCGCCGCCTGTTCGGGCTTTGCCAATCCGGCGGCCGGCTCGATGAGACGAAACTGCGCACCGTCATCAGCCGCCTGGCGGAAGCCAAGCCGCGTGATTATCGTGCCATTCTAGCCGCCCTCCATCGTCTCACCCGCCTCGAAATCGAACGCCGCAAGGTGACGGTGGAGAGTGCCGTCGAACTCGACGATGCCACCCGCGGCCGAGTGCTCGCCGGGCTCGCCAAACAATACGGCGCCGATCTGGTGGCGGTCTATCAGGTCAATCCCGCGCTTCTCGGCGGCCTGCGCATCCGTGTGGGCAACGACGTCTTCGACGGCTCCGTCAAAGGCCGCCTGGACCGCCTCGCGGCCGCCTTCTGATTTCCCCTTTCACAGAACATCGATCACAGACAACACACGTTTCCCCATGAGCAGCATCCTTCAGGAACTCGAACAACAAATCGCCGGAATCACCTCTTCGGTCGAAAAAACCAACGTCGGCACCGTGCGCCAGGTCGGCGACGGCGTGTGCAAGGTCGAAGGCCTCTCCGACGTCATGCTCAACGAGATGATCGACTTCGGCGGCGGAGTCACCGGCATGGCGCTCAACCTTGAGGAAAGCGAAGTCGGTGTCGTGCTGTTGGGCGATTACGCCGCCGTCACCGAAGGTTCGGAGTGCCGCACCACCGGCAAACTGCTCTCGGTTCCCGTCGGCGAGGCCGTGCTCGGCCGCGTCGTCAACGCCCTTGGCGCACCCATCGACGGCAAGGGCGAGATCGCCGCCGCCGCGTTCTACCCGATGGAGAAGATCGCCCCCGGCATCATCAAGCGGAAATCCGTTTCCGTGCCCGTGCAGACCGGCATCATGTCCGTGGACGCCATGATCCCGATCGGC
>JALOUA010000012.1 GCA_025457625.1 Akkermansiaceae bacterium
GGATTCCGGCATGCCGGAGCCCAGCAGCGGGCGGCAGTAGGCGTGGAACGCCTGGGTCACGCCGTTGCCTTCCGCGTTGATGAACTCGTCGGGCATGTGGCGCGTCTTGCCCGCGACGTTGGCCAGCGGCACCAGTTCGTAATCCACGCCGTAGTCGAGCACCGGGCGGCGGATCGCCACCGAGCCATCGACGTTGTCCCACATCGCGTATTGCACGGCCTTTTCGCCGACCTCGCGCGCCTCGCGGGCATCGCGGTCCGAGCGGCAGCCGATGAAGGAGCGCTGGAGGTAGCCGAAAGTGTCCGAGCGCACGCGCTTGATGCCGAGGCCATCCTTGATGGTTTTGGAGAGCAGGTCGCCGAGCGCGCCGGTGCCGGACAGCTGCACGTTGCCGTGCGCGTCGCGTTCCTCAACGCCCATCAGCTTGGTGATCATCGGCGTGTGGTCCTTGTCCGAGATGCCTTCGGAAACGGCGATGGTGCACATGCCGAATTGCGAATAAACACGGTCCACGTCCGCGAGGAATTTTTCCGTATCGAACGCGCGTTCCGGCACGTAAACGAGGTGGGGGCCGTCATCGACATACTTGCGTGCGATGGAGGCGGCGGCGGTGAGGAAGCCCGCGTGGCGGCCCATCACGACGCCGATGTAAACGCCCTTGAGCGCGCGGTTGTCGAGGTTCACGCCGGTGAAGGCCTGTGCCACGTAGCGGGCGGCGGAGCCGTATCCCGGGCAGTGGTCGTTTTCCATCAGGTCGTTGTCGATTGTCTTGGGAATGTGGATCGCGCGCAGTTCGTAGTTCGCCTCCTTGGCCTGCTCGTTGACGATGCGCACGGTATCCGACGAATCATTGCCGCCGACATAGAAGAAATACCGGATGTCATGCACCTGCATCACCTTGAACATGCGGTGGCAGTATTCCACATCCGGTTTGTCGCGGGTGGAAAGCAGTCCGGAAGACGGCGTGTCGGCCACCTGCTCCAGGTTGTGCGTCGTTTCGCGGGTGAGATCGACGAAATCCTCATCGATGATGCCCCGCACCCCGTGGACCGCGCCATAGACCGCGGTGACCTGGGTGAACTTGCGGGCTTCGAGAGCCACGCCCACGACGCTTTGGTTGATCACATGGGTGGGGCCGCCACCCTGTGCCACTAGAACTTTTCCTTCGAGTCGGCTCATGCGCCGCGAAGAATTGATGATCCCCCCCGGGATGCAAGCCCTGAAACCTGACGAATCCGCGCAAAAACTCCGCATCCTTTGCAGGCGGTTGATCCTCCCATCCCGGCAGATCTCCGGTTTGGACCACAAGCCGTGGGAACCACTGAAACACGGCGAACCGCTGAGAGTCTGGATTTTTTTCCCTTATTCCCAGCAATGGCCTCCAATCCCAACGGGGTTGCGTGACGGGGGACGGCATCGCGCCCTGCACAACTCCGTTGGAGTTGGGGATTCATTCCGGGCTCTCATCCCGGGGTGGCCCGCCATGGGAACAACCCCGGGCTGCAATTCGCAATCCCGTTGGCATTGGATGCCGCACATCGCTGACAACCCTTGCCCGCGGCGGAGGCATGGGCTATGCCACGCCTCATGGACATCGTGAACGAGCCGGCGATCGGCGTGATTGGCGGCAGCGGACTTTATGAAATGGAAGGCCTCGGCGAAATTTCCGCACTGACCGTGCAAACACCCTTCGGCGATCCATCCGACAAGATCATCAGCGGCCGCATCGCGGGACGCAAAGTCTGTTTCCTGCCGCGCCACGGTGTCGGCCACCGCCTGCTGCCGCATGAAATCAACCACCGCGCCAACATCTGGGCGCTGCGTTCGCTCGGCGTGCGCTGGCTGATTTCCGTGACCGCCGTCGGCAGCCTGCGCGAGGAACTCAAACCGCGCGACATCGTGGTTCCCCACCAGTTGATCGACCGCACCGGCACCGGGGCGAAGCACACGTTTTTCGGAAATGGCATCGCCGCGCACGTCGGTTTCGCGGACCCCTATTGCAACGAACTGCGCCAGCACCTGCTCAAGGCCGCCCACGCGGTCGCGCCCGGCACGCACGACGGCGGCACCTATCTCTGCATGAACGGTCCCGCCTTTTCCACCCGCGCCGAGGCGGCCATGCACCGGATGCTTGGCGCGGACCTGATCGGCATGACCAATGCGCCGGAAGCGCGGCTCTCCCGCGAAGCGGAAATCGCCGCTGCCGCACTTGCGCTCGTCACGGATTACGATTGCTGGAAAGATGACGAGGAAGCGGTGGAAGTGGACGCCGTCGTGGCAAACCTCCATGCCAACAGCGCGCTCGCCAAACGCATCGTCCGCGACGCGATTTCCCTGATCCCGGAAAGCCCCGCCAGCCCGGCACACCGCGCGCTGGATACGGCGCTCTTCACGCCGCGCGAATCATGGCCTGAAAAATCCGCACGCGACCTGGCGCCGATCCTCGGCTGCCGGATGTGATTTCACCCCCCGCTGTTCCACCACTCGGGTTGGTTTCCTTCCTTCCATTTGATGCTGCAGCCGCTGCTGGGATATGGTCGGGCGAGCGGCTCCTCACCCTCGACCATGCGGCGCACGGCCTCGCGCAGGTCGCCGCCATGGGGTGCGATTCCACCGCGCGGCCGGGTGTCGTCGAACTGTCCGGCATAGGCCAGACGCCCGGCGGCATCGAGCAGGAAGAAATCCGGCGTGCAGGCCGCGCCGTATGCCATGGCGACCTCTTGGGAAGCATCGATCAGGTAGGGAAAGTCCCAGCGGGATTGCCTGGCGAATTCCGGCATGTGCTCCGCGGCATCCTGCGGGTATTTTTCCGCATCGTTCGGATTGATGGCCACGGTGTGCACGCCCTGCGCGGAAATTTCACGCGCGAGCTCGCCGAGCGCAGCGGCAAGATGGATGACGAAGGGACAGTGGTTGCAGGCGAAAACCACCAGCAAACCCGCCGGGCCGGTGGCATCCGCGCGGGAAACAATCGTGCCCGAGGCGTCGGGCAGCGAGAAATCCGGAGCTTGGTCGCCGGGTTGCAAACGGAAGGTGGAGAGGATTTCGGGCATGCGCCAAACTATCATCAAAACCGCCGCGTCAAAGCGCTTTTCCCGCTTGGAGCACGGGCCCATCGCGACCATCCTCACGCCGCCGTGCCGGAAATCCTCTCATCCGCGGAGTTGTTGCGCTACTCAAGGCACTTGCTGATCCCCTCGATCGGCGAGCAGGGACAGTTGCGCCTGAAGAGCGCCTCCGTGCTGCTCGTCGGCTGCGGCGCGCTCGGTTCGCCCGCCGCGCTCTACCTTGCCGCCGCGGGCGTCGGCCGCCTCGGCCTGGTGGATGCGGATGTGGTGGATGCCTCAAACCTCCAGCGCCAGATCCTCCACGGCGAGTCATGGGTGGGAAAACCCAAGCTCGAGAGCGCCGTCGCGCGGCTGGGCGAGGTGAACCCCCATGTGGCCATCGAGCCGCACGCCACACGCCTCACCCCCGACAACGCGATGGAGATCGCCGGCGCTTATGACATCATTGTCGATGGCTCGGACAATTTCCCGACGCGTTTTCTAACAAACGACACCGCGTTTTTCCTGCGCAAGCCGCTGGTGTATGGGGCGATCCACCGCTTCGAGGGCCAGACCGGTGTTTTCGCGCCGCATCTCGGCGGACCCTGCTACCGCTGCATGCTGCCGCACCTGCCCGCCGCAGGCAGCGTGCCGTCCTGCGCGGAGGCCGGCGTGCTCGGCGTGCTGCCCGGCATCATCGGCTCGATCCAGGCCATGGAAACGCTCAAGCTCATCCTCGGTATCGGCGAACCGCCATTGGGCAAACTCACGGCCTATGACGCGTTGCGCAGCCGATTCCGCACGCTCACGCTGCACCGCGATCCGCACTGCCGCCTGTGCGGCAACACGCCGGAAATCCACTCTGTCAGCAATCCACAAACCCTCGCGCAAGACACCTGCACGACCTCTGCAAGCACCATGCAAACCATCACCACCACCGAACTCCGCAGCCTGCTCGCCGGGAATTTCCAAGGCCTGCTCATCGACGTCCGCGAGCCGCACGAGCACGCCATGGCCAACATCGAGGGCGCGCGGCTGATTCCTCTGGGCAGCCTGATGCAGCACATCGACAGCCTGCCAACCGACCGCGAGATCTTCGTGCACTGCAAGATGGGCATGCGCTCGGCGCGCGCCTGTGAAATGCTCATGGCGCGCGGATTCACCCGCGTCGCGAACGTCGCCGGCGGCATCGACGCCTGGCTCGCGGAGGATGATTCCTAACGGATTTCCACGCTCGCGCCGGGGCGGATGAGGTTGGGCAGGCGGATGGCGTCCCAGTTGGCGAGGCGGATGCAGCCGGCGCTGCGGGCGCGGCCGATGGTTTCCGGGTCGGAGGTGCCGTGCAGGCCGATGCCGCGGCGGCTGGTGCCGTTCCAGATGACACCCACCGGGCTGTTGGGGCCGGGCGGGATGTTGAGCGCGTTCTCGCTGCGCTTGCCGGTGTCGAGGAACTTCTGGTCATAGCGCCACCACGGCATTTCGACCATGTTGCGCAGTTCCCAGGTGCCGAACTGGATGAACTTCGGCTGGCCGGGAGTGATGGGAAACGAGGCGACCAGTCCGCGGTTGGCGCGGGTGACGGGCTGGATCTCTCCGGCTCCCGGCTCGGCGACCACCAGCGCCGCGGGCGCGGCCTCGAAGATGCGGACTTGGTTGATCTTGGTATCCACGACGACATGACGCGCGCTGAGCGCCTCATCCGCCTCGTGATTCACGCCGGTGATCTTCTCGATGTGGAAAGGTCTGACGTTGGGCACGATGATCGAATCGTGCGGCTTGAGCGAATGGATCTTCGGCCAGGTGTTGAGCTCGGCCAGATACGGCACGTCGCAATGGTAGCGCTCGGCCATGAACTCGCCGTAGCTGCGGTAGCTCATGCGCTTTTTCTTCGCCTGCAGCGTGCGGCTGGTGGGCAGCGTGGAATCCACCCATGCCTTCGCCTCGTCCGGCACCACCGCCATGGCGAAGGGATTCGGCACGGACTTGCGCGCGGCGGTGTTGACCTCGGTCCAACTGTCCAACGGATGGCCGTTGACCTCGTTCCACGAACGCACGGCGAGTTCGGTGAAACGGCCGGGTTTGCCATCGATCACGCCGGGGCCGAAATTCGCCTCATCGAGGAAAATCTGCAGGCGCACCGCGTCATCGCCGGTGGGTTTGACATCCGGCGGCGAGGGTGGCGAGACGGTTTCGATCGGAGCGGCGGGTTGCGCTGGTGTCGCGCCCGCCGCGGGTAGCGGCTTGGGTAGCTCGTCGCCACCCAGCGGCAGCGCCTTGAGCACCGGTCGGTTGGTGAAGACCGGGCCGGACTGCTGCGCCGCGATTGGCGAAATTGAAACAAGGGCAAGGGATATCAGAATTCGGAACATGGGATGAACAGGGATCAGGCAAGCCGCCGCCGGTCTGTGGGAAAACCCGCGGCGCGGGGCGAACCTATCATCATCCGCGCCATCCGTCGAGAGGAGTCCTTTGCGGACCGCGCCGAGGCATCAAAACAGGAAATTGTTCCCATGACAAAGCGCCACATCATCAAGCCAGGATGTCCGTGACGACGCGGGTGCCGGTCTTGGTGATGTTCGACAGCCGCTGGTTCACTCCCTGGGTGTGGAAGACGAGTTTTTCATGATCGAAACCCATCTGGTGGAGCAGGGTGGCGTGGAGATCGTGCACGGAAACCTTGTTGATGACGGACTCGTAGCCGATGGGATCGGTCTCGCCGTAGCAGAGGCCGGATTTGACGCCTCCGCCGGCCATCCAAATCGTGAAGGCGCCGGGATTGTGGTCGCGGCCGATGAGGGCCATCTCCGTCCCGCCGCGGTTCTCGCGCATCGGCGTGCGGCCGAACTCGCCGCCCCAGACGACGAGCGTGTCATCCAACAACCCGCGCTGTTTGAGATCCTTGAGCAGCGCGGTCATCGGCTGGTCCACTTCCTTGCAACGGTCGTTGAAACCGGCGTTGAGCGCCTCGTTGGGACCTGCGCCGTGGGAGTCCCAGCCCCAGTGGAAAAGCTGGATGAAGCGCACGCCGCGCTCGGCGAGGCGGCGGGCGAGCAGGCAGTTGTTGGCGAAGGCCTCCTTGCCGGGCTGCGTGCCATACATCGCGTGCACGTAATCCGGTTCCTGTTTCAGATCGAAGGCGTCGCTGGCATGCGTCTGCATGCGAAAGGCCATCTCATATTGGGAGATGCGGGTGACGGTCTCGGGATCCCCGACTTCCGCGGCGATCTTTTGATTCATGCGCTCGAGCGCATCGAGCGAACGGCGGCGGAGCCGGCGGGTGATGCCGGGCGGGTTGTCGAGGTAGAGCACGGGCTCCCCCTCGGAGCGGCACTGCACGCCCTGATAGACGGAAGGCAGGTATCCCGCGCCCCAGACGGATTTCCCGGCGTCCGGGTTCTTGCCGCCGGAGGTGAGGACGATGAATCCGGGAAGGTTCTGGTTTTCCGAGCCGAGGCCGTAAGTGGCCCATGCGCCGATCGACGGTGCGCCCGGATTCGGTGTGCCGGTGTGGACGAGCAGTTGCGCCGGGCCGTGGTTGAACTGGTCGGTATGCATCGACTTGATGAAGCACACGTCGTCCACCACGGATGAGAAATGCGGCAGCCGGTCGGAAACCCACGCGCCGCATTGGCCGTGTTGTTTGAACGGAAACTGCGGCCCGAGCATTTTGGGGATGCCCTGGATGAAGGCGAATTGTTTGCCTTCGAGGAATTCCTTCGGGCATTCCCTGCCGTTGAGCTTTTCGAGCTCCGGCTTGTAGTCGAACAACTCGTGCTGCGACGGCGCGCCCGCCATGTGCAGATAGATGATGCGTTTGACGCGCGGCGCGAACTGCGGCGCGGCGGGTGCGAGCGGATTCGCCGCATCCTTGATCAGCGAGCCGCTCGCGCCCCACGCACGTCCGCTGGCGCCGGCCAGCCAAAGCGAGCCGAGACCGAGACCGCATGTGGAAAGAAAATGCCGGCGCGTCTGGTGCTCGATACGGCGGTGTGCCAGAAGTGCGTCGAAATCGCTGCTCATATGTGGATGATCCGTGGTTTTCTCAAGCCACATAGACACTGATACAGTTGCCAGTCAAACGATCTTCCAAAGGCCGTGATATTCCATTCCAGAACGGTTCGGCATGATTGATGCGTTGACTGGGAAAAAGCGAGAATTTGCTGCGGTTTGAAGAGGCTGGAGGTGCTTTCGGCCCGTGCTGACCTGCCGCGGGATGGGGATTCCGCCATCAAGGCACGACAAGACACGAGAGCTCAAAAAGCTCCATGAGCTCGAACCCTGTCGTCTAACATTCCATAGGTAGGCCCGCATGAGGAGGCGGATTTGCTTTATGGCTTGTCTGTAGCGGGCCGGACGTTTAAGCCCGACCCGTAGCCAACGGATATAAAGCGCAAAAGCCTCCCGAAACGAGAACTCCGCGCCGCCCACGACACGGCATACCTGTCGGGGCCGGAGCAAAAGCGGACAGAGAGACGGAATCCGGTGCGGGTGAGCGGGTTGAGGAACGGGTGGACCAACGCGGGGCGATGAAGCGCATCGTGAAGCGCAAGGGCCTGACCAAGGAGCAGTTGGATGAGGAGAGGCAGCGTTTGTTAGAAGCGGAGGAGAAGCGGATGGGCGAGTTGCCGTTCGGGCGGATGTTGCGCTGCCGGGTGAGGTATTTCACGGCCGCGGCGGAAGGATGGGGCGCGAAAGATGCGTGGCAAGGCGGCGGGCGCGGCGGATGTCTTGTGGAGCGTGCGGGATCTGCGGGTGGGGATTGCGTGAATCATATCCAGCCAGAAAAGCGTGTGACATTGCCCGGAGCACGCCAATCCCGGGCCATTCGGAGCCATTCCAGCGCTTTGCACCGCGCACTCCACGTCTCTACCTTTCGCTGAACCATTTTGGGTTCGTCGGCCCCGGCCGCCCGAATGCGTGCGCGGAAAACCACGCGAGACGGAAACAATCCGTAATCCACTTGCACACGGTTCTGTGGATGGTTTGGCGCGGCGACTCCGCCTTCAGTCCTCCGCCTCCTCGTCGCCGACGCCGCCTTCGGGTGTGGCGAGCTTGCGGAAATGGATCTGGCCGACGCGGCGGCCGTCGGTGCTGGTGACGCGCGCCTCGTAGGTGAGGATGCGCAGGGTTTCGCCGGTTTCGGGGAAACGCCCGAGCTGCTGGGTGACGTAGCCGCCGACGGTGGTGACCTCGCCGCTTTCGAGCACCAGCTCGGGCACGTGGCCGCCGAGGTCGTTGAGCGTCATCGTGCCCTCGATGACGAACTCCTCGTCATTGATGCGGGTGAAGGCGGAGCGCTCGTTGTCGAACTCGTCCTGGATGTCGCCGACGAGTTCCTCCATAATGTTGTCGAGGAACACGATGCCGACGGGGGTGCCGAATTCATCGACGGCCAGCGCGAGGTGCGCGTGCTCGCGCAGGAAGAACTTGAGCAGCGTGTCGCGACGGCCAGCGCGAGGTGCGCGTGCTCGCGCAGGAAGAACTTGAGCAGCGTGTCGAGCGGCATCGTGTCCGGCACGATCTTGAGCTCGCGCTTGATGCGCATGAGGTCCGGGTCCGGATCGTTGATGAGCTTGAAGAGGTCCTTGATGTGAATGAGGCCGATCGAGTTGTCGAGGTGGCCTTTGACGAGCGGGAAGCGGGTGTGCTTGCTACGCAGGGCGATCTCGAGGGTTTTCTCAAACGGTTGATCGGCATCGAGCACGACCACGTTGTTGCGGGGAGTCATCACGTCGCGCACCCAGAGTTCGTTGAGGCCGAGGGCGTTGATGAGGATTTCGCGTTCGGTTTCGGTGACTTCCTGGGATTTGCCGCTCTGGGTGACGAGCACGGCGAGTTCGGCGGCGGAGTGGCTGTGCTCGCTTTCGCTGACCGGGTCGAGGTTGAAGAACACCTTGAGCAGCTTGTTGGCGGTGCCGTTGAGCACGACGATGGCCCAGTGCGCGGCGCGGTAGAAGGCGTGCAACGGCCCGGCCAGCAGCAGGGTGGTGGCCACCGAGCGGCGGATGGCGATGGACTTGGGCATCAGCTCGCCGATCACCACGTGCAGGAAGGTGAAGGAAACGATGGCCAGCGAGAACGAGATGAGTCTCACCCACCACGCCGGGACGCCGGCATTGAGCAGGACCGGCGCGATCAGGGCCTCGACGAAGGGTTCGCCGAGGAAACCGAGTGCCAGCGAGGCGATGGTGATGCCCAGCTGGTTGGCGGATAGGTAGCCGTCCAGGTGGTTGACCACGTGCAGGGCGGTTTTGAGTTTCGGCGACCCGGCTTTGCCCTCGGTTTCCAACTGGCTCGGACGGACTTTCACGATGGCGAATTCCGAGGCGACGAAAAACGCGTTGAGCAGCAGGAAGAAGATGATGCCCGCGAGGTAGATCAGCGATTTGCCCAGAGACGGAAACTCCGTTGGCGGCGTCGGCGTGATGGACGCAAGAAGGTCCATGCTGTGGAGAAAGGTCATCATCACGGCATGGGATCAGAGTTTCTCGTAAACGCCCTGGTCGCGCCTTTGCAGGACGGTGAAGCCGGCCTTTTTGGCGTCGGTCACCGAGAGCGGTTTGGTGACCTGCGGCGTGTTGATGCGCGAGATGACCTTTTTAACCGGGTTTTTGCACAGCGGGCAGACTTGCAGCGGGCTGCGGTCCACCGGACGTCGGAGTTCGAATCCACGGGCACAAATCCGGCACGAATGCTCGGGATCGTCGGGGGCTTCGGAGACGTATTCGTAAATCGGCATGAGAAAGGCGCGGGTCGGGAAATTTCCGCCCCACGCCTGAAATTGAGCGGATTGCGTGCCAGCTTACCAGCTCGACTTGGTCACGCCGGGAAGCATGCCGGCGGAGGCCAACTCACGGAAGGTGATCCGGGAGAGGCGGAAGCGGCGCAGGAACGCGCGGCGGCGGCCGGTGATCTGGCAGCGGTTGATGAGGCGCGTCGGGCTCGCGTCACGCGGCAGCATCGACAGGCCGACGTAGTCCTTCTGCTCCTTGAGCTTGCGGCGGAGTTCGGCGTGTTTGTCGACGGTTTGTTTCTTGCGCTCGTTGCGGGCGATCCAACTTTTCTTAGCCATAATTCGGGGCGGAGGTGTTAAGGGATCACCGGACCGTTGCAAGCCCAAAGTTGCGAAGATCCGGGTTTTTTAAAAAATCCGCCCCGGAATGCCGTGGAAACCGGTGCAGTGCGGCGGAAATCACCGACATTTTCATGGCCAGGGCCGCCGGGATGCCTTTAGTTTGCGCCATGAATGCGGCCCGGGGCGATACCCACAGCAAAACCATCGGCTACCTGCTGTGGATTTTCGGGTTCACCGGCGCGCACCGCTTTTATTATGGCAAGCCGGTCACTGGCGCGATCTGGTTTTTCACGCTCGGCCTGCTGGGCATCGGCTGGTTGATCGACCTGTTCCTGATCCCGGGGATGGACCGCAAGGCGGATTTCCGCTTCGCCGCGGGAAAATACGACTATTCCGTGGCGTGGATCCTGCAAACCTTCCTCGGCCTCTTCGGCATCCACCGATTCTATCTGGGGAAGATCGGCACCGGCATCCTCTGGTTGCTGACCGGCGGGCTGTTGGGCATCGGCTGGATTTACGATTTCTGCACACTCAACCGCCAGGTGGATGAACGCAACCGCGCCGGTTGACGAACTCAGTGGACCTGTTCCCTGTTTTTTCACCGGAGCTTCATCCGGGATTCAAGAAAGGCCGGCATCCCTACAGCCGATGAAAGTCAAAATGATCCTGCCCGCGCTGACGGAAGCGCGCAGCCCCCTGTTCCGGCCCATCAAGTATTCGCTCTTCCCGCCGCTGGGCCTGGCGACACTCGCGGCCTATCTGCCGGCCGATGCGGACATCACGCTGCAGGACGAACACGTCGAACCCCTCGATCTAACCGACGAGCCGGAGCTGGTGGTCATCCAGGTTTACATCACCAATGCCTCGCGCGCTTATCGTTATGCGGACCACTACCGGAAAAAAGGCGCGCACGTCTGCCTCGGCGGGCTGCATGTCACCTCGCTGCCGGACGAGGCCGCCGCCCATGCGGACACGATCTTTCTCGGGCCGGGCGAGGACACGTTTCCGGAATTCCTGCGCGATTTCAAATCAGGCCGGGCGAAAGCACGCTATGCCGCGCCGTTGGGCCGCACGCTCGACCACCTGCCGCCGATACGCCGGGACCTGATCAAGCGCGACCTCTATCTGGTGCCCAACTCGATCGTCGTCTCGCGCGGCTGCCCGCATCACTGCGATTTCTGTTATAAGGACTCGTTCTTCGGCAAGGGCACGGGTTTCTACGTGCGCAAGGTGGACGACGCGCTGGCGGAAATCGACAGCCTGCCCGGCCGCCATGTTTATTTCCTCGATGATCATTTGTTAGGCGAACCGCGTTTCGCCGCGATGTTGTTCGATGGCATGAGGGGCATGGGCCGCGTGTTCCAGGGGGCCGCCACCGTCAACTCCCTGCTCAAGCCCGGTTTGTTAGAGAAAGCCGCGGATGCGGGACTGCGCTCGGTTTTCGTGGGTTTCGAAAACCTCGATTCCAACAACCTCCGCGATCATGGCAAAGTGCAGAACCTCGGCCGCGACTACAACGCCGCCGTCCGCCGCGTGCATGAACATGGCGTGATGGTCAACGGCTCGTTTGTCTTCGGCATGGACGAGGACGGCCCGGATGTCTTCGACCGCACCGCGGACTGGGCGGTCTCCCAAGGCATCGAAACCGCCACCTTCCACGTGATGACTCCCTACCCGGGCACCGCGCTGTTCCGGCGCATGGAGGCGGAGGGCCGCATGCTGCACCGCGATTGGGACCTTTACGACACGCGCCACACCGTGTTCCGCCCCGCGCGGATGACGCCCGGGCAACTCGAAAACGGCTACCGGCACGCCTACGGCCGCTTTTACGAATGGGGCAATATTCTCAAAGGCGCGATGACCAAGGAAACCGCCGGCGCCCTGCGCCACATCGCCTATGCCGGCGGTTGGAAAAAGTTCGAATGGGTCTGGCACGCGCTGATCCGCATGAAGCAGGTCACGCTCGGACTTCCCCTGTTAGAGAGGGCGCTCGATCTCACCCGGGCACCGCGACAAAATGCCGGAGCGCTTGCGCGTGTTGAAAAAATTCCTCTCCCCGCGTGTGTGCGGTCCGCCGCCCGGCCGGGTGGTTGATGATCCACAGGCCATCCGCCCCCGGGGGGAATTTTTGCCATCGCCCGCCGCCGGATGCCACGCTAGGGTTCCGGCCATGGTCCGCATCGAACCGGTTGGTCACATCCGCAGCCAGTGGGGCGAAGGCCCGGTGTGGTGGCGCGACGCCCTTTACTATGTCGATATCGAGGGACGCCTGGTCCACCGCTACGATCCCGCGGATGGCTCGGAAAAATCATGGGACGCCGGCCAGCGCGTCGGCACCGTCGTCCCCCGCGCATCCGGCGGGTTGGTCATCGCCGGCGATCACGGGTTCTCGTTTCTCGACGAAGCAAGCGGCGCGCTCACGGCCATCGCCGATCCCGAGGCGAACCTCCCCGACAATCGTTTCAACGACGGCAAATGCTCGCCCGACGGCCGGTTCTTCGCGGGAACCATCAGCCTCGCGAAAAAAACCGGCGCCGCCCGGCTCTATCGGCTCGATCCCGATCTCTCGGTCCGCGAAGCCTTCGGTCCCGTCACCAATTCCAACGGCATCATCTGGTCCGCCGATGGGAAAACCTGTTATTACATCGACACCCCGCGCAAGGAGGTGCTCGCCTTCGATTATGAGCAGGGCCTGCTGCGCGATCCCCGCCCCGTGATCCGCACCGGCCACATCGAGGCCTCGCCCGACGGCATGACCATCGATGCCGACGGCCATCTGTGGATCGCCTTCTGCCATGGCGGCTGCGTCTCGTGTTTCGACCCGCAGACCGGCGACGAACTCCACCGCATCGCCCTGCCCTGCCTCGAAACCACCGCCTGCGCCTTTGGCGGGCCCGACCTCACGGATTTGTTCGTCACCACCGGCATCCACAAAACCGCCGTCGAAGAGCACGCCGGCCGCCTGTTTGTCATCCGCGGCCTCAAGATCAAAGGCCTCCCCGCCCATGCCTTCGCGGGGTGAGAGGATTTGATCCCCGCTCATGCTGAATCTCCAATTAACTGATGATTTATGTCTCTCATGAGATAGGCTCCGTCTCGTTTCACAAATCCCCGCAACCAGGGTTATGCACAATGCCTTTAGGGATTGGCTGGGGAATGGACTGCCCCGGTAGGGGCATATGAAATTAGCCGGTGGCGCGAGCCACCGGATTTTGTTAGGAAATGAATCGTGCCCCGGCAGGGGCACCGGAAATTGCCGCCATGCCATCGACCCACCTCTCGCTTCATTTTCACGTCGTATTCTCGACCAAGAACCGGGAACCCCGCATCGCCACGGAATGGCGCGAAAGACTCCACGCTTACCTCGGCGGTGTCGCGCGGAAATCAGGCACCATTCCCGAGGCAGTCGGCGGCGTGACCGATCATGTTCATCTGCTCCTTGGCCTGAACGCCACCGCCCGTCTCGCCGATGTGGTTCGAGACATCAAGGCCGTC
Organism: Akkermansiaceae bacterium; assembly: GCA_025457625.1. Lineage (GTDB taxonomy): Bacteria > Verrucomicrobiota > Verrucomicrobiia > Verrucomicrobiales > Akkermansiaceae > Luteolibacter. The sequence continues at coordinate 13,618 of JALOUA010000012.1, forward strand.
TCCTCGAAGTGGGTTCATGACGAGACCGGCGATCGTGGCTTTGCATGGCAGGAAGGCTATGGCGCATTCAGCGTCAGCCCGTCCCACCGCGAAACAGTCCGCAGCTACATCGCCCGGCAGGAGGAGCATCACCGTAACAAGACCTTTCAGGAGGAATATCTGCAACTGCTGCATCGCTGCGGCGTCGATTTCGATGAGCGCCATCTATGGTAAACCACACCCTTCCTCCGCCCCTCCGGGGCGGAATCATCTTGCCGCACAGGGTCCGGTGGCTCGCGCCACCGGCTAATTTCCACGATCCCTCCGGGATCAGGAATCGAGCTGAAGGGATCGATTCCCTAAAGGCATTGGGGTTACGCATGCGCCCTTGGCGAGGTGTTTGGGTTCACACTTCCGCCTCGCGATGAGGAAAAACCACACGTAAATTTCACGTGAAGTCCCGCGAAGGAACGCGTATCAAGACGCCATGAGAATGATCGGCCTGCTGGCATGGCTCGGGATGGTGCCGGTGTGGGCCGGGGAAATGCCTGAAAAAGCCGCGGATTATCATGCGGCGCTGATGTCGCGGCCGGAGAGCGCGCAATTGTTCGAGCGCTTCCGCGATGCCTGGCTTGAGGAGCGGTCTGCGGACGATTTGGAAAGCGAACTGCTGGCGCGGGCGCGGGGAAATGAAGCGGGTGGCTGGGCGGTTCTCGGCCGGGCCTATCTGACGGCGGGAAAAACGGAGCTGGCGCTCGAAGCGTTCGACAAGGCGCGGGCGCAATCGCCGGCGTCCTGGCTGGACCTCGAAGCCGCCGGGCTGCGGCTGGCGGCCAGGAATTTCGCGGCGGCGGAAAAGGACGCGCTGGCAGTGCCGGAGGGAGATTCGCGGCGGCTGGATGCCTTGAAACTCGCCGGGCTGGCGTGTTTGCGCGCCGAGCGGATCGACGAGGCGCTTGGCTACTGGACCCAGGCGGTGGCGGCAGCTCCGTCTGACATCGGTCTGCTCGAGGACCTCACCGAGTTGACCCGCCGCGAGGGGCGTTTCGACCTGGCGCTGGAATATTGCGGGAAATGGCGCGATGCCACCCGCGACGCATACGGCAAGGCGATGGCGACCCTGAGGCGCTCCGAACTGCTGCTGGGGTCCCAGCGGTTTGACGAGGCGATGACCGAGCTGGCGGAGGTTTTCCGGATGTCGGCCGCGGGTTCATGGCTGGAGGGCGAGGCGATGGTGCGGGCGGAACAGGCACACCGGCAGCGCGGCAACGCGACCGGTTGGGCGGCATGGATCGGCGCACAGGCCGACGAACATCCGGCACGGCTGAATTTCCGCCGCGCCCATGCCCAGGCGCTGGCGGCGGCGGGAAAACCGGATGAAGCGCTGGATGTGCTCACCGAGGTGATGAGACGGTCGCCCGGCGACACCGCGGCGCGCTGGCAGCGGATCAGCCTGCTCGAGCAGTCGATGAAACTGGACCAGGCCTACGAAGAATGCGCCGCACTGGCGGCCAGGGAGAAATCGGAGACCGCCGGCTTGCGGCTGGCCGAGCTGGCGTTTCGTTTGGAGAAAAAAGCCGAGTTGAAGCAGGCGCTCGACGGCGTGCTGGCAGCGGCGGATCATGGGAAACGGGTGAATCTGGCAGGCCTTTACGCGCGCTACGGGCTGCCCGAGAGCTCCGAGCGGATTTGGCGCGAGGAGGCGGCGGGAGAGCTGGGCGGACTGGCGCTGCGCAACTTGGCAAAGCACTTGAAATCGCTCGGCCGCGAGCAGGATGCGATCGAGGTGTGGAAGCAACTCGGGGCGCGCGATGCGGCGCAGGACCGGATCGAAGCCGCGCAGATGCTCGTGATTGCGGGTGAGCGCGCTGTGGCACGCGGGATTTTACAAAGCGCGCGGGAAAAATTTCCGGCGGAGCCCGGCTACGAGGCGGCGATGGCGGATTTGGCGCTGGCCGATGGCAAGGGCGACGAAGCGCGGGCGATTTACCTCGCTTTGGCAAGGGCGGCGAAGCAGTCGGATGAACTTGTGGCGGCGATCAAGGGCTGGCTGCGCGCCTCGGCGGACGCGCGCGAACCGCTCGGCGAACTGGGCGGGGAAACGGCGGACCGTTGCTTGCGTGCGGCGTGGTTGGCGGCGGCGGGCAAACCCTTGCCGGCAGTGGTTGATGGCGATGAACTCGAGCGCTCGACGCGCCAGGCATTGCTGCGTGAGCACGGTCGGTGGGCGGAGGTCGTGACGATGATGGAAGCGCTTCCCGGCGAACGCGGACCGCTGGCTCTCAGTGAATTGGCGGAGGCGAAGTTGGCGGCCGGCGACATGCCGGGCGCACTGGCGGTGGCCCAGGCATGGCGGGCGCGGGTGCCTGACCAGGCAGGGCCGTGGTTGTTTGAAGCGGGCATCCTGGAAAAACTCGGCAAGGCGGCGGACGCCGCGGTGCTGCTACGGCGGGCGGCGGCGCGATTCGAGGACAACGAGGATGTCGCAAGGCGGCTGTTTCTGGTGCTTTGCGACGCGTTGGATCCGCACGAGTCGTTGGCATGGGCGTGGAAGCGCCACGACCGCTCGGCAGACGAGACGGTGCGCTCCGGCTGGCGGCGGGAGATCCTGCGGGTTTCATCCGAGCGTGGGAAACTCGATGATTTGCAGGCGCGTTTCGAGGAACGGGCGCGCCGCGACCCGGCATCCCCCGGGCCGTTGATGGCGCTCGCGGAACTTGCCAAGGCGCGTGGCGATTCGCGGACGGAGCTGGATTTGCTCCGGCGTGCGGCGGTCAACGCGCCGCGGGACACGGCGGTGATTTCCGCACTCGCGGCGCTGGAGGAACGGGCGGGCGAGACCACGCAGGCGCTCGAACGCTACGTCACCCTCGCGCGGCTGGCACCCGGTCCCGCGGCGGCGCGACAACTGGCACAAGCGAAAATCCGCCTGGGCGACATCGAGGGCGGCATGCGTGACATGCAGGCGCTGGCTGGCGAAAGCGGCCTTGATCCACGCGCGTTGGAACAAAGCGCCGGCGACCTGGCAACGCGCGGCCACGTCGAGGAGGCAATCCGCCTGCTCGAGGCCTTGGATCCCGCGCAACGCGACGCGCGTGGCTACTTCGTCTTGGGAAGCCTGCTGGAAATCGATGGCCGCGAGCGGGAAGCGGTCGATGCGTTCATCCGGGTGATGGCCGAGCCCGACGATCCGGCAGAGCAGCGGCAGCGGGCGGCCCATGGCGATGGTCACTCGTCCCAAGCTCGCCAATATTCACCGATTTTTTACTCCTTCGCTGGACGCGACTCGGGCCTTCCCGGCGTTTTCAACGGCTTGGAAGTGCCGCCGTCGTTGGTCGAGGCCAAGATGCGGTTGAAATCGCGCTTGTCGCGCCTGGCCATGCGGCACGGCGGCGAAATGTGGACGCAGGCAGCCAGTGTCATTCCTGAATTGTCGGCGGCATCGCCGGAGCAGTGGCGGCAGGCGATGGAATTTCACCAATCCGGCGGAAACACGTATCAAGTGTCCTGGTGGGATTTCATCCGGGAGCATCCCGGCAATCCGCTGGGCTTGGAGCTGCTTGTCGAGACGGGCCAGCATTCCAGCGGCACACCCGGGCAGATGGAAGCCCTGCTGGAAATGAGTCTCCCGCCGCACATTGAGCTGCGGCTGCGCTCAAGCGGGGGAACCTGGCGCGCCGACCATCTGGAGTTTCTGGAATCGATCGATCCGGTTGCCATGCGGGACCCATCGAACCGCAGGCTGGTACTCGCGATGGTCGAACGGATGTGCATGCTGGCAAGCACCGCCGGCACCGACCCTCCGGTCACGGTTGCCGACTGTTCCCGCGGCCTCGCGGTCCTGGCAAAAGCGGATTTCGAGGAAGCTGAAGCGAACCGGCTCATGCTTCTGAAAGCCAGGCTGGCCCTGCTGGAAAACAACCCGGACGAATTCGTCAGCCACATCAACGCATGGTTCGATGACATCAGGAAGTTTGGCGAAAACGAATTCACGCATTACGGCTATTCCGGTGTCGCGATCGAGGCGGTTGAACATTGGCGCAAACAAGCGGGCGACAAGGCGGTGGAAGCCATGATTGCGAGGATCGAGTCGCCCCTGCTGCGTTGCCAGCTCAGCGGTGATGCGGAGCACGGTCAACGGATCGCCCGGGTGAACCGCGAACTTGCCGCCCTGCCCGCGGACGCGCCCATCCAAACCCGCCGCGTCCTGATCCAATGGAAGTGGTCGCTTTTCCAAATGGGCAAACCCACTGATCCGGAGTTGCGCGAGGAATTGGAGACGGCGGTCGAGGGGCCCGACCCGCTGCTTGCCGTCTACGCGAAAATGTTTCTCATGTCCGCCACGCGCCATGATGGCATCCTGGCGGAAACGGATCGCCTGAAACTCCAGGAACTCCTAGCCAAACTGGCGGCCTCGCCCGATCCGCAAGACCAGGCGTTCGCGGCCCGGTATGCCGGCTACTATGGAGGCCTCTCACGCGGCCCCCGTATGCAGAACCAAGGGGTCGCGACCCGCTGGGGAAGCGCCGCCAATTTCCAATACGCTTATTACAACCGCAATCACCTCACGCTGCCTTCCATCATCGCGATGGGCGACCGGGATCAGGCGGTTCGCGGGGCCGCGAGGCTGCTGGAGCACACTTCCCGCGCCTCTGCCGGACGCCCTGAAAACCTGTTGGCCCTCATCAAGCCGCTCACCGAAGCCGGCTTGTTGGCGGACGCGATGAGCCGGATTTCCCTGCCTGCCGATGCCGGTCTCGCGCGGCGGGTGGCGATGATCACCCTGATGGACGCGGCCGCCCAACCGGACCGCGCCAGGGTTTTGCTCCATGAGATCGCAACATCCCGGCCATGGGAAACCCGCTGGACCGTGGACCTCGCCCTGCGCTCGCCCGACGATGCGGAATTGCGCCGGCTGCTCGACAGTGTGGCGGAACGCGCGGACTTCGACCGGGTCATGGGGGAACGGCTCGTGCCTCAGAACCGGGAAAATCCGGACGTGTTGAAACGCTTGACGCGCCTCGTCGATTGGGCATCCGAAGCGAAAGGCCACCGGCGCTGGATGGAACCCGCGATGATGTTTCTGGCAAATGGCGGCCAGGGCCGCTCGCAGGGAGGTGAAGAGCTGTTCGCCTGTTTCCGCCGCTACGTGAACCTCGCGCTCGATGACAAGAGGCTGGGCGAATTTGGTTTCCGCATGATGCACGTCGCCCGCAACCTTGAGACGCCGGAAAACGTCACGGCAGCCGCCCGCCGGGCGCTGCTTTCCGGCGCTTACACGTCGTCGGAACGCACGTTTGCCACCGTGCGGATGCAGGAAGACATGGCACTCGCCGCACTGGAGCATCTGGTGCTCGAAGCCGCGAAAAGCGGCGATGGGCAGGCGTTTCCCACGGAGTTCCGGCAGCGGCTCAAGACCGTCGATCCCGAGTCCGAGGCATGGATCGCCGGAATGCTGGCGGCCAAAACCATCGGCGAATTGCCGGATCTTTCTAACAAGCAGGCGAAATCCGCCGGCTGGGTCCTGGGCGCACGGCATGACGCCGCGATGCTGCGCGCCGTGAATCTGCCGGGACGCGACGCCTGGTTGACCGGCGTGTTCCGTGACAACACCTATCAGCTCCTATCCGGAAACCTGCACCATGTCATCCGGGCAAGCCTGCTAGAGGCGCAAACGGCGAAAAAACTCCAACCCCGCCTGATCGCCCTGTTGGAAGCTTCCGCCGGTCCCCGCAAATCGTGGAACAAGCCACCGGACGACAAGAATCGTGCCAGCGACCCCTATGCTGTAACCAGGCAGACAGGCTTGCCCTTGTCCGGTGCGGCATCATTCATTTTGAAAAGCTTGGAAACCGCGGATGCCCCGATGCAGCTCGCCGTTCTGGACATTCTTCGTGATGCGCGGGTGCCGGTCGCCGACGCAAGCACGCTTTTCAACCAGCTTGGGCAAGGCTGGAGGCGGCAAAACGGGCCACCCGCCAAGGCCTCGCTCGCGGAGCTGCTGGGCAGTCGGCGTGACCATCCCTTCTCCCTCGGCGTCTGGCAAATCGCCCGCAGCCCGAACGGCGAACCTGATTTCGTCTGGGGCCTGCCGGATTTGGTGCAAAGCGTGCAGGCGCCGGGAAATGACGCCTGGTTGAAATCCGTGAAGGAAAACCCCGACGCCGGTTTCCTCGAACTCTATCAAGCATGGTCGAGGACCAGGGACAAAACCCTGCAGCGGCGCATCGTGCTCAAAGCCGCGCCCGATCTGGCGAAACTTCCCGCCGCGATCCGCAACGCGGTGAACGATGCTCTAACGGAAAAGATGGGGGCCGGGGACCTGCAGGACCTGCCCGCCCAGGCGGCGGCACGACTCCGCGAAAAACTCGCCGCCGCGCGGACGCAGCGGCTGAGTGCGGCGCGGCGTGAATTCGACAACCTGAAGACGCTGACTTCGGCGGATCGGAGTTTACGGACCGGCGCGCTGCTCGGGCGGGTGCTTGCCGACGACGATGCGTTCGTCGCCGAAGTCCTCGCAAACTGGCGTCCTCTTGCGGAGGCGGACGGGAGTGGCAATGAAATCGAGGCGTTCATGGCCGGCCTGATCTCCTATTCCAGCGCGGACCCGGATCTAACAATGCGCATCCTGCGGCTGTGGGATTCGGTTTCGAACGATTCGCCGCTGCCGATGCGCCGGTCTTCCAAATGGGGAGACCTGATGGGAACCCTGTGGGGCAGGGTGGATGCACAAGCCCTCGATGATCCACAATTCTGGCGCGATGCCGCCACCCTTTCGCCAAAGCTGCAGGCACAATTCTGGTTGAATGGCCCAGGGCATGCCGGGCGCGGCGGCCTTGCAACGGACCCCGGGGCCGTCACAGCCCTGCGCGCGGCCGCCAAGGGCAGCGAGGTCACCCGCGCGGCGCTCGAGTGGTGCCTGCAATCCGCCACCGCGCGGCGCGACAGCAAGGCGGGGATCGACGGCGACGCCATGCTCGCCTTCGCGCAAGCGCTCAAGGATGCGGGCTTGCCCGTGGAACAACTCGCCACACTCGTTTGCCAAAGCTACGCCATGCTTCCGCGCATGGAAAACCCCGGTGCCGTGATGGCGGCCACCCCGGTCTTGCTGGGGGAACTCAGGACTTTGCCGGTCGAGCATTCCCGATGGATTCTCCAAGGTGTGCGGAGTGTCTGGGAACAGAACATCCGCGAATTGCGCAAGGCCGCCGGCGATCATTCCCAAGCGATGCCTGCGGCGACTCCCGATCCGGTCGAGACTGCGGCGGTGCTCGGTTTCGCCTTCACCCGGTGTCCGCAATCCCAAAGCACCCAGTACTTAGGCAATGGATTGACCCCCATCGTCATCGCCACCGGCGACGCGGCGTTGCTCGATCTCTGGATCAGGTCTGCCGGGAAATCACTCGTCGGCGACCTCGATCTCATCGTCGCGCTGCTGCAAAAAGACCGGGTCGCCGAAGCGGTGGCGCTGGCTCCAGCGGCCGGCCGCAACTTCTCCTCATTCCGTCCTTACGACTCCCGCCTCGAGTCGCTCATGCCGAAATTCGACTCCGCTTCCAAACCGCAAACATTCGGGCTGATGACCCGGCTTTCCATGCTGCGCGATGCCTCCGGAACCGAAGCCCCGGCGGAACCGCAGGCAGTGCGCAAAACCCGGCTCGCCGCCGAATTCGACAACATCCGCGACAAGCTGACCACCGCGGATCGCGCCGCGGTTTGTTTGGCGCTGGGCCTGAACCGCACCTTTGTTGGAAAGCCCGTTGCGGTGCTGGACGAGTTTGCGAACGAAGCCGCCGCCCGCGAGTTCGGAAAATTCCTGCTCACCGGGGAACGCGGATCTTCCGCCACCGCCGAACTCTTCATCCCGGCCGTCTGTTCGCGGGTGTTTGCCGACGATCTATCAGGCATCTCCCTGCTCACCGACGCCATCGCCGCCATACCTCCGGGACCGCGCGCTCAAAGCTCGGCTTTCCTCTCCACCATCTATCCGATCCATCATTGCCTGGCAGCCTACGCCAACCGCCACGACGCGAAACTGCCGGACGCTTCGGCGCAAGCCATCCTCGCCTACGCAAAGGCACTCGCCGGTCGCGGGAATCCCCGGCATCAGGGCATCATCAGTCAATACGTCCACCTCGCCGCATCCGACGCCGCGTCGCTCGAAGCCGGCCTGAAGAGCTGCGGGCTGGATGGCTTGGAGCCCATCATCTACAACGCCGGCGGTGGCTACTCGTTCACTCTCGAAACCTATCAGGCGATGATGCGCGTGGCCCTGCTCCATCCCGTCGCCTCGGAAGCATTGCTGGAGTCGCTCGGCCCGCCGTTGAACAACGGCACCACGACCGGCGCGATGCTGCCATCCCTGCGGGACCCGGGACTGCGCGCAAGGATCTCTCCCGCGCTCTTTCTCAAATGGAACGGCGACCTGCGGGCCGTCTCCCCCGAGGACCTCGATGCCATCAACCTCTACGCCACCGAACGGCGCGCGGACTTCGATGAAAACCAGCGCAGCAGCCTCGATGGGTTGCTCGCACGGTTGGAAAACGCGCGACTCCGTGATTTCCGTGGCCGGCAGATGCATGAGGAACCACGCAGACGGTGATTCGGGGAAATGACACACAGCCTGCGAAGGACGATGGAAACCGCGCCGCCCGCTGAAATCCACGGAGAATGACACGGGACATCCCTATGGCTTGATGCGGGGCGGATTCGCGGCATGCTGCGCGCGATGCCGATTGTCCTCGCCTCCGCCTCACCCCGCCGCCGCGAATTGCTCGAGCGGGAGGGGCTTGTTTTCGAGGTGATGGTTTCTCCGGTGGAGGAAATCCATGATGCCATGATCGAGCCGGAGCGTTTGTGTGAAATGAATGCCGCGCTCAAGGCGGAGGATGTCGCGGCACGGCGGCCGGAGGCCACGGTCATCGGCGCGGACACGCTGGTGTTCATCGATGGCGTGCCGCTCGGCAAACCGGCGGATCTCGACGAGGCGCGCGCCATGCTGCGGCGGCTTGCAGGACGTGTGCACAAGGTTTGCACCGGGGTGTGCGTGATCTTCCCCGCCGGCCGGCGCGAGATTTTTCATGAAACCACCGAGGTGACGTTTCACCCGCTCGACGAGGCGGCCATCGGGGACTATCTCAAGGTCGCCAACCCGCTCGACAAGGCCGGCGCCTATGGCATCCAGGAGTTTGGCGAACGCATCATCGCCGGCATCCGCGGCGATTATGACAACGTCGTCGGCCTGCCGGTCGCGCGCCTCACCGGACTGCTGTGAACTTGTTGACCGATCCCCATGCAGCCACCGCCCTCCACCCCAGCACCCGCAAGCGGCGTCGTCTTCGAGGCGCGGCAACTGCGCAAGGTCTATCACACCGGCGAGGTGGATGTGGTCGCGCTCGATGGGGTGGATCTGGAACTCCACGCCGGCGATCTCGTCTGCCTGCTCGGCGCCTCGGGCAGCGGCAAGTCCACCCTGCTCAACATCCTCGGCGGCCTCGACCTGCCGACCACCGGCCAGCTCATCTACAAGGGCTGGGCGCTCGACGGCACGGATGAGAACACACTCACGCTCTTCCGCCGCAACTGCGTGGGCTTCGTCTTCCAGTTCTACAACCTGATTCCCTCGCTCACCGCGCGCGAGAACGTCGCACTCATCACCGGCATCTCGCGCGATCCGATGACGCCCGAGGAGGCGCTGGAAATGGTCGGCCTCAAGGCGCGCATGGACCATTTCCCGTCGCAGCTATCCGGCGGCGAGCAGCAGCGCGTGGCGATCGCGCGCGCCATCGCGAAACGCCCCGAGGTGCTGCTTTGCGACGAGCCGACCGGCGCGCTCGACGTGACCACCGGCATCACCGTGCTGGAGGCCGTGGAGCGCATCAACCGCGAGCTCGGCACACTCACGCTCGTCATCACGCACAACGCGGTGATGGCCGAAATGGCCGATCGGGTCTTGCATTTGTCCGACGGGAAAATCATCAGTTCGCGCCGCAACGAGACCAGGCTGCCGGTCTCACAATTGAAATGGTAGCCAGATCCCCGAACCCCATGAAAAAACTGTTAGCCAGCCTGCTCCTCGCGCCATCCCTCGCCGGCGCGCACCCCGATCACGACACCAGGCCGGGAGCGGATGTGAAAACCCCCGTGAGCACCGGCAACGGCGAGTGGTCTTATGAAACCGTGCCCGGCTGGGGCAAACTCCCCGCAGGCGCGGCATTGGGACCCACCCACGGCAGCGTGCTCGTCGGGCCGGACCAGAAGGTGTATTTCAGCACGGAATCCGAACTCGCCATCATCGTCTGGGACGAGGCTGGCAATTTCATCAAGTCCATCGCCCCGGACTGCCAGGGTTTCCATGCCATGGACATCCGCGAGGAGGATGGAAAAACCGTGATCTACGGCGCCCAGAACAACGGTTACGGCAACAAGGCCCGCAAGAAAAAGGGCCAGCCGACCACGCCCTTCCGCGTCTGCAAGATCGATACCGACGGCAATCTCCTGTTGGAAATCCCCAACGCCGCCACCGGCGAGGTGCCGGGCGGCTGGAACGGCCTGACCGCCGTGACCGTGGCACCCGACGGCGCGATCTTCGCGGCGATGGGATACGGCTCGCAGTTGATCCACAAGTTCGACGCCACCGGCAAGCGGCTCAAAACCTTCGGCGGCAAGGGCAAGGGCGACGGACAGTTCAATACCTGCCACGGCCTGACCATCGACACCCGCTTCGGCGCGCCGCGCCTGCTCGTGGCCGACCGTGAAAACCGCCGCCTCTGCCATCTCGACCTCGACGGCAACTGGATCGGCGTGCATGCCGCCAACCTGCGCCGGCCCTGCTCGTTTTCTTGGCATGGCGAACACCTCGGCGTCGCCGAACTCGAAGCACGCGTCGTCATTCTCGACAAGAACGGCGCGCCGGTCTCCTTCCTCGGCGACAACCCGGACCGCAAGCAATGGGCGAACTTCGGCGTCAAGCCCGGGGACCAGCGCGACGGCCTCTTCACCGCGCCGCACGGCCTCGGTTTCGCCGCCAACGGCGACCTCTACGTCCAGGACTGGAACGCCAGCGGCCGCATCACCAAGCTGCGCCGGAAATGAGCCGCCCGTCCCCCAGGCGGGCGGCCGCGCGAGGTCCATCAGCACCCTTTCGTTGTTCGCACCGTCTTTTTCATTGCCAAGCCGGGCCGCGTTTCTAGCATTCCAAACATGATTCCGCGCTTGCTGCTGCTTGTCGTTTCCTCTCTGGTGGCCTTGGCATTGACCTCCTGCTGCTGCCTGTTCTGAAAATCCCGCTCCAACCACCTCAACCATACCCATGAAAAACCTCGCACTTCTCCTGTCACTGGCCGCCGTTTCCCTCGGCTTCTCGTCCTGCTGCTCGATGTTCGGACTCGGCTCCCAGTCCGCCGGCTACCGCACCGAGACCCGTCAGGTCAAAACCTGCAGATACGACATCGTCACCGAAGTCGTTCACACGCCCGGCAGCGCCAAAAGCGGCAAGGGCGGCATGACCCAGACGATCGAGAAAAAAGTCCCCCGCTACCGGACGGTCACCAAAAAGACCCGCATCGGTTGCGGTCCCTGTGTCCGGTTCTTCTGCCCGAAAAAGGACTGCTGCGGCACAACATCCGATTCCACGATGAAGATGGCCACCGCCCAAGGGCCCACCGGCAGCCCGCACATCGGCCTGATTCCCACCATGAAACCGCTCGCTCCCTGAGCCCCGGCGGATCCGGTTTTCCAAGCGCGGCGGAGCCCACACTCCCCGCGCTTCTTTTTTCCCCGCCGCTCCTGCCGCGAAAAAACTGGAAATCACCCCTTGTTTTCCCATTCTCAACGCACATCTCATTCCCACCATGTCAGTGAACATCGAAATGCCCAAACTCTCGGACACCATGACCGAGGGCACCGTCGTCAAATGGCTCAAACAGGTCGGCGACCAGGTCGAAATCGGCGACGTCATCGCCGAAGTGGAAACCGACAAGGCCACCATGGAAATGGAGGCATTCGATGACGGTGTGATCACGGAAATCAAGGTCCAGGAGGGCGAAAAAGCCGCCATCGGCTCGATCCTCGCCGTGCTCAATGGCGACTCCGGCCGCGCTCCCGACGAGGCCCACCTCCACGTCGTGCCGGAGGAAGCCGCCCCCGCCAGCACCCCGGCGGCACCCGCCGCGACTCCCGCTGCTGCCGCGACTCCCGCCAGCGGCGACCGCGTGCTTGCCTCGCCACTGGCCCGCAAGGTGGCCGCCGACCTCGGGGTGGATCTCACCACCGTCGCCGGCACCGGCCCGGCCGGGCGGATCACCCGCAGCGATGTCGAGGCCGCCACCAAGTCCCCGGCCAAACCCGCCGCCTCGGCGGAAGCCGCCGCCGCCTCCGCCCTCGCCGCATCCGTAAAAGCCAAGGCCGCCGCGGCCGCCACACCGCAGCCCGCCGCACCGGCTCCGGCACCCGCGGCCATCCTGCCGGTCGCCAAAAGCGGCGATGAAAAAATCGAGCTCAGCACCATGCGCAAGGTCATCGCCTCGCGTCTGCTCACCTCCAAAACCACCATCCCGCACTTTTACCTCCACGTCGAAGTGGACGCCGCGCCGCTGATGGCGCTGCGCAAGCAAGTCAACGATCAGGCCGAGAAAACCCACGGCAACAAATACTCGGTCAACGACTTCATCCTCAAGGCCGTGATCAACGCCGCCCAGGCGGTGCCCGCCATCAACGCCTCCTTTGCCGGTGATCACATCGTCAGGTTCGGCAACATCGGCCTCTCCGTCGCCGTCGCCGTCGAGGACGGACTGGTCACCCCGGTCATCAAGGAAGCCGAAAGCAAATCCCTGCTCGCCATTTCCCGCGCCGTCAAGGACTTCGCGGCACGCGCCAAGGACCGCAAACTCCGCCCGGACGAGTTCGACGGCGGCACCATCACCGTTTCCAACCTCGGCGCATGGGGCATCGAATCCTTCGACGCCATCATCAATCCGCCGCAGGCCGCCATCCTCTCGGTGGGTGCGGCCATCGAGAAACCCGTCGTCAGCAACGGCCAGATCGTGCCCGGCCTGCGCATGAACCTCGGCCTCTCCTGCGACCACCGCGTCGTCGATGGCGCCGTCGGTTCCCAATTCCTCTCGGAAGTCCGCAAACTCATCGAGCAGCCCGCCCTGATGCTCCTGTGAGGCTTTCTCGGCCCCTTGCCGTGCATCGGTCCCTTGGGTCGCAAGCGGCTCACGGGACCTTTTCACTTTCGGTCTTCTCTGAAGAAGATTTCATTTTTGAACCCATAAGATCTTCTTCTTCATGGTGTGAACAAGTGGCCGGAACGCGCGTTCCCCATGATCGTGCCGGGCGTTCCACGGCAAGAACAACTTGGGCAGGAAGCCCGCCGCCATCCGGATAAACCCCATGCGGGTCAGCCCCTCGGGCAGCTCCCCACAATTGCCCCGCACTTGTTCACGGACTGCTCGCGGGTTTTTCTCATCCATCACCGCCAGCGCTTGCCCGCGCCGCGTTTTCCGGTTCATCGTGCCCCGGCGATGCAATCCGAGACGCGACATGCGGTCATCACCGGCGGCACCGGTGCGCTGGGCCGTGCGATCACCGACGTTTTGAAGGCATCCAATTGGTGCGTCCTGGCACCCGGCCGTGACGAACTCGACGTGCGCGATCAACCTGCCGTGCGGAAATTTTTCCAAAGCCGCCAGGTTGATCTCCTCGTCTGCGCCGCAGGGATCACGCGCGACGCACCGATCGCCCGTCTGACACATGAGGCATGGGACGACACATGGGCCGTGAACTTCCAGGGGGCGCTCGCTTGCGCGAATGCCGCGCTTCCCGGCATGATCGCCGGCGGTGGCGGGCACATCGTTTTCATCGCCAGTCATTCCGCGCGGCAGCCGCCTGTCGGTCAGGCCGCTTACGCCACCGCCAAAGCCGCCCTGCTCGGCCTGGCCGCCGATCTCGCCCGCCGCCACGGCGCCGCCAACATCCGCGTCAATGCCATCCTGCCCGGTTTCCTTCAAACCCGCATGACCGAAACCGTGACCGATGCGCGCCGTGCGGAAATCCTCGCCGCACACGCTCTGGGCCGCTTCAACACCTGCGAGCGGGTCGCCGCCTTCATTCGCTTCCTCCACCACGAGCTGCCGCACACCTCCGGCCAAATTTTCCAGTTGGACAGCCGATGAAATGTGCTTCCATGTGACTCACCGGGATCACCACCCGCCTGCGGCTCATGCCTCAGGGCATTCAATCCCCAACCCGGCGGAGCCGGAATCCATCCATGCAACTTGCCGATAACCCCATCCACAACGATTCCCTGCTCGCCATCTGCCTGTTCGCCGCCTTCGCCGATGGCGACAAGTCCGAGGATGAGCGCGGACACATCGAATCGCTGGCGCGCGAACTCGGCGGCGGCGATGTCTCCAGCGTATCGCGCCGCATCCTGATGGGGCGGCTATCCATGGATGCGGCGGTGGCCGCGTTGGAAACCCGCGACGCGCGCATGCTCGCCTACGAGATGGCGCGGGCCGTCTGCGAGGCGGGTGGATCCATCTCCGCGGACGAGCAGGCGTTTCTCAGCGATCTCCGCAACAAGCTTGCCCTCGGCACCGCCGATGCGAAGACCCTCGACGACGAGGTCGACGCGCTGGCCCTGGCCCCGGTGGAAAGCGCCGGGCCGGCGGCGGCGGCGTCCGACTCGAGCGGCATGATCCTGCGTTATTCGATTCTCAACGGCGCACTCGAACTTTTGCCGGAAACGCTCGCCACCATGGCCATCCTGCCGCTCCAGATGAAGATGGTGTGGCGGATTGGCAAGGCTCATGGATTCGAGTTGGACCGCTCCAGCATCAAGGAATTCCTCGCCACGGCCGGCATCGGGTTCGGCTCGCAAGTCATCGAAGGTTTCGCCCGCAAGCTCGTCGGCGGCTTTGGCAGGAAACTCGGCGGCAAGCTCGCAGGCCGCATCGCCAACGAGGCCACCGGCTCCGCGTTTTCCTTCGCCTCCACCTATGCCATCGGCCATCTTGCGGTGAAATACTACGCCGGTGGCCGCAAGCTCGGGGGGGCCGAAATGAAAGCCCTCTACGCGCCGTTGAGCCAACAGGCGGGCGAGTTGCATGCCAAATACCTTCCGGACATCCAGCAACGCGCCAAATCCCTCGACCCCGCCGCCATCCTCGATCTCGTGCGCGGCAAGGCGGCGGTGTGAGTCATTCCGCCGTCCCGTCCACAACCTGATCCGCAGCCATCACAGGCCGGGCGGATGGCGCATGACGTGGCCGACGCTCTGGCGGGTTTCGGGCTTCCATCGCGGGCCGCTGCGGTCGCCCGGGCCACCGGTGTCGAGCCGCAGCCCGGCGACGGTGAGGAAAACATGGCCCTTGCGGATGTAGAGGGTGATCCAGCGGCCCTCGCCTTTTTTCCCATAGCGGAAATATCCGCTCGAGGGCATCGAGCCGCGCAACAGCCCGGCCTCGCGCAGCACATAGGAAACCGTGCCGGAACAATCATAGCCGCTGTCATCATGCCTGCCGTGGCCGCCACCCCACTTGTAGGGCTTGCCTTGCAGGCGGTTGCCCGCGGCGATGGCGCGCTTCACAGGCAGCGGCGCGTCCCGCGGCGCGTAGGCAATGCCGTTTTTGAGCAGCGCGGTGCGGCCGTGCTCAAAGCGATAACTCACCGGCTTGCGCGCTTTCACCTGGTTCGAACAGGAAACCAGCGCGCCAAGCGCGGGCAACAGTGCAAGCAGAATGACGCCGTAATTTTTCACGGCGGCCAGAGTATCAATTAATTAAGATGTGTAAACAACTTTCACGTCGCCTGCTCCAGCCACGCGACGGCCTGTGCGAGGGCGCGCGAGCGGTGGCTGAGCGTGTTTTTCACGTCCTCGCCGAGTTCGGCGAAGGTGGCCGCATACCCGTCCGGAATGAACAGCGGGTCATAGCCGAACCCCAGCGCGCCGCGCGCTTCGTCGATGATGCGGCCTTCGACGGTGCCGCTGAAATGCGCGAGCTCGCGGCCCCCGGCGGCCAGCACCATGGTGCAGCGGAAGCGCGCGCGGCGATCGGTGACGCCGCGCATTTCTTCTAACAACCGGGCGTTGTTGCGCGCATGGTCGCCCTCCCTGCCGCCATAAGACGACGACCCGACACCGGGCGCGCCGCCGAGCGCATCCACTTCGAGACCGGAATCATCGGAAAGCACCCGGCCACCGAGCAAGCGGCTGATGCCGAGCGCCTTGAGCCGCGCGTTTTCCAGAAACGTGGTGCCGGTTTCCGCGATTTCCGGGCATTCGGGAAACGAGGTGACGTCGAGCACTTCGAAGCGCCCGCCGATCATGGCGCGGATTTCCGCGGTTTTGTGCGCGTTGCGGGTGGCGAGGATGAGGCGTGGAGGCGGCGTCATGGAGGCGGGTGATGGTGGCGGCGCTCATTCCCAGCCGGCGATGAAACCCTCGAGCTGCGCGAGGTCGGGACTTTGGCCGGTGCGCACGTAATAGCCGCTGGTGCAGACACCGAGGGTGAGGCAGGCTTCCGGCTCCAATCCCAACAACCGCCCCTGCGCGAAACCGGCGTTGAAGTGATCGCCGGCACCGGTGGTGATCAGCGGTTGGTCCGTGTAGGGTCCAGGCAGCCAGAACGTGCCCGCCTCGGTGGCGCAGGCGGCGGAATCGCTCGGGTGGACGACCACGGTGTGAAGATTGAGATGGCTGCGGATCTCCGCGGCGATCGCGCGCAGGTCCTCTTCCGCCACGCCGCGCGGCGGGAACCCGAGTTCCGCATGCACCCGCTGTGCCTCCTTGTAATTCAAGCCGAGGGTCACCAGGCCATACGTCCCGAAACAGGACATGATGTGCAATACTTCCAACAAATCCCCGCGCGAGCGTTTTTCCGGGTCCGCCAGATCGAAGAAGAAAATCCGGTCCTTGCGCGGTGGCAGCTCGGGCAACACCTCTTCGACGAGCGCCCGCAGGATGGCGGTCATGTTGGGGATCATCGTCCAGTTCACCAGCGAGACGAGGTCGCTGGCGGCCAGCGTGCTGCGGAAACGCTCCGCTCCCATCACTTCCCCGAGGGTCTCCATCGTGATGCCATCGAGGCTCCGGAGCTGGCCGAGCATCAGCTTCCCGTCGCCGAACTCCACCGCGGTGGTGGCGGCGGGATCACAAAGGGAAACAACATCCGCCCGGCTGGCGAAGTCGAGGAACACCGGATGGATCGAAGGCCGGCCGAGCGCGCCGATGTAGGTGACGCGCGTGCCCGCCGCGAGCAGGGCGTTGGCCATGATCGGACCGTTGCCGCCCAGCTTGTCCATCAACGGGTAGAACTCGATGTTGGTGCTTTTTCCGGCCGCGCCGGCAACACGCTGTGCAAACTCCGGGATCGTGCGGATCGGCGTGAAGGCCTCGCCCTGCCCGGTCCTCTGCGCGACCGGAGTGACGATGGTGTCAACGAATCCATCCAGCCCGACAAGGGCGGTTTTGGCAGGGGCATCGGTGCGCGCGGCGCGCAAAGCGGCGAGGGTGCGGGCTTTGAAATCCATGTCGTGAATCATCTGCGCCAAGCCTGTCTCCCGCCGGTCCACCGGTCAAGGTCGCGTGAGATCACCGAGCCCGACCTTGCCGATCCCGCGATGAATCGCCTGTAGCGGCGCTCTATGAGCGTCGAAGCGGCAGGGATGCGCATGGCATTTTCATGCCGTTGATTTCAGCAAATGGCGGATGAATCGCCTGTAGCGGCGCTCTATGAGCGTCGAAGCGGCAGAGATGCGCATGGCATTTTCATGCCGTTGATTTCAGCACATGGCGGATGAATCGCCTGTAGCGGCGCTCTATGAGCGTCGAAGCGGCAGAGATGCGCATGGCTTTTTCATGCGGTTGATTTCAGCACATCGCGGATGAATC
>JALOUA010000401.1 GCA_025457625.1 Akkermansiaceae bacterium
GACCACCGAACAGATCATCGAAAACGTCACCTATGCCCGTAAAGTTCATGAAGCGCTACCGTATCTGGGCGAAAAACTGGATGAGGAACTTTGGCGGGACTGGGTGCTGCCTCACCGGGTGCTGGAGGAGGATTTAAGTCTTTGGCGGAAGGATTTGTATGAGCGGATGCAGCCGGTCATTGCGGGAAAAAAGAGCACGTGGGAAGCGATGGCGGCGATCCACGCCTGGTGGATGATCGGACAGGACGGCAAGCCGCCGCGCGCCGTTCTCGGCCCTTCCGAGGACCGCTGCAAGACGCCGTTGCAGGTCATGCGCATTGGCAGTGCGGCTGCGGCGATTTGAACATGATGATGGTGTATCTGCTGCGTGCGGTGGGGATCCCGGCCCGGCATTGCCTGATGTGTTGGCGGTATGCGGCAGATCAGTTGCATTATTACTGCGAATACTGGGACCCACAGCTCGGCCGCTGGGTTCCTGTGGAGGGCGGAGACAACAAGCCGCAGAATCCGCCGGTCACCCCGCAGGAGAAGTCGCGGAGCGGGCGCTTGACCACACTGACGCATTACGCGCACCCCGGGTATCCGGCGACAAGGGACAGCTATCGCACCGCGTGTTTCAGTGCTTGTGTGCCGGTGACGGCGGACATGTTTGCAGTCAGAATGATCGGTTTCAAACCACCGCCTGGCTTGAGCGGGACGGCAAGCGCCTACGTCTGGAACATGGATGCATGGCGCGCGGTGGCGCAGGACGCCGCAGGTGCTGCCGGTGGTGCCGGAAGACGCGCCATTCAATTGGCGGATGCTCCGGCCTCGGTGAACCGCCCGGTTCTCTACTCCGTGATGGACGGCGGAACCTTGCGGTGGGGCATGCAGCGCCCTACGCCGGAGGCAGGCGATGTGGAACTGAAACAGGCCGCGGCAGGCGAATGCCTGCGATGGTCGGGCTACAAGGGGCTATGAGTCGTTCCAATGCAACATCATCCGGCATGAGACGGGCCACCGTGTGGCACGCCGGCGGCATGGTCTTTGTCATGGCCACGGTTTTTGCCCTGTTGCCTATCCGCGCCCGATTGCTGCGCTGCCGGGTGAGGTATTTCACGGATGGAGCGGTGATCGGCTTGCGGGTGTTTGTGAATGCGGCGTTCGAGCCGGCGCGGCAACGCTACGGGCCGCGGCGGCAGGGTGGGGCGCGGAAGATGGCTGGCGAAGGATCGGCCGCGGCGGGGATCTGGTGGAGCCTGCGGGAGATGCAGCGTCCGTAAACGGTGTTCCCGGATCGGGTTTCACATGCCGAGTTTCGCCTTCACTTTCTCGATTTCGTCGGAGAGCTCGCCCCAGCGGAAATAGCTGGATTCCAGGGCTTTGGCGATTTTTTCAAGTGCGTGGGTGACTTCGCGGAGTTTGGCGGTGTTGTGGGTGACGGCTTCGCTGGAAAGCTGCCGGGTGAGGGTGGCTTGCGCGCCTTCGAGCTCGGCGATCTTTTTTTCGAGATCTTCGAAATCGGCCTCCAGCGGCTTGAGCACCTTGGACTTCATCTCACGCGCCTCGGCTTCGAGCCGGCGCTGTTCCTTGCGGCTGACTCCGGGAGCGGACGGGCGGGGCGAGCCAATTGCCGCGGCTGCGCCGAGAGTGGTGAGTTTGGGCTCGCCTTTTCTCGCGGCCTCATCCCCGGCGGATTTCTCCAGATAATAGGTGATGTTTCCGGCATATTGGACCGGCTGGCGGCCGGGTTGGAACTCGAGGGTCTTGGTGACCAGCGGATCGAGGAAATTCCGGTTGTGGGAGACAATCATCACGCTGCCGGGATAGTCGATGAGCGCGCGCTGGAGCACGTCCTGGGACTGCATGTCGAGGTGGTTGGTCGGTTCGTCGAGGATCAGGAAATTCGCCGGGCGCAGCAGCATGCAGACGAGCGCCACGCGCGAGCGCTCGCCACCTGATAGAACACCGACCTTCTTGAACACATCGTCGCCGCGGAACAGGAAACAACCTAACAGATTTCGCGCGTGCGGTGCGGACTCGCGGGAGGCGGCCGCCTCGACGGTTTCGAGCACGGTGAGATCCGGATCGAGTTCGTCGGCGTGGTTTTGTGAGAAGAACGAGGTGGCCACCTTGTGGCCGAAGGTGTGCGTGCCGGTGTCCGGATCCTCCTGCGCGGTGATCAGGCGGCAGAAGGTGGACTTGCCCGCGCCGTTCGGGCCGACGATGGCGAACTTCTCGCCCTTGTTGATTTCGAAATCGAAGCCGCTGAAGATGTTGAGCGGACCGTAGCTTTTCGAAACGCCTTCCAGCCTGGCCACCATGTGGCCGGAGTTCGGCGGCGGCGGGAACTTGAAGTTCATCACCGCGTCGTCGCGCTCGGGCGCGGGAATGCGCTCGATTTTGGCCAGCATCTTGATGCGGGACTGGACGAGCGTCGCCTTGTTGGCGGAGGCGCGGAAGCGGTCGATGAAGCGCTGGATTTCGGCGATCTCGCGCTGCTGGGCCTCGTATTGCCTGAGCTGGATTTCCTTGCGCAGGACGGACTCGCGCTCGAAGTAGGAGAAGTTTCCCGCATACTCCTCGGCGCGGCCGTTGGCGAAGGCGATGGTGCGCGTGCACAGCGTGTCTAACAGCGCGCGGTCGTGGGAGATGAGCAGGATCGCGCCGGGATAGCTGACGAGGTATTGCTCGACCCAGATCTGGGTGCCGATATCGAGGTGGTTGGTCGGCTCGTCGAGCAGAAGAACCTCCGGCTCCTGGAGGAACAGCTTGGCCATCGCGATGCGCATCTGCCAGCCGCCGGAAAACTCGGAGCAGTCGCGCGCGAAGTCCTTGGTTTGGAAACCAAGGCCCTTGAGCACGGACTCGATGCGCGGTTTCATGCGGGCCGGATCGGCGGAATCGAGCTGGAGCTCAAGCTCGCCGATTTCCTCCAGCAGGTC
>JALOUA010000180.1 GCA_025457625.1 Akkermansiaceae bacterium
CCGTCGCATCCTGGCCGATGTCGTCGCGGCGGGTGGCGATTACCAGTCGCCCCCGACGGTCAGCAAGGGCAAGGTCTTTGTCGGCGGCCCGGATCGCTTTGTCCGCGCGATGGATACGCAAACCGGCAAAGAGGTTTGGCGATATGAAGCCTCCGGCCAGGTCTCCGGCGCGCCGTCCGTGCACGATGGCCGGGTGTTCTTCGGCCAGCAGGGTGGAAATGACGATCTCCACTGCGTGAGCGAAGCCGACGGCTCGCCGCTCTGGACCGCGCAACCCGGCTGGGTCTGGACCACCTCCACCCCGCACGAAGGACACCTTTTCACCGGCACCGTGGACGGCAAGATCTTCGCACTCTCGACGGAGGATGGAAGCACGCTATGGATGCGCCCCACGAACGGCGGCATCTATCCCTCCCCCGCCGTCAGCCAGGGCTTTGTCTATACCGGCTCGTGGGACGGCTACTACTACGCACTCGATGAGAAGAACGGGCGGACGCATTGGGCCTACGCCAAGGAAGGCATCGACTACCGCCGCGGCGGTGGTCCCGACTCCGCCGCCGCCATTTTATGGAAAGGAAATCTGTTAGGCCGCATCGTGCCCAATACCCTGGTGGCATTGGATCAACTCACGGGCGAGGAAAAGTGGCGTTTCAGCGACCCAACCCGGCCCAAGAAGGGCATGAATGCCACCGCCTCGGCTTCGGGCAACAAGGTCTTCATCTCGACCACGGTCGATCACGACGGCATGCCTTGCGGGGCGCGCTTGTTCTGTCTCGACGACAGCACCGGCAAGATCCTCTGGCACTACACCGGCGCGGGCGGCTGGACCGGCTCGGCTTGCACGCCGGACACCGTGATTTGTGGTTCCTCGACCGACGTGTTCATCAGCTGCCTGGCCACCGAAGCGAATCCGGACGGCACCCCGAAGCTGCTCTGGCGCAGCCGCGTGGACGGCATCTTCCACGAATCGATCCCCGCGATCCACGGCGACCGCGCCTTCATCCTCTGCTCGGACGGATATCTTCATGCGTTTGAGTGAACATGCCTTCGCGTTATTCCTGGCCCGCCAGTTGCGCAATTTCGGACATGGTCAACACCCGGTTATCGATGCGGGCTTCATCAATCAGCCGGTCGATCCCCCGCTGTTTCATCACTTCAAAACCATCACTGGCAATTGAGGGCCGCGTTGTTCGAAGGTCTCATGTGGAAACCCGCGCTTGCCCGTGGAGCGGGGGCGGGGCAGGTTGGGAATCGCCCATGAAGCTCTCGATCCATCATCGCACCTGTTATTCCTATTCCGCGCCCGTGAGTTTCTCGGACCAGCATGTGTTCCTGCGTCCGCGCGACAGCAATGTGCTGGTGGTGGATTCGTTTTCGCTGGAAACCTCGCCACCCAGCCGCCAGCGGTGGGTGCGCGACTCATACAACAATATCGTTCTCGTCACCCACACCGGTCTCGCCGAGGCGACCGAACTGATTCTCACGTGCAGGATCGCGGTGCACAGCCACGAGGGAAACCCTTTTGATTTTGTGCTCGAACCCTACGCGACCGGCTATCCATTCGATTATGAGGCGCGCGAACGCACGGCGCTCGCCCCGGCGATCGGGACAGCGGTGCCGGAGGCGGCGACGGTCATGGACTGGTTCCGGGGTGCGGTGCCATCGCCGCATCGTCATGATGATGTCGTCCGGTTTCTGGGGGATTTGAACTCGGCGGTGCGTGCCTCGATCGCCTACGAGCGGCGCGACGAGGAGGGAATCCAGACGCCTGATGAGACGCTGCGCCTGCGCCGCGGCTCTTGCCGTGACATGGCGATGTTGTTTGTCGCCGTATGTCGCCGCCTCGGGCTGGCCGCCCGATTTGTCAGCGGCTATCTTTACGACACGCCGCCGGAGAGTGAAGGCGCCGGCGAGGGTGTCGGCTTCAATCGGGCCGTGGGCTCGATGCACGCGTGGGCGGAAGTCTATCTGCCGGGCGCGGGGTGGAAGGGATTCGATCCGACCAACGGCATCCTTGCGAATGCTTATTTCGTCCCTGCGGCGGTCGCGATCGATCCATCATCGATCAGTCCGGTGCAGGGGAATTATTTTGCGGACGTTCCGGTGACCAGCACGGTGAAGGTGGATCTTGAAATTCAATTGTCGCCTTGAGCGGTCGGCGACTCGTGAATGCGGGCCGGTTTCCGGCACTTCCGCGTTGGCCGTGAGATCGCGGAGCATGAAGGATCCGCGCGAGGGAATCGCCTGAGGGACATGCAAAAACGATCTTGGCAATGCGCCGGGGACTGCCAAACTCCCGGAAAATGACTGCCACTCCCAAACATCCCGAGTGTTCGAATTCCCGGAAGCCATGCATGCCACGGTTCCTGCCGTTTGTGTTAGGGATGATGGTCTGCATGGCGGTTTCCGCTTCGGCGCGGACATGGACCAATTCGGAAGGGGTCAAAATCGAGGCGGATTATGTTTCAAGCGACGGGCAGATGGTGATCCTGCGGATGAACGGGAAGGACGTGAACTATCCGCTGGCAAAGCTTTCCGAACCGGACCGCGAGTGGGTCGCGAAGCAGAACGCCCCGGGCAGCCCGGCGGCGCAAGCGGGAACGGCCGCGGCATCCGCGCCGACCGGAGTGCGCACCGGCCTGCCGGTCACGGTGCGCCTGTTCCCGGATTTGGAAGGCTATTGCAAGGATCGGACGCGGCGCAATGTGGCCGACGCCTTCAAGAATGGCGCCTACACCGACGCCCAGGCGAGGCACGACGACCCCGCGGTGTGGATGCGCCGTGATCCGGGCGTGGATCGCTACGATCTCTACGTGCCGGCTTCATATGACGGCAGCACGCCTTATGGTCTCTACCTGCACATTCCGCCCTCGCCCGAAGCCCGCTATCCGGCCACGTGGCAATCGGTTTTCGACGAGCGGAAGCTGATTGCGGTGATTCCACACGGCGTGGGCAACAACCAGCAGATGCTGAGGCGCGTGACGCTCTCAATCGATGCCATGCACACGATGATGAAGGACTACAAGGTCGATCCCAAGCGCCGCGTGGTCGGCGGCTTATCCGGTGGCGGACACATGGCGATGCTCACCGCGGCGATGTTTCCCGAGTATTTCGTCGGCGCGGTGAGCCATGCGGCGCAGAGCTACCTGCCCTCCGACCCGCGAAGGGGCAGCCATTTTCCGGGCATGGACATCCGGGAGTTCAAGCGTTCTCCGCGCAAGGAAATGAAGTGGGTGGTGATCTCGGGCGACAAGGACAAGAACTACGAGGAGATCCAGCTGACTTCCAAGGTATGGGCCGCCGAACGTTTGAACTACCAGTTCCTCGATGTGCCGGGCATGGGGCATTCCAACGCAAAACCGGAAGATCTCGCCAAGGCGCTCGACTGGATTCTCAAGTGACCTGTGGAAACGCATCAACGGAGTGGAATTCTGAAAATTTCTTCCCGCTCTTCCCCCATCGCTGGAATTGAAACGGCCGGCCGCGCGCGTCGCATCCGGGGCGTCATGCGATTTCCACGATGCGGCAGATGCCCCGGCTGATGGTGAAGCGCACATCATGACCGCAAAGGAGAGCGCCGAAGACGCGCTCCGGGTCGTTCGCACGGACCGCCGGGCGCGGATCAAGCGCGAGCGCCTCACGGATGACGGCTTGGGCGCGTTCCGGCAGGGTGGCGAATCGTTCCGCCGCCCCGTCCGCGAGCTCGATTTTCAAGCGCGGAATCTCATCGCCCGCGAAACCGGCGGCGGCATCGGGGACGGACTCGGCGTATGGCAGGTAGGGTTTGATGTCATGGATCGGCGTGCCATCGACCAGGTCCACTCCGCCTAACAGAAGCGCCGGGCCGTCGGCGGCGGTCGCATCGATGCCCTCGAGCCGGACGAGCGAGAGGCCGAGCGCGTTGGGCCGGAAGGTCGAGCGGCTGGCGAAAACCCCGACACGGAGGTTGCCGCCGAGGCGCGGCGGGCGGACGGTCGGTTTCCAACCTCGGGCGGCGGTTTCGTGAAATCCGAAGATCAGCCAAAGGTGGGAAAAGCCCTCGATGCCGCGGATCGCATCCGGGCTCCGGTATGGCTCATGCAACACCAGCCTGCCCCATGCGGACGGGCACAGCCCGGGCTGGCGGGGCACCGCGAATTTGCCCCCGAAACACGTGTGGAGCGTGCCGATGGGTTGAAGGGTCATGGGATGTGGCAAGCCGGGAACGCTCAGCGCGTCTTCAAGTGGGTGCTGCTGCGCAGTTGGCCGTTCTCACGACGCACGTGGACGGAGAGTTTGTCGAAGTCCTCCATCGCCGCGGCGAGTTTGCGGATATCCTCCATGTCCTCCTCATCGAGCGGCACGGCATCGGGATTTTTGGCGAGAACCTCGAGTGTTTCATTGGCGAAGGCGGCGAGCGCGGCGAAGTTCACTTGCATGCGCAGGCCTTTGCCCGGTTCGCCACTGCCGGCCCTGGCCAGCAGGTCGAGCGCCTGGTTTTTGGATGTGGAGGCCGCGAACCACTCGTCACCCACCGTCACCGACGGCAGGAAATCATCATTGAAAAAAGGCATGGCGAAAAACCAGGTGGTGAAGCCGTCGCGCTCGGAGCTGATCGGTTTCTGCATCGGGATTTCCTGGCCGTTCATCTCGCCGATTTCCTTGAGCATGCCGGCGATGCCGAGGTTCATCTTCTCCCATGAACCGGCGATTTTCGCACGATCCGTCACCGGTGAGACGAGGGAAACCCGGGGGAACCTCGCGTCATCGGCCACCGACTGTGGCACACCCGGGATGGGCGGCACGGTACCGCTGAGATCCACGACGAGGGCGTTTTCACCACCGAGGCCGGCACTGAAATCCCAGCCGAGCGCGTCCCACATCGCGACGAGGTGCGGACGGAATTTCCCGTCGAACAGGTCGGCCATCTCCTTGAACCCGGCCATTTCCCCATCCGCGCCCGGCAAATCCGCCACGTGCATGGCAAGCGCGTAGGCAGTATCGGTGAAGACCTTGATGAAGGCGCGCAACTTCTCGTCGTAGTCGTCCTCCGTCGTCATGTTGATGAAGAGCGCGACGTCGCTGCCGCTGCCCAGCGTGGCGAGTTTGTTAGGCGCCTCCCAGTCGATCGCCCCGCTGTCGGTGCCGCCGTAGCCCTCGATTTTCAGACCATCGTCGAAAAACGCCACAAGCCCGTGGGCATCGGTTGACGCGAGTTTGCGCAGGGACGCCTCGCGTTCCGAGACCATTCGCAGCAGCGCCTCCAGGTCGCGCGTGTCACCCAATGCTTCGGTGCCGGCGAGCCCGTCGCGCAGGCCGCCGGTGATGTCGTCCAGGCCGTTCACTCCAGCGGTCATGCGTTTGAGCGATTCCTTCCGGCCGTAAACAATGGCCGCCAGTTCCTTGTCGGCGTAAGCGTCGCAGAACGCCAGATCCTCAGTGGCCGCAAGTGATTGGGCGGGTTCTTCAACCAGCACCAGATCATCGGCCGAGGAACCGAAGAACAGCAGCGCATAGTCACCGATCGTGCCGCTGAGCACCACGAGATCCTTCCGGGCGATCGCCGCGATCAGGCGGTCCGCCAGTTCCGCTTCCATCATGCCATCGAGCATCGAGCGCTCCTGCCTGAGTCCCTCGGCGATGGCCGCGCCGGAGATTTTTTGTCCGGCGAATGTGTGGCCGGACTTCTCGACTTCCACGGCTTCGACGATCTCGCCGAACATGCCGAGGTTTTCGGTGAGTGCGGCGAGTTGTTGGGCGGCGGCCTCGCGTCCCTCGGGCGTGGTGCGGAAGGCGAGGTAAAGCGGCGGCATGGCCATTCGTTCGAACAGGGGCACGCCCGATTCCGGGTCGGCCAGGATGTCGCGCAGCAATGATTCGTTGAACTGGCCGCCCATCGCCTCCGCGAGACTGTCGAAATCGCCGGATTTGGCCGCTTCGGCGAGCGCCGTGGTCATCATGCGCATTTGGAAGTAGGTGCTGCGGCCGTTCAGCCTGAGGAGATGCGCCGTTTGTTCGCCCACCGGCTTGCCCAGCGCGATGGTGAACTCCCTGCCGAAAAGCGCGGATGGACCTTCGGGTCCCGCTTCCGCGCCGTCGGCGGATTCCTCGTCCTCCGGACCGTCGCCGAAATCCATGCCCGTCTCGGCCTGCATGAGTTGCCAAAGCTTGCTGGATTTCACGCGCGCGGCGGCTTTCGAACCATTGTGCAACGACATCACGACCTCCGTGTCCTGCGGCAGGTGCCGCACGAAACCGAGCATCGCGGCCCGCTCCTCCGCGCTCAGGGCGACGGGCTTGACGACAATCTCGGGCACCGGCGGCGGCGCGGTTTCCGTTGCGCTCGCGGCGGGAGCGGTTTCGGGAGCCTTCACCTGTTCTTTTTTACCGCAGGCACCGAGGAAAATCATCGCCGGAACCATCAACCCGATCACTGCTCGTTTCATCATGATGGAATCAGGCTAGAGAGCGCATCGTCGCCCGCGCAACATCAGAATCCCGAATTTTGGGCCTTCTCGACGCTTGCCCGGCCGGGCGGGGGGCGTTAAACGCGCGGCGTCATGGCAAAGAAACCAGTGGTGCTCATCATTCGCGACGGCTGGGGTGTGAACCCCGGAGGCATGGAAACGGCCGAAAAGGACGGCAACGCCGTGTTGCTGGCCGACACGCCTTTTCACGACGTGATGCTCGAACAATACCCGAAAGGCTTCCTCAGCGCCTCCGGCATGGATGTCGGCCTGCCACCCGGGCAGATGGGCAACTCGGAAGTCGGCCACCTCAATCTCGGCGCGGGCCGCATCGTCTATCAGGACCTCACCCGCATCAACAAGGCGATCGCCGACGGCGTGCTGGCCGCCAATCCGGTGTTCGCCGAAGCGCTCGCCAAGGCCAAATCCACGCGCCTGCATTTCATCGGCCTGGTTTCCGACGGCGGCGTCCACAGCCACCAGGACCAGCTCATCGCCATGGTGAAACTCGCCAAGCAGGCCGG
>JALOUA010000181.1 GCA_025457625.1 Akkermansiaceae bacterium
CATCGGCATCTCCCGCGCGACCGATCTGCACTGGCGCTTCGGCGATCCAAGCTCCCTCTCGCTGAGCCGGAGGTTCTGAAACCGCCCTGATCCGATCCCCAAATTACGAGAGACACAAAAAATCACAAATTCACTTGCGACGTTCGTTGGACCGGTGGCGGGTCGATGGGTTTTGGGTCACGCGCCGCCGCGGTTTTATCACCGAAGTCGATGGGTGGGCCGCCCCATTGTTTGGTTTCGAGCTGCGCGTCAAAGCGTTCGCAGTCAGGTTCGCCGATCCCGCAAAGCCGGAAGCCGGATCCGTCCGAGATTGTAGGCGGCAATCGCGTCGGTCTTCACTCCCCCGAAGTTGACCGGAGCTGTTGGCTTGCAGGGTCGGATGGCGGGGCCGCCGGCGCGGTCGCGAGTTCCGTGTCGGCAGATGAAACGGTTCGGATTTCGCATCGCTGGAAACGCGGTGGGATGATGTGTTCTGGACGCGGGTGTTGCGGACGCTTAGATCCGTGTGCGGGACGCGGGCCGGTCAATTTGCCGCGGACCTTCGCAACAGGATGAAGCAGGTTTACACAACGAGGGACTTGGCGGCGAGGGCGGAGCTGGATGCGGGATTCGGCAAACCCGCGAGGCTGGCGGTGCTTGGCTGGCCGGTGGCGCACTCGGCCTCGCCGCGGATGCACCAACCGGCCTTGGACGCGCTGGGCATCGACGCCCGCTACATCCGGCTGGAAGTGGAACCCGGCGGTGTCCCGGAGGCCTTTGCGCGGATGCGGGCGCTGGGATTCATCGGCTGCAATGTGACGGTGCCGCACAAGTTCGACGCGCTGGCCGCTTGTGACGAGGCGCATCCCGGCGCGCGGGCGCTCGGCGCGGTCAACACGGTGCGGTTCGATGCGGATGCGACGCGTGGATTCAATACCGACGGCCCCGGTTTCGCGCGGGCGATCGAAGACGACTTCG
Source organism: Akkermansiaceae bacterium (assembly GCA_025457625.1). Lineage (GTDB taxonomy): Bacteria > Verrucomicrobiota > Verrucomicrobiia > Verrucomicrobiales > Akkermansiaceae > Luteolibacter. The sequence goes on from JALOUA010000181.1 coordinate 958, forward strand.
GAGTGGCGCTGGCCGGGCTGCGGGTGGCCATCGCCGGCGCTGGCGGCGGTGCGGGTCAGGCCATCGCCAGCCAGTGCGCGTTGTCGGGAGTGCGCGGGCTGGTGCTGGTCAACCGCAGTCTGGAGAAGCTCGGACCGCTGGTCGCGAAGCTGCGGCAAGCGGGCTCGGAGGCGGAGATCCGCGCCCTCTCGTTCGACGATCCATCCCTGGCGGCGCAGTGCCTCGATTGCGATTTGATCGTCAACACCTCATCGGTGGGATTGAAGGATGGCGATCCGTCCGTTCTCAGCGAGGAATGCCTCAGACCCGGGCAGATGGTTTACGATACGATCTATCAGCCGCCGGTCACGCCCATGCTGGCGCAGGCGGCGGCTTGCGGCTGCCGCACATCCAACGGACTTTCGATGTTGCTGCATCAGGGTGTGCTGGCGTTCCAACAGTGGTTTCCGGGGGCTGATCCGCTCGAAACGATGCGCGCCGCGCTGGTTCACTCCTCCACCGGGGCGGGCTGACGGACCAGCGGCTCCACGCCGGGATCATCGACCGAATACCAGTGGCAGGCCGTCACGCCGGTGATTTCGAATTTGCGTTCCGTGTCCACTTCGGAGCGGCGCACCTTGACCCTCACGCGGATCATGCCGTCGGGATTGAGGTCGGCCATGTCGGCGTCAAAGACCTTGCGGCCGGCACGCGCCGTCTGGAAGGCGGCGTCGAGCAGTTGTCCGTCGGTCGTATCGCGGGAAACGAGGAATTCGGGCGATTGGGAACCGGCTTCGGCAGGCGCGCCGAACCGCGGGGCATAGAGCACGATGCTGATCTCGGGTTCGTTTTTGCGCTCGTCGGCCAGCCGCTCGCGCGCCAGCAGGCGGAACTCGCCCTCCTCCGGCCCGGAACCCGCGAGAAAGAGCGACCACGGGTAATCGCTGTAACGCGCGAAGTGTTCCCAGTCGAGCCGCCACTCGCCGTTTTCCTTGCGGAACACAGCGTCGAAGATCCTGCCGTCCTTGGCCTCCCACAGGGCCTCGAAAGCGTCGCCGCCCGGAAGCCGGACGAGACCGCTGGCGGACAGGCTGAGCGTTTCCGGCCGGATATTGACCAGCGGATTGAGGTTGTAAAAGCGCGCCATGCGCGATGCCGTGGTCACGGGTGACAGCACGAACTGGTTGCGCGCCTCGGGCGTGCCGGCGCTCAGAAAGCCCTGGAAAACCTGGCCGCACAAGGGGCCTGCGGTTTGCATGAACTCGCGGTCCTCCGCGCTGGGAGCAGCGGTCTCACGGGTGGGTGCCACTTCGCCGCGTGGCTGCGGCTCGGCATAATACAACTTGCGCGCGCCGAGCACGATGAGCGCCAGCACCAGCGTCCAACCGAGCATGAGCTTGGCCATGATGTGGGGGTTTTTCGGTTTGCGCGTGCTGCGTTTCTCGCGCCCTCTGGCAGGCGTCTGCGCATCCTCGCGCGCTTCTCCCGGCGTTCCGGCGGCCATCTGCGGCAGGGCCGCCCTGGCGATGCCGGGGCTGGGGTCGGCCCCGCATTCCGAGCAGATCCGGCCAGCGGATTTTTCCAGCGTGGATTGAAACAACACGCCACAACGCCCGCAGTGGAACCAGAACAGTTGGGAATCGCTCACAGGCGGATGGTATTACGGGGCGATCCAGTCTTTGTGAAGCAATTCCACGATCAACCACTGGTTGGGCAGCGCGTCCTCCGGTCCCGCCTCGAGACGCAGCGTGAATTTCCCCGGCTGGGGCGTGCCGCTGAGAATGGCTCCGCCATCGAATTCGCCACTCAACAAGTGATGGGCCGGGTCTTCCCGCCGGGTGTAAACCCACAGCGAGGAGCTCTGGTCGGGAGATAACAATTGATAACTCTGATAGCGCTCCTCCGGAAAAGCCAGCGTGTAGAAATCCGCGGGTTTGATCCAGCCGCGGATTTCGGCGGCATCCCCTCCGCCGCGTGCGAGTGTGGCGAAATCCGCGCTGCCATGTGCGGTGGTGGCCTGCCAATCCATGCGCAACGCGCCATCGACGAGCACGAAGTAGGCGCCGAATGCCGTGTGATCCGGCAGCTCGCCCTCCAGCATGCCGAAAACCAGCCCGCCCTTGTCGAGGGCGTTCCACGTCGCGCCGCGGGCGGGAACCGCCTGTTGCGGAGCCAGTTTGGGCAGCGCGTCGTCAGTGATCCGCGCAAGCGCCGCCTCCGGGTTTCTAACAAGATGGGAGATGTCATCCCTGGAGGTCGCGGTGAGCCATGCCTGATATAGGCGTTCGGCTTCTTTCTGCCGGGCGAGCATTTCGGTGATGGGTTTGGCCGCATCCGTGGTGTCCTTGGCGATGACGAGTTCGGTTTGTCCGGGGCGCGGCTCCATCGCGTTGGAACGGTTGATCCTGGGCAGCATCATCAGCGCGCCCACCACGACCAGGCACACGGCCAGGCCGGAGCCCGCAAACCACAGGATCGACTGGCGGGAGGCCTTTTGCGAGCGCCCCCACTCGCGGGCTTCGCCGGCGGTTAGATGGTGATTCCCCTCGTCTGCGGGCCGTTGATGGAAAGTGAACTGGCGGGGCACGCGCTCGGCAGACGGAATCTCTGGGGCCAGTCGCACGACCTCGCCGGAGATGACCGCGACTTCCAGGCCCGTCCCGGCGGTTTCAACCGCATGGCTGGACGCTTGCAGAGCGGAGCCGATGCGCAGTCCGCCCTCATGGCCGTTCGGTCCCGCGGTGTGGCCATTGACACCGTTGACGCGCTTGGGCGGGAGAAAGCGCTGGCCTGGCTCGTGCAGCCATTCCGGATCGGCCCAGACGTCATCCGCGGTGATGTCCGGAACCCGGTAGTCGTTGTCGTTCAATTCCGCATTCATCGTGGTCGCCATGCGGCTTGGGCATCATGACGGGTCCCCACCCGGCATGCAAGGCGCGAAAACCATCCGGAAACCCGCGATTGCCATGCATCCGTGATCTGCTCATAAAGCCGCCATGTTCCGCCCGCCGCGACCATCCCTGATTTTGCTCGCCCTGTCCCTGACCGGCCACGCCGCCGGCGACGAGGCCTTTGCGCAGCTCCGCGAAAGGGCGCGCACGCTCGCCGGCGCAGCCTACCAGCCTGCGCCGGCGGTGCTGGATGATTTCTGGAAAAACCTCAACTACGACCAGCACCGCGACATCCGTTTCAAGATGGACGAGGGCCTGTGGGCGAAGGAGAAGCTGCCGTTTTCCATCGACTTCTTCCATCCCGGCTGGACGGCGCGCCAGATGGTGGCGATCCGCGAGGTGGCGGATGGCAAGGCGGTGCCGCTGGCCTTCGACCGCGGCTTGTTCGACTATGGCAAGCAGCGGATCCCGGCCGGCATTCCGGCACCCCAGGGATATGCGGGATGGCGCGCGCGCTGCCATCTCAACAGCGCGGACTACATGGATGAGTTCCTGGTGTTTCTCGGCGCGAGTTATTTTCGCGCGATTCCGGCGCAGGCCCCTTACGGACTTTCGGCGCGCGGGCTCTCGATCAACAGCGGCCTGCCTGGCGTGCCGGAGGAGTTTCCGGACTTCACGGAGTTTCATCTGCACAAGCCCGCAAAGGATGCCAAAACGCTGGAAATCCACGCCATTCTCAACGGCCCGAGTGTCGCCGGCGCGTACCGGTTCCTGGTGACGCCCGGTCCGGAAACCGTGATGGACATCGAGGCGGAAATCACCCTGCGCCAACCGGTCAAACAACTCGGCCTCGCACCGTTTTCCTCGATGTATTGGTTCGGCGAGGGCACCCACCCGAAGCCGCACGACTTCCGGCCCGCAGTCCACGACAGCGACGGTCTCCTGATGGAACTCGGCAGCGGCAACCTTCACTTCCGTCCGCTCGAACACACCCACAACCGCTTCCGCCACTGTGTCTTCACCATGGAGAACCCGCGCTCGTGGGCGCTGGTGCAGCGCGACCGCTCGTTCGCCTCCTATCAGGATTTGGAGGCGCATTACCACGACCGTCCCTCGGTGCGGGTCGAGCCGGTCAGTGGTTTCGATCATGGCAAACTGCATCTCATCGAGATGCCGACGATCGACGAGACCAACGACAACGTCATCCTGCTGTGGGAACCCGCGACGGCACCGGAAACCGGCAAACCGTTCCGTTTCCACTATCGCCTGCGCTGGCTGCGCGATCCGCCGCCGTCCGGTTTGTTCAGCGTTCGCGCCACCCGTTCCGGCGAGCCGGTCCAACGGCCGGACCAGGTTCTCATCGCCATCGACTTCGCCAAACCGCTGCAACCCGAACCGAAATCCGGCGATCCGAAATGGGATGACGCCTCCGGGTTCAAACCGGTGGTCACGCTCGACAATCCCGCCGTCAAGCTGATCCACGCCGATCTCACCGATCTGAGCATGGCCAATGTGGACGACCTGCCCGCCGGTCTGGGACGCAGTCCCAATGTGCACATGCCGCAGGTGTTGCGCGCCTTTTTCGTCATCGAGCCGCCGCCCGGCCTCGACCAGATCGACATGACCTGCGAACTCCAGGATGCCGCCGGCAAGGCCGTCTCCGAGCGCTGGGTCTATCTCTGGATGAGACCCAAACCATGACGGGGCGGGTGAGTTTCATGATTTCCCGCTGGCTTTCGAGAACCCTGCCGCACTAGTCAAACCCATGCAAATCCTGCTGCTCGCGCTCGGCACCATCGCACTCTACCTCCTGGCGTATCACACCTACGGCCGCTGGCTGGGCCGCAGGATCTTCCAACTCTCGGCACAACGCGTTTGTCCGTCTGTCACACTGCGCGACGATGTGGACTACGTGCCGACGCCGCGCGCGATCGTCTTCGGGCATCATTTCACCTCCATCGCCGGCACCGGGCCGATCGTCGGCCCGGCCATCGGCGTGATCTGGGGCTGGCTGCCCGCGCTGCTGTGGGTGTTGCTGGGCTCGATCTTCGTCGGCGCGGTGCACGACCTCGGCTCACTGGTCGTGAGCCTGCGCAACGAGGGGAAATCCGTCGGCGAACTGGCCGGCCGCATCGTCGGGCCGCGTGTGCGGTGGCTTTTCATGTGGATCCTGGTGATGGCGCTGACGCTGGTGCTGGCGGTCTTCGGACTGGTGATCACCGCGGTGTTCCGGCAGTTCCCGATGGCGATTTTCCCCTGTCTGGTGCAAATCCCGCTGGCAATCATGATCGGCGGCTGGGTGCACCGCAAGGGCCGGAACATCAGCCTCGCCTCGCTCGCAACACTGGTGCTGATGTATCTTTCCGTGATCTACGGCGACACCGGCTGGCTGCATTCGTTCAATCAAACCCTGGCCTCGATGCCGGTGTGGGCATGGACGGCGTTGCTGTTGGGTTATTGTTATGTCGCTTCGGTGCTGCCGGTCTGGCTGCTGCTGCAGCCGCGGGATTTCATCAACTCGCTGCAACTGCTCTCGACGCTGGGCCTGCTGGTGCTGGGACTGGTGGCGGCCGCCGTTTTCGGCGGGGCCGCAGGCGCGTCGGGTGCGCGCCCCACGCTGGAATTCGTGGCGCCGATGGTGCAGTGGAAACCCGCGGGTGCGCCGCTGATGTTTCCGTTCCTGTTCATCACCATTGCCTGCGGCGCGGTGAGCGGGTTCCACTGCCTTGTCAGCAGCGGCACCAGCAGCAAACAACTCTCCAGCGAGAACGACGCGTCGTTTGTCGGTTACGGCTCGATGCTCACCGAGGGGTTTCTCGCCACGCTGGTCATCCTCGCCTGTGCCGCCGGGCTCGGGCTCGGGCTCGTTCTGCCGGACGGCTCGATGCTCCAGGGAACCTCCGCATGGACGCATCAATACGCGAGCTGGGGCCAGGCGGAGTCGCTCGCGGCCACCATCGGCGCATTCGTCGCCGGTGGCGGGAATTTCCTCTCCGCCCTCGGCATTCCACGCGACATCGGCATCGCCCTGATGGGAGTGTTCGTCGCCTCGTTTGCGGGCACCACAATGGACAGCGCCTGTCGCTTGCAGCGCTACGTGGTGCAGGAGGTTTTCACGCCGCAACGGCGCGATCCGGC
>JALOUA010000013.1 GCA_025457625.1 Akkermansiaceae bacterium
TGTGAGGAGATTTCCGACACCGCGCCTTACGAACTCGTGCGCCGCATGCGCGCCTCGATCTGCGTGATGGGTCCGCTGCTCGCGCGCATGGGCCGCGCGGTCGTTTCGCTGCCCGGCGGCTGCGTGATCGGCGACCGCCCGGTGGACCTCCACCTGCGCGGGCTTGAGGCGCTCGGCGCGAAGGTCGAGTTCGAGGGAGGAAACATCATTCTAACAGCCAAGGACGGCCTGAAGGGCGCGGAGATCGATCTTCGCGGCACCCACGGCCCCACCGTGCTGGGCACCGACAACGTGATGATGGCCGCCACGCTGGCCGAGGGCGTCACCGTGATCGAATCCGCCGCCGCCGAACCCGAGGTGCTGGACCTCGCGGATTTCCTCAACGCGATGGGCGCGAAGATCACCGGCGCGGGCACCCGCCGGATTGTCATCGAGGGCGTGAAGGCTTTGCATGGCGTCGAGCACACCGTGATCCCGGACCGCATCGAGGCCGGCACGTTCATGGCCGCCGCCGCGCTCGCCGGGGATGGCGTGAAACTGCGCCGCGTCTGCCGCGATCACCTCAAGGCGATCACCGCCGCCATCGAGCAATCCGGCCACCGCGTCGAGTTCAACGAGGCGGGCGACACCTGCACCATCCATCGCGGCGACAATCTCAAAGGTGTGGACCTCGTCACCGCGCCCTTTCCCGGTTATCCCACCGACATGCAGGCGCAGATGACGGCGCTGCTGGCCACCACGGCAGGCATCAGCGTGATCAAGGACACGATTTTCCCACAGCGATTCATGCATTGCGCCGAATTGAAGCGCATGGGCGCGGACATCAAGGTGGACAACGGCACCGCCGTGGTGCGCGGGGTCGGGAAACTTTCCGCCGCGCCGGTGATGGCGTCCGACCTGCGCGCCTCCGCCGCGCTGGTGCTCGCCGCGCTCACCGCCAAGGGCTCCACCGAAATCAGCCGCCTCTATCACATCGACCGCGGCTATGAGCACATCGACGAGAAACTCCTGATGCTCGGCGCGGATGTCGAACGTGTGAAAGGCTGACAGATGCTCCTCACATCAGCGCTTCATCCCAAACTCAAGAGTCATAGGAACCATCCGATGGATTTTGACCACGGATTACACAGATTGCACGGATTGGAACCCACGCCAAACGGGTTTCATTACCTTTATCACAAGTCTTCAAAATCTGTGTCAGTCCGTGCAATCTGTGGTTAAACTTCTGTATTTTGATATCACATCATGCAATACCGCGAGGCCATCGACTGGTTGTTTGCCACCCAGATGTTCGGGATCAAACTCGGGCTGGACGGGGCGCGCCGCTTGTTGCGTGAATACCTCGCGTATCCCGCGCATGACACGCTGGTGATCCATGTGGCGGGCACCAATGGCAAGGGCAGCACCTGTGCGATGATCGACAGCATCGCCCGCGCCTGCGGCAGGCGCAGCGGTTTGTTCACCTCGCCGCATTTGATCGACTTCCGCGAGCGCATCAAGGTTTCCGGCCGCGAGATACCGGAGGAGGAATGCGCGGCGATGCTCACCGCGCTGCGTGCGATCTGCGAGCGCATGGAGACGCATCCCACGTTTTTCGAGATCGCGCTCGTGCTGGCGATGCGCTGGTTCCGCGAGTGCGGCTGCGAGCTGATCGTCCTGGAAACCGGCATGGGCGGGCGGCTCGACGCGACCACCGCGGTGCCGGCCGATGTGTGTGTCATCACGCCGATCGGGATGGACCACATGCAGTGGCTGGGCGACACGCTGGAGCAGATCGCCGCCGAGAAGGCCGGGATATTCGTGATGGGAAAACCGGCGATCTCCTCGCCGCAGGAGCCGGCGGCGCGCGAGGTGTTGGAAAAGGCGGCGAATGAAACGCGCGCGCCGCTGCAGTTTGTGGAACAGCCTTTGTTAGGATATCCGCTCGCACTGCCCGGGGCGCACCAGCAATGGAATGCGGCGCTTGCCGTGGCCGCGCTGCATGCCGCCGGCATCCCGCTGCGCGAGGAAAGCGTGCGCCACGGGCTCACGCATCTGGAATGGCCGGGACGCTTCGAGGAAATCCGGCCGGACATCATTCTCGACGGCGCGCACAATCCGCATGCCGCCGCCGTGCTGGCGCACACGTGGCGCGGGAAATTCGGCGAGCGCAAGGCCGCGCTGGTTTTCAGCGCCGTGGCCGCCAAGGACATCGCCGGCATCCTGGAAATGCTCGCGCCACTGGCGGAGCGGATTTTCTTCTGCCCGGTGGACACGCCGCGCGCGGTCGCTCCGCGCGCACTTGCCGGCCATCTTCCCGCCGGCGCGCCACCGCATGAGTGTCACGAATCGTTTGCGGAGGCCTTCCGTGCCGCGCGGGAGACGAAGCTGCCCATCCTGGTCGCCGGCTCGCTTTTCCTGGTGGGCGAGGCGCGCGCCTGTCTAACAGGGGAAACCTTCCAGTCCTCGGCGCAGTGAGATCCGGCTCAGCCGATCAGGAACACATCGAGGAAGAACCAAGCGATCATCGCGGCGCCGAGGGCGAGCTTGATGCCCATGCCGGCGAGCGTGCCGACCACCGAACCGACGCCGGAAACCACCGCGGGCCTGGGTTGTTGTTTCGCAATGACCAACTCACCGGCAACCGCGCCTAACAGCGGGCCGAGCAGCAGCCCGAAGGGCATGAAGAACATGCCGGCGATGCCGCCCGCGAGTGCGCCGAGCGCGCCCCAGCGGCTGCCGCCGAACCATTTCGCGCCGGCCGCGCCGCTGAGCATTTCGAGCGCCTGCGAGGCCGCCATCAGCAGCGCGAGGATCACAAACGACCACCACTGCAACCCGGAGTCGGCACCGAGCATCAGGCGGTGCGCCACCGCGGCGATGAACAACAGCAGATGCCCCGGCAACACCGGCAGGAAACAGCCCGCCGCGCCCACCACCAGCAAACTGATCGTGATCAGCCAGGCGACGCCGGTTCCCACGCCGCCCCACAAAATTTCGGATGTCCAAAAATCCGGCATGCCGCAAGCCATACACCGCTGGCGGAGGATTCACATCAGGAAAACATGCGGCATTTTCCAATCATGGATGATTGTGGCTTCAGGTTCCGGCGCGGGCCTGCCTGCGCCAGCGGCGGCGCAGTTCCTGGGGGGCGAGTTCGGGTTTGAACTGGCGGAGGAATTTTTCCTCGGCTTCGAGCGTGCCGATGAGCAGGAGCGTTCCGCCTTCGGGCAGGCGGCAGCCGGGGTCGGGATTGATGGTGCGCCCGCCCTGGTGTTCGACGGCGATGATGGTGCAGCCGGTTTCGCTGCGCACGGCGCAATCGGCGAGCAGGCGGCCGGCCATGGAGTCGGGCACGGGCGAGGGGAACAGGCACACACCTTCGGCAAGCAGCAGGTTGTCGGTATCGCGCAGTTCGTTGAAGATCGAGTTGGCGCCCATCGAGGCGGAGGAGAGCACGAGGTCGGCGCCCGCGCGGTGCAGGGTGCGGACGTTGCGCTCAAGCGAGCAGCGGGTGATGAGCTGGGCGTTGGGGCGCAGGCGGCGGAAGAAGATCGTGAGCGAGATGTTGGTGTCGTCATCGTGGGAGGTGATGATGACGGCGTTGGCCTCGCGCGCCTTGGCCTTGCGCAGGGTTTCCATGTGGGTGGCGTCGCCGATGACCGAGTCGCCGTATTGGCTGACGCGTTGGGCGAGTTTCTCGATGATGAGCGGATGCAGTCCGGCGGCGGTGAGGGCGTCATGGGTGAGGCGGCCGACGCGTCCACCGCCGATGATGATGACATGCGAGGATTGGTCATCCGCCCGGCTGAAGGCGGTGTTGTAGCGCCCGATCTGGTCCGCGGTTCCGGCGAGCACGAAGACGGTCTGGCGTTCGATGATGAGGTGTGGCTCCACGGTGGCGAGGCGTCCGTGGTCCCAGACTCCGATGACGCTCAGCCCGCTGTGCTGGCGGATGCCGCTGTGGGCGATGGTCTGGCCGACGAGCGGGGTGTTGGCGGCGTGCGCCTCGGCGATGAGCAGGCCGTGGGATTCGCCGATGATGTGGGCGGCGCCGTCCTTGCCGATGACGCGCCGGGCGAGCGCCTGGGCCATGGTTTCATCCGGCCGCAGCACGAGGCTGGCGCCGGCGAGTTCGAGCATGTCGCGGCCGGAATGGGAGCCGGCGGTGGCGATGATGCGCACCATGGGCGAGAACTCGCGGGCGGTGAAGGTGATGTTGGTGTTGAGGGTCTCGGAGCGGTTGGTCACCAGCATGGCGGCGCGGTCGAGCCGCATGCGGCGGTAGGTTTCCGGATCATCGAGCGCGCCCACGCCGACGCTGATCCCCTGGTCGTGGAGTTCCATCGCCTCCGCGCTGTTAGAACATAACACGACGTAGGGATGGCCGTACTTTTCAAGCATGGGAATGAGCGCGGCGCAGATCGGATCGTAGTGGGTGAGGATCACGTGGCGGCGGGTGTCGTCGGGCAGGTCGCGCGGGGCCTTGGCTCTGGTCTGCGCCTCGATCCACGGCGCGTAGAAGAACTGGATGAAGGTGAAGGGCAGGATGACGAGCATGAACATCACGCCGCTGACGAGCACGATGATGGAGAACAGGCGTCCGACATCGCCGTGGAAGGTGATGTCTCCGAAGCCGAGCGTGGTCATCACCGTGAGCGTCCAGTAGAGGCCGGTGAGCCAGCTGTGGCGCTGGCCCTCATGCTCCATGAGGATGTGGAAGAGCACGCTGTAGGTCGCGATGAGTGCGAACATCACGCCGAGCAGGCGGAGCAGCGTCTTGAGATTGGCGCGGCTGCTGCGGTTCTCCTGAAACGCGGTGATGATGGCGATGAAGGATTTCATGATCGCAGTGCGGTGTTGCGGGAAATCCGCCGCAGCAAGCGGAACCGCTCAGAGGCCGAGGAAATTCCGTATCAGACGGAGGCCGGCGTCCTGGCTTTTTTCCGGGTGGAACTGGCAGGCGAGAAGGTTGGGCCGCTCGATGGCGGAGGCGAAGGTCCGGCCGCCATAGGTGGTTTGCGCGGCGACGAGCGAGTCGTCATCCGGCACGGGGAAGTATGAGTGCACGAAGTAGAAGTAGGGTTCGGATCCGAGTCCCGCCCAGACCGCGTTCTGTGGTTTGCGCGGGACCGCGGAGTTCCACCCCATGTGGGGGATTTTCAAGCCCGCGACCTCCGTGAAGCGGCGCACGGTTCCACGCACCAGCCCGAGGCCGGGGACGCCCGGGGCCTCCTCGCTGGAATCGAAGAGAATCTGATAGCCGAGGCAGATGCCGAGGTAGGGCTTGCCGGCGGCGACCCATTCGCGGATGGCTGTGACAAGGTCGCGTTTTTGCAGTTGCGCCATGCAGTCACCGAACGAGCCGACACCGGGAAGAACGAGGTGTGTGGCGTCTGCCAGCGCGCCGGGCGATGAGACGATGCGGGGTTCGACGCCGAGTTCGCGCAGGGCGTTGGCGACGCTGCGGAGGTTGCCCGCGCCGTAATCGATGAGGGCGGCGTTCACAGCGCGTCCTTGGTGCTGGGAATTCCTTTCACGCGCGCATCGCGTTCGCAGGCCTCGCGCAGGGCGCGTGCAAGGCCCTTGAAGACGGCTTCGGCGATGTGGTGGCCGTCGCGGCCATATAACAACTCGACGTGGATGTTGGCGCGCAGGTTGGAGGCGACGGCGCGGCAGAACTCCTCGACCAGCGAGAACGGCATGTTGGGCGCCGAAGGCGTGCCGGCGGGCGCGCGGAATTCGAGATGCGGGCGGTTGCTGAGGTCCACGACGACGCGGGCGAGCGTCTCGTCCATGGGCAGATAACAACAGCCGTAGCGGCGGATGCCTTGCTTGGTGCCGAGCGCCTCGCGCAGGCAGTCGCCGATGACGATGCCGGTGTCCTCGATGGTGTGATGCGGGTCCACGGCGATGTCGCCGATGGTTTTCACGTTGAGGTCGATGAGTCCGTGTTTCGAAAACAGCGTGAGCATGTGATCGAAGAACGGAATGCCGGTATCGATCGTGGAAACCCCGCTGCCGTCGAGGTCGAGCGACAGTTCGATGGAGGTTTCCGCGGTTTTGCGGCTGCGGCTTGCGGTGCGTGGTGCGGTCATGAATCGGGGTGGCCGGTTCAGCGGTTGGCGGCGGCTTGGAGGGTGGCGAGGTATTTGTCGGGCACGCCGGCGGTGCGCGCTTCGGATACGGCGGCGGTGCGCGCCTTTTCGTCGGCGGCGGATTTGATTTTCTGGAAAGCATCGCGATAGGCCTTGCCGGCGTCGGCGGGCGGTTGGCTGATGGCGTTGTTGAGGCGGTTGAGCTCCTGTTTGCCGAAGTTGAGGGATTCCTCCATGGTGGGCTTGTAAAACGGCTGGATGGTGACCCAGCCGAGGCGTGCCTCGCGTTCGGTTTTGAGTCGCTGTTCGGCATCGGCGAGTTGTTCGGCGATGGCGGCCTCGCTGTTGCGGCGGTCCGCGAACCGCATGCGGGTGAGACCCGCGTCGCGGTCTGCGACGCGCTTGTCGAAGCCGGCCAACTGCTGCTGGACGTCGGCCATGTATTGGCTGATGGCCTGGGTGATGAGCGGCAGGATTTCGGTGTGCGGCTGGGTGCCTTTGAAGTCGCGGTCGAACTCGGTGAACGCGCGCAGTGCGGCGAGGAATTGGGAGCTGCCGATGAGATCGCGGATTTTCATTTGCTGGCCACGGGCGTCGATTTCGAGGGCATTCGCGCGGTAATCGGCGGGCGAGACGATGTTGCCGCCGATCTTGACGCCGCCGGCGAGGATTTCGTTGGCCTCCTGTTTGAGCGTGGCGAGAATGGCGCGCGCCTCCTTGGATTTGTTGCTGCCGCGGTGCTCGCTGAGAAATTGCTCCACGGCCCGGATGCGTGCGGCGTATTGATCCGCGCCAAGCATGTCGGGCACGGGAACCAGCGCGGCGATGGCCTCGAAGGCCTTGAGGTCGGGTTTCTCCTGCTCGATGCGGACGACGTCCTTTTTGGCGATGGTTCGCTCGTCCTTGATGCTGCGGGTGACCTGCACTTCGATCACGTAGTGCTCGCCATCCTGGCTTACGATGCGGCCTTCCAGTTTGCTGCCGTCCTGCAGGATGATGGTGTCGGCGGAAAGCTGCAAGGCAAGCGGAGCGAGCAGTGCGATGGTGGTGAAAAGTCCGGATTTCATGGTTCGGGAGTGTTGGGAGCGGGTGGTGGATCTCCTGCGGCGGGCAGGCTCACGGATTTTCCATCCGGGGGCAATATCGCTTGTCCGAGGGCTGCCGGCGAGGAAACCATCACCGCCCGCTCATCCTCGCCGAACAGCAGCTTGACCGACCCGGCCGGGACTTGTTCCTCGGGTTTTGCGGGGCGGCGCTGGACGATGCGCATCGGCAGCCGCTCGACGGCGAGTTTCATCTCCGGTGTCAGGTCTGCCCCGTAGAGCGCGGTGATCTTGTAGTGGCGGGCCACGGTGGCCAGCAGGAGGTCGGTGTGCAGCACCGGCCGGTCGAGCGCGTAGGTGGGCATGGGCGTGGCAAGCTGGCTGAAGCTGGGCACCAGCGGCCGCCCGAGCTCGGCCAGCCGGCACTCGGCCATCGAGACCAGCCCGGCGGTGGAATCGTCGAACAGCATGACCAGATCGGTGACTGGCAGATCGATGATTTTCGCATCGTCCGGGCATTCCTTGAGGAATTCATCACCAGTGAAAAGTTCCGCCGCGGTGGTGGCGAGATCCTCGGCCCAGACGAGCCATTGTTCCTCGGAAGTGATGGCGGCGACGTCCAGCACCGACTGTAGGGCAAGCGCATAGAGGAAGGCACGGGCGGTTCCCACCGAGGGCGGGGCGTCCTGTGCGAACACACGGAGGCGCGGGCCGTCGGAAAACGATTCGCGCGCCTTTTGCAGCAGGGCGGCGGCTTTTTTCCGATAGATTTCATCCCCTGTGGCGGTGAAGGCCGCGGCATAAGCCGAGACCATGCGGAAGGTGGATGGCGCGTGGGCGGTATCGTCGCGTGTCACCATGCCAATCCGCCGGGCGCGCTCCGCCAGCAGTTTGGCCCTCGCGGCTTCGAATCTCGGAGTGAAGTCGGCGAGCGGCTGGCCCGCCTCCGCCGCGAGCTCGGCGACGGATTTCGAGAGGCTGAGCGTGTTGCCGCGGAAATACCGCCGCTCTGGATCGACTTCCGACGGCAGATTGCCAAGTCCCTGCATGCCGGTGGCCTTGATCCACCACTCGGCGTCCTCCGGTGCGAGCAGCTTGCGGATGTCCTCCACCCGCCACATCCATGATTCGGGGTCGGTCTCGCGCACCAGGCCGACGGCGAACAGGCCATCGGGCGTGGCGTAGGCTTTTTCGGCATGGGCGATGAGGCCGAGCGCCTTGTCGAGCGCCCGCGCATCGCCGGTGGCGCGGTGGGCTTCCAGCAGCGCGACGGCCACCCGGGCTTGCGAAGGGCAGTCGCGCACGAACGCAGGCAGCGCCCATGAAGAGCCGCGCCGCGAGGAAAAGACCCCGCCATCGAGCGGATCGAACATCGCGCTGGGCAGGAGGTCGGTCAGCAGCTCCTGCGTTGTGTCCAGGCAGCGGGACCTCACGTCATCCGGCAGGCCGGGATGCACTGCGGCGGCGGACAGCAGTTCCAGCGAGCTGGCGGGAAACAGGCCGCCGGTTTCATCGAAGTTCCGCGAATAGGGATCATACAACGAAGCGAGCTGGCGCAGGCAGCGGACGACATCCACCGCCGGTTGCTCGCTCATCACCTTGATGTTTTTGCGTTGCCGGAGGCGTGCGCGGCGGTTGTCGTTGTCCAGCGCGCTGTTCTTGAGCACGTAATCCGGCGAATCGTTCCACATCTGTGAAACCATCATGTGCGATTGGTTGAAGAGGTCGCGCACGGCGGCCGGCTCGCTGGCTGTCACCGGGATCCACGCGACCGGGTTGGCCTCGTGGGTCATCCACACCAGCAGCGGCAGGTTCAATCCTTGTTTGATTTCGGCGCACAGGTCGGAGGTGAGGATGCTCATCTCGCGGGCGGCGTCGCCATCCACCAGCACCGGCACGTAATCGTTGTTGATGATATCCACCAGCGATTTGTCGGCGCTGAGCGCCTTGAGCGTGCTGAGGAATCCCGGCTGCTGGGGAATGGCGATCACGGCCAGCACCAAGCGGTCCGCCGCCTTGGCGCGGGCGAGCGTTTCCTTCGTCCACGGCTGCCAGCGGATTGGCGAGAGCGCCTGGCTCTGCGGCATCGCGCCGGGCAGCGAGCTCGATTGGTTGGACAGCAATTCCGGCGCGACCCTCGCCACCGGCCTGGCGGCCTGCTCTTGGTCGGACTGCGTCTTGCGGCACGAGGCCGTGCCAAGCGCCAGCCCGAGCGTCACGGCGGCGAGCGCCAGGGGAGGGGTAAATCCGGTATTCATGATGCGCGTGGCGGAAACGGAATGTCATGCATTCCTTCTCGTGATGGGCGCAGCATGAAGAAAAGACTTCCGGTGTGGCAAGCCGAAGCTATCCTCCGGCATCAATTCCCGACGCCGCGTGATCAATATCGCCGTTTCAAGCCAGAAAGGAGGGGTGGGAAAGACCACCGTTGCCATCAACCTCGCCCATGCCTTCGCCCGGGCCGGCGTGCGAACCCTGCTGGTGGACGCGGATCCGCAAGGCTCCGTCGGCCTCTCGCTCACCCGCCAATCGCGCCTGCTCACCGGGTTTTACGATTACCTCCAGGATCCCGGCATCGCGCTCGACCGCTTGATCGTGCCGACCCGTTTGGAAACCTTCTCACTTGTCGCCAGTGGCCAGGCCAGCGACTACGAGGCGGCCGGCGGCATGGGTGCCCATCTGGCCCGCGTCCGCACCTTCCTGCGCGGCGTCGAGGCCCGCGGATTCGACCTCTGCCTCATCGACACCGCCGCCGGGCTGTTCGGCGTCACCGGCGATGTCATCACTTCCAGCGATGCGGTGATGATCCCGCAGCAGGCCGAGCCGCTGGGCATCCGCTCGGTGCCCAAGTTGCTGGAGGGTCTGAGCCGCCTGCGCATCATGAACCCGCGCCTGACCGTGCTCGGGGTGTGTCTGACGATGGTCCAGCACGAACTCGCCGAGAGCGCCGAGGCCGCCGCCGCGCTGCGCCAGTTGCTGCCGCCCGAAATGGTTTTCCGCACCCAGATCCCGCGCGATGGCCTGTTTGTCCGCGCCAGCGCCCGCGGCCTGCCCGTGGGAGTGCTTGAAGACGGGGCCGGCGCGCAGGCCGTCTTCGACGCCCTGCGCCTGGAGATCGAGGCCAAACTGGAACCCCCGCGCGGTGCCTTCGGCTGATGGATCCGCTCCATCCATGGATCGACGCCGATGAAGTCCGCCGCCTTGCCATGCGGCTGATGAAAGCCCCGCGTGAGCCGGAAGTCAGCGTCGCCGATGCGGGTTTCGACGAGGGTTTTGTCGGCTTCGCGGCGAACCGGCCGACCGCCCCCGCCGCGGCTCCGCCGCCCGCCGCGCCGCTGCCGGAACGCGTCACGCCGCCCGCTCCCGAATCCTCGCCCGCCGCCGCGCGCGGACCTTTCCTCGAGCGCATCCGGCGCTTCCGCGATTGGATGGGCGGGCAATTTGCCGCCAGCGGCATTTTCATCCTCGATCGGGAAGGCGCGGTGATCTTCGATGAAAACGGCCACAACCGGCTGCATTTCCTCGCCCGCAGTCTGGCCCTTGCCTCGCGCCGGCCGGGCACCACCGCCGCCAACGTCCACGTCAAGATCGGCGCCGCCACCACCCTCGAAGTCATCCCCGTGGAAACCGCCTACGGCTGCCTCGTGCTCGGCGCCGTCGTGCCCGAAGCGCTGCCACCCGCCGCCGTGCAATCCGTCATGACCGCGCTGGCGGAGATCACGAAACCCGGAGATGGCGGCGGCGCGCGCTGACCACGGCTGTGACCGGCATGCGTCTGCCGAACATGCTGTTCCTGTCAATGGATCGTGATTGCCGCCAGTTCCAAATCTTCACGGTTTCGTCACGAGAAGTTCACCAGGTTTGCGAGGTTTTTACGCGACAACGGCCGCCGGTTCTGAGAAAAACGAGTTGTTCTAACTGAAACATCATGATCCCCCGGCCCCTGGTTTTTTTCCTGACGCCCGCATTGATCGCTCCCGCCAGCGCGCGGGAGGCACCGCCGGAGAAGGCGTTGAGGTATCACGAGGCATTGCTCAAACGGCCGCAGAACGCGGCGCTTTTCGACCGCTTCTACGGCGCTTGGATCGATGAACAGCCGGTGGAAACCCTGGACGCGTTCCTGCTTTCCCAAGCGGAGAAAAACGGCGGTCAGGAGTGGTCGGTGCTGGCGCGTTATCAACTCCGGCGCGGGCAGGAGGACAACGCGCTGGGGTCGTTCGCGAAGGCGATGGAAGCGCTGCCGGATGACGCGTCACTGCCGCTGGAGCGGGCGAAAATCCGCTTGCGGCGGATGGAATTCGCGGCCGCGCGCGAGGACCTGGCGAAGGTGGCGGCGGGCAAGGACGAGGCGCTGGCATTGGAGGCGGCCAAGCTGACCGGCAAGTCGTGGATGCGCGAAGGCAAGTCCGACGAGGCGGTGAAGGCCTGGGACGCGCTATTGGCGAAACATCCGGGCGACGAGGATTTGCTGGAGGATTTGGTGGAGTCGGCGGCGGCGGAGGGGGAAATCGATCAGGCGCTGGCATACCTCGCGAAACTGATCGTAGCGGGCGCGGATCCGTACAAGAAAACCCTGCGCGCGCTGCGCCGCGGCGATTTGCTCGCCCAAGGCGGCAAGCACGACGAAGCGGTGGCGGCCTACGCGGCGGCTTTGGATCAGGTCGGCGAGGGTTCCTGGCTGGAGCGCGAGGTGCTGGCGCAGGTTGAGAAGGTGTTCCGGATGCAGGACCGGCTCGACGATTTGACGGAGGAGTTGAAAAAACTGGCGGCGGCGCACCCGCGGCGGCTTTTGATTCACCGGCAGTTGGCCAAACTGGAAGCGGCCCAAGGCGAGACCGATTCGGCCATCGGCAGGTTCCGCGAGGTGCTCAAGCGTTCGCCGGGCGACCGCGAGCTGCGCGAGGAATTTGTCAGGCTGCTCACGGATGGCGAGCGTTTCGAGGATGCGGCGGCGGAGTTGGAGAAAATGATCGAACTGGCACCGGCGGACGCGGGCTTGCAGTTGCAAATGGCGGCCCTGCAACACCGGCAGAACAAGGGTGAAGCGGTGTTGGCGGCCCTCGCCAAGGCCCATGAATTGCTCGGCAGGGACGAAGGCGGTGGAATCCGCATCGCCAGCCTGATGTTTCAATACGGCCAAGCCGCGCAGGGCGAGGCGTTGCTCAAGGGACTGATTGACGCACAGGGAGCCGGGCCTGCCCCCGCCGAGGCGCTGGCGGCGGAATTCAGCCGCACCAACCGCAAGGACGAAGCGCTGGAGCTTTTGAAAAAAGTGGGCGCCGCCGACGAGCTGGAGGTGGTGATGCGCGCCGCAGGATCGATTTCCGCGTTGGGCGAGAGCGAGACGGCCTTCGGGATTCTCGCGGCCAAGGCGGAGAAATTCGCCGCCGAGCCGAAATTTTTGTCCGCGATGGCCCAGACGGCGCTGGCGGCCAACAAGCCGGTGGAAGCCATCCCGCAGGTGATGCGGCTGGTCCGGCTTTCGAAACAATCGTCCGAACTCGGCGAAAACATCGCCCTCGCCAGCCGCGTGATCCTCGCGGCGGACCAGGTGCTCGAATGGCGCACGACGCTCGAAGGCCAGGAAACCCGAACGCCGGCGGAAACCTGCCTGCTCGCCGCGCTGGCGGAAGGACAGGGGGACTTCGAGGCGGTCGGCAAACTATTGGAAACGGCGACCGATCCGCTGATGGTGCGTTTTTACGCGGCCCTGCTCGACCGCCGGGGCGAGTTCGAGCTCGCAATCGCCGCGCTTTCCCGGCTCGCCGACACCGACGAAGGGCGCAAGGCGGCGTTTTTCAAGGATCTGTCCGAACTCCAGCAACGTGCCGGCAAAACGGCGGACGCGCTGGCCACCGTGGAGCGCTGGAAACAAAGCGCGCCCGGCGACAAAACCGCGTGGGTGACCGGCAGCCGGCTGCTGCGCGAGAGCGGCAAGCCGGAGGAAGCGGTGAAGGTCACCCGCCAGGCGGTGGCGCGCTTCGAGGGCGACGCGGATCTCTCCGCCAGCCTTGCCTCGCTGCATGAGGAGGCCGGCCAATGGGCGGAGGCGGAGGCGATTTACTGGCGCTTGTATGACGAATCACAATCGCCTGCGGACCAGGTGCGCTGGGCCGCCCAGCTCGCCCAGCTTGCGATGCGCACCGGCCGCACCGAGGACCTCGACGAGAAACTTCAGGAACGCGCGCGCGGCAACCGCCGCTCGGTCGGGCCGGTGCTCGCCCAGGTCGAACTTGCACGGGTGATGCAGAACGACGACAAACGCCGGGATTTGCTGCTGGAAGCCGTCCGGCTGCAACCGAAGGACGTCGATCTGCGCCTCCAGATCGCCAATCTGGAAGAACAGAGCGGCAACCCGGAGCGGGTGGTGGCCATCTTGGAAGAGGCCTTGGTCGCCGACACCAGCGGACGCATCCGCAGTGCGTTGGCGCAGGCGTATCTGCGCCAGGGACAAACCTTGAAAGGCATGCGCGAACTCCAGGCGATGTCCGGGAAAAATGCCAATGATCCGCGCTTGCTGGAAAGCAGCGCCGCCACGCTCGCCGGCGCCGGCATGTTCGAGGAGGCGATCCGTTTCCTGCGCGAGTCCCTGCCTGACGGCGGTGACTGGCGCACCCGCTATCTGCTGGCGGTGATGCTGGAACAGGACGGCCGGGAAGCGGAGGCAATTCCGATTTTCCTCTCGCTGCAACAAGCTCAGGGCGAGCTGCCAGGCATCACATCGAACCCTCAGGGGCCGCAAAGCCAACTCCAGCACTTCCCCGAGGAAATGCGCCCGATTGTCTCCCTCTCCATGGCGGCGCAGTTGGCCCACGCCCATCAGAACCAGCAGCAATTCCAGCGTTACTCCGGAATGTCCATGACCGGCCCGTTTCTGCTGCCGGAGGATGCCGAAAGCGTCCGCCGCCTTTCGTTGATCCACCTTGCCAAGCTGTCCAAAAAATCGGGTGGGCAGAATGAGGGCCTCGCCGCGCAGCTGCGTGCCGCCGGCGTGACGAACCTCAGGTTTGTCACCGATCTCATCGAATCCACCAGCCAGGGACAGCCGGATTTCGCGGCATTGCTGGAAAAACACCCGGACGAACCGGGATTGTTGGAAATGGCGGTGATGTATGGAAGTTACTACGGCCAGGGGCGGAAGCTCGAGCCGGCGCTGGTCAGGAAGGCGATGGAAAAGGCGGAGCGCATGACCCCGCTGACGCGCTTCCGCGCCGGTCTCGTTCTCACTGCGGATGCGGACAAGGACGACCCGGCTTGGGAGGCCTTGGTCGCCGCCGCCCGGGACTGCATCAACGACAAGGACCAGGACATGGCCATGCAAGTCGGATACCACTTGCTCCGAATCCTGTCCGCCGAAGCCCAAACGATCCCGGAAGCCCGGCGCGAGGACCTCAAAAACGTGCTGCTCGACCTCGCCACCACCGCCAGCGGCGAAGAGGACAAACTTGACCTTCTCAAACTCAGCGCCTTCGCCATCGCCGGCACCCGCGAGCAATGGATCGACGTGCTCAACGCGCAATTGAGGAAATTCCGCGCGAATACCGGCAAATCCGCCAACGCGGGATTTTCCCAACAAATGCAGGCGCGGTTTTCCTACTCGATGCAGATGAGGGGCTACAATCCCTGGATGAGCCGACAATCGCCGTTTGCGCTGCCGGACTTGGAAGCACTCTCATTCACCTCGCTGCCCGCCGATTGGCTCATGATGATTCGTCCGAAAGACGGCTCGAATCAACGATACTATGGCAACACCGGCATCGATCCGGCCGAGCTGGTGAAATTGCTGGACCGCTTCGAATCCCCGGTTCTGCGCGCGTGGATCGCCCTGCGCGCCGGCGACGATGCGGCCGCCACCAAGGCACTCGCCGTGACACCGCCCGCCGCCGAGCTGGCCGATTTCAACCTGCTGCTCGCCTGCCAGGCGATCCGGGAAAAAAAATTCGCCGACGCCTATCGCCTGTTGGAGAAGACCCGCGCCGCGTCCTCCGGCGACCGCAACATGAGCAGCTGGCTCAATCTCGCACTCATCGCGGTGGCCTCCGAGATGACCGGGGAGGAACGGAAAGCCATCGCCGATCCGCTGCGCGCGGTGATCGTGCAATGCCGCCAGGTGTTGGGCATCCAGGGCGCGCCGATCCTTGCGGAAAAAGCGAAGGAACTCGGCTTCGAGGATCTGGCGAATCGTTTCCAGGCCCCCGTCATCACCCGCAGCAGCGGCGTTTCCCCGCTCCGACCGGCCGCGATCGGGGCGCGGACGAGTGGCCCGTCGTCTTCATCCGGCGGCAACGCCTCGCTGGAGCGCATGGTCAAACTCAGCTCGGAGAAAAAATACGAAGCCGCCGCCCGCGACGCATTGCTTTTGTTCCGCAAAGCCAAGGCGAACCCCTGGAACAGCGGCTATGAGCTCCGCGAGTTGACCTCCAATCTCAGCGAGGAAACGCGTGCCGAGCTGCTCAGCATGACGGAACCGGGCGACTCCAAAAGCCTGACGAAACGTCTGGAATACGCCGACCTCTGCGCCCAGCTCGACCAACCCGAAAAGGCGCTCGCGACCTTGGAGGTCCTCGCCGCCGAACGTCCGGACGACGCCTCCATCGCCGGGAAAATGGCATTCCTGCTCCCGCCGGACCAGCGCGAGCGGACACTCGCATTGATCAACCGCGCCGCCAATTCGCCGGAATTCGTCGAATCCGTCCATAACAGGATTCAGCAATTCGAGGATCGCGCGGACAACATGGCGGTGCTCGAATTTTTCGACGTCATCGCCGCCTGGCTGGAATCCGCCGACCCCGCAGCACTGGACAAAACCAACCTCACCTGGGTCGGCTACCATGCGAAGGGTTTCTTTGAAGGGAGATTCTTGAGTGAAATTCCCTCCCTGCTTTCCGGTCAACCGATGAAAATTGAGGACAAGCAGGCCGCCGGGAAATACGCGGCCAGCGCGAAACGGCTGGCGCTCGCCATGTTGCGCCACCCGGGCGTTTCCGAGGAAGGTTTCCGTTTGTTGTCCGCTTCCAAGGCCTGGCAACTCCCGCCCGAGGAGCTCGACGCGATGGCCCGCGCGGCGCTGCTCGCCGCGAGTCCAGACCGGGATGTCCGCTCGTCCGGACGCTCGTTCTTCACGCTCGTGCGGAACAACGGCGGTTCCTCCAGCGGTGGCGATCTCGATGCGCATTCGTCCGTCCGCTGGCTGACCGGACGTCTCGCCAAGGCCAAATCCGCGGATGAAATCCTGCCCCCGGCCTACCTGCGGGAACTCACTGCGAAAAACCCCAAAGTCGGCGAGTTGGTTACGGCCCTCGCAGGGATCTCGACGGTCGAACAACTCGGCAAGCTCTGGGAATCGGACAGCCTGAAATCCGCCAGCGACCCGGTCACCCTGATGCTCCGCCAGGGAGTGCTCGCCCGCGCCGGCACCATCAAGGGCGCGGGTAATTTTTTCCTAACAAGAATCGCCGGGATCCCGCCGGCCAAATTCACCGAACGCATGTATCGCGGCGATCAGGGCGCGGAGTTCGGCCTGCTGGGCGCCGCACTTCTCGCCGGCAGCTCCGGCAGCCAGAGCGAGCTGGATGCGATCTGTGCCGCCGTTTCCAAGCTGGTCTTCGGCGAGGGAATCGACTGGGAAAAAACCGGTGACGGCGAGGAATTGTATCACAAGATCAATATAATGGAGCAACTGCTCCGCCCGCTGACACTCGATCCGGCCGCGACCCTGCGGCTCCATCGTTCGTTTTTCCGCCTCGGCACCCCGGTGGGGTCCAATGAATATCCGCTGATGCAGCCGTTCCGAAACCGCAGGCTAGCCAAGCCGGAGGACGCCGAGGAAATGTTCGAGTCTCTCGGCTGGTTCGCCGATGCCGCCACTTGGGAACCATTCGCCGCAGTCTTGGTGGATGCCGATCACAACGGTGCGAAAATCATTTTCACCCGTGAGGCGAAGCTGCTCAACGAGCGGGTGATTTCCTACACCAACATGGGCTTTTCCCGCAGCGATCTGGTCAAGCGCCTCAAACAACGCAAACCCCAGACCTTCGGCACGCTCATCACCGCCGCTTCGATAACCTCCGGCAAGGAGCGCGAGGAACTCACCGCCGCCGCTTTCTCCGCCGCCAGGCCCACGCTGGCTAAACTCACCCCCGCACGCATGGAGGGCTTCGCCCTGCTGCTGCCGTGGCTCCCCGCCGATGACGTCGCCAAGCTGCCCGCCCCCTTCCGGGAAAAGGCGAAAAAACTCGATGACAGCCGGCGCCAGGAACTTGCCAAACGCGCCGATGAATTTCTCGCCAACAAAACCCCCGGGAACTCCTACAACAGTCCGTTCGATCAGATCGAGGACACTGTCGCCCAACTTGCGCCGCTGGATTTTGCCAAGGCGCTCGAGTTGTTCCTCGAAGCCGAGCGCCGTTTCACTACCAGCCTCACCCGCGGCGGGCAGCTCTCATCGTACACCTCCAACGGCCTGTCCATTGCCGAGCGGGATGAAGCGCTCAACAGCATTCTCGCGGCTTCCGAATCGCCTCTCAGCAAGGACCCCGCGCAGGCCCTGCGTTTCCTATCCGCCGTGCTCAAAAGCCCCGAAGGCGCGCGCTTCAGCCTCGCGTCCACCAGCTACGACGGCCAACCCATCCTCTATCGCCTCGGCTCGATGGGTTCGTCCGCGGATAACAAGGACCCCGGCTGGCTGCGGGCCATGAAAGCCGCGGCGGAAATGCCCGAAGAAGTCCGCCAGGACGCGCTGCTCGCCGTGTTCCTGTATGAACTCAGCCAGGGATCATCCGGCGCCTCCAACCATGCCGCGGAACGGGAAAAACTGGCGGAACTCAGCGGCGTCCGGGAATCACTCATCGCCCTCCGCAAGGCACTCATCGGGGTGACCGGATGGAACCACGACTCACCGGAACAACGGGCCAACACGTCCAAAGCCCTGGTTTCACTGATGGAGGATGAAGCGATCGCGGAACCCACCCGCATGCAGCTCGCGTTCACCCTCGCCGCCAAGCACCCGGCCGTCCTGGCCGATCCCGCAATCTCCAGTGCCGTCGCCACCCATTTCGAAACCTATTGCGAAACGGACCGCAGCGCCGTCAACACACTCGGGCTCGGCCTGATGAAGGCCATCGGCAATGCGACGACCCCTGCGGAATCCAAGCCGTTCACCCGCCGCATGCACGATGCCTTCTGGAAAAATTCCAACGCCGCGAAGGCCGGCGGGCACTCGCAGATTCCCCCCGTTTCCGTCACCTCCCTCTTCCTCGCGGCCGCCCGGGTCGGTGACGAGGCCACCGCCGCCAAACTCCTCGCCCAGGCGAAAACCAGCATCAGTGGCGACCTGCCCACCATCACCTCGCTGATCAGCGCCGGTCAGTTCGATCTCGCGAAGTCGCTGCTGCCGGACGCCGGTCGCATCTATCGGTCCTCGGGCGCCACCGAACCCTACAGCCTCGCGCTCGAGCAAAAACTCGCCGAGTTCGCCAAACAGGACGTGGTGCCACTCCAGTTCGCCCGCCTGGAATGCCAGTTGTTGGCGGCCAAACCCGCGGAAGGCGATCGCGCCGCCAAGGAAGCCGCGCCGGATCGCAGCCTGCGCCTTGCCGCCGCCTTCAGGAAAGATCCGCCCGAGGACCGCATGATCCAACTCGAGATGCTCGTCGCTCTCACCAATTCGAACTACCGGGTCACCCGGGAACTGCGCGACGAACTCACGGCCCTTGCCAAAAGCATCGATTTCGAGGCCACCCTGCGCGATTGGACCAACGGCACCGGCGCACCCGCCGATCTCAACCCGCGCTACCTCACCGGAGCTCTCGAATGCTCCCTCATCCGCCAGGCCGCGCTCGTCAGTCTGCTCGATGGCGATGCCACCCTCTTGGAAAACATGGTGCGCGTCATGGTCGATGCGCCGAAATACAACGGCCGCAGCAACAACTCCAACAGCAACCACCACGCCCTGAGGCACCTCCATCGGGACCTCATCAACGCAGCCCACATGTGGACCTGCATCGCCGTCGCCTCCGGGCGGACGTCCGGCATCGAAAAAGCCCTTGAGCCGCTTGAAACGCTCACCGCCGCCACCAATGAGCGCACCGAGTTTGAAGCCACCCAGGTCGTCTCATCACTCGCCCTCTGCCAGTTCCTCGCCCACTGGAATGGCCAGCCGCAGCGTTTCGCCGCGCTCCTCAAGCGCATGCCAAAACAGAAATCCGCGGTGAAGAATTTCTCGGAACCCTGGGGCCTGCGATTCTTCGTCGAAGCCGCCGCCCGCCATCCCGCGTGGCGAAGGGATGACTTCGCCGCCACCCGCAGGGAATTTCTAACCACCGCCTTCTCCCGCCCATCCCTCGCCGGCATGTTCCCGCACATCGGCAGTTGGGTGGACAGCATGGGCCGGTGCGGACTCCGCAAGGACCTGCTCTCATTCCGTCCGCCCCTGCCAGATGCCTTCATCCCCGCGGTTCGGAGCCCGTTGATCATGTATTATGGCCGATCATTGATCGCCGGGAAACAGCCCGACGAAGCCATCGCAGCCTTCCGCCAAGGCCTCTTGGAATGCCCGCCCGAGCCGGAGTGGAACCACTTCCGCGGAGCGCTCAAATACGAACTCGCCGCCGCCCTCCTCCGGGCAAAACAAGCCGATGAGGCAAAAACCGTCCACGCCTCGATCCCACCCGCGGAAGTCGCCGGTTGGCTCAAGGAACGTCATCGGAAACTTGGCGCGGATCTCGCTGCTGCGAAGAAAAAGTGATGTCCACCCGCCCCGAAATCGAATCGCTGCTGCGCCAGTTCGCCCGTCGTCACGACGGGTTCCTGTTCCGCAGGGTCGCCATCACGACGGTGCTTGCCGCATCCGCCGCCGCCATCGTCCTGTCCTTGTTTTGGGTCCTGCGCGGCCACGCGGTGCCCGTTTCGGTTTTCGCCATCGTCGGCGCCGTCGCCGCGCTGGCCGCATGGATTCACGCCTTGCGGAAACGCATGACTCCGCCCGCCGCGGTGCGCGGGGCGGACCGGGTTTTCGATCTCAAGGACGGCATCGCCAGCGCCCGCCACCTCGCGAGCCACGCCCCCGATGCCGCCGCCACCACCCTCCAATGGCGATGGCTCGCCCCCCGCCTCGCCACGTGCAGGGTGGAGGAAATTTCCGAACCGTTCCCGAAACGGGCAGCCATCGTCGCGGCGGTGCTCGGCGCCATCGTGATCACACTCGGCCTGCTGCCGCCGTCACCCGCCGTCCGCGCGGCGGAGGAACTCGCGCACGAAACCCGCCAGCGCGTCGAAGAATCGAAACAGGAACTCGAAAAGCTCATCGAAGAACTCGAAAAGGACATCACCGCGCCCGAAGAGAAGGAAGGACTCAAGCTCGATGAGTTCCGCAAGCTCGTGAAATCCATCGACGAGACGGGCAACCGCGCCGAAGCCGCCCGCCAGTTCGCCCGCATCGAACAGAAAATCCGCGACGCCAGCCGCGCCCTCGACCAGCAGCGCGACGAGGAAACCCTCAAACTCGCCGCCGGCGAACTCGCCAAGGCCGAGGAAACCGAAGCCCGCCAGCTCGGCAAAAAACTCGACGCCAAGGAACTCAAGGAGGCCGCCGAGTTGTTGGAAAAACTCGCCGCCAAAAAATTCGACCCCAAGGACCTCAAAGCCGACAAAAAAGCCCTGAGCCAGTCCAAACAGGACCTTGCGAAAATGCGCGCCGCCAGCAAGCGCCTCGCCGCCGCCGGCAAACAACGCCAGGGCGCGCGCCAGGCCGGCGGTGGACAGGGCGCCAACAACCAGGGCGGCGAAGGACAGCCGGGCGAGGGGGCCGGCGATCAGGGCCAGCCGCTCGAAGACCTGATGGCCGAACTCGACGATGCCGCCGCCGAAGCGGAAAAAAACCTCGAGGAAATCGAATTCGACCCCGATGCCGAACCCGGCGAATGCGAGGCGATGGGCCGCGCCAATGGCGCGCTCGGAAAACTCGGCAAGCGCATGCGCGGGATGCACGGCAAACGCATGGCCCAAGGCAAGCTCGACCAACTCCGCCAGGCGCTCGGTCAGGCCCAGGCATTCACCCAAGGGCGGACGCAAATGTTAGGCCAGAGCCCGGGCGGCAAGGAAGCCGGCACCGGCTCGTCCTGGAGCGAGCGCAAGGAACGCGACGACTCGCAGAAAAACGGCTCGCTCACCCAGCTCCAGGGCCGGCACGGCTCCGGTCCCTCGCTCAGCGCGGTCGAGGAGTCCGAAAGCGGCACCGGCGTCTCCAGCCGCCGGGGCGAGACGAAACAACGCGAATTCGCCCGCCAGACCGAATCGTTCGTCCAGCGCGACGATGTCCCGGAAGCCCTCAAACTCGGCGTCCGCAATTACTTCGAAAACCTCCAGTCCGCCACCCGGCCCGAAAAGTAAAAATCTCAAATCTTCTATCTTCTATCCACAATCTACAATCTTCAATCCACAATCCCATATGCCCGCCACCGAACCCGCCGTCGATCATTTCAAGGAAACCTTCGACCGCATCCGCACCGCTGTTTCCACCTTCATCGTCGGCCAGGAGGAGATCATCGATGACGTGCTCATCGCCATCTGCTGCGGCGGTCATGTTCTGTTAGAAGGTGTGCCCGGCCTCGGCAAGACCTCGCTCATCAACACCATCGCCCAGGCCATCGATGTCGAGTTCAAGCGCATCCAGTTCACGCCCGACCTGCTGCCCAGCGACGTCGTCGGCACCCAGATCCTGATGGACCGCGAGGGCCGCCGCGAGCTCGTGTTCCAACCCGGCCCGGTGTTCTGCAACATGCTGCTCGCCGATGAAATCAACCGCGCCACCCCCAAGACGCAGTCCGCATTGTTAGAGACGATGCAGGAAAAACGCGTCACCGTCGCCAACCACACCCACACGCTGCAACTGCCGTTTTTCGTCATGGCCACCCAGAACCCGATCGAGAACGACGGCACCTATCCGCTGCCCGAAGCCCAGCTCGACCGCTTTTTCTTCAAGCTCCAGGTCGGCCTGCCGTCGCACGACGAGTTCCGCCAGATCCTCGACCGCACCGGCGGAAACTCCCGCCCGCACGTCAGCCCGGTCGCCCACGGCGAGGACATCCTGCGCATGGGGGTGACGCTGCGCGAGGTGCCCGTCGCACCCGAGGTGCAGGACTATCTGGTGCGCGTCGTGCGCGGCACCCATCCCAATGAAAACGCCGCGAAGTCGATCAAACAATTCGTCCGCCACGGCGCCTCGCCGCGCGCCGGCCAGGCGATGCTCGCCGCCGCCCGCGCCCGCGCGCTGCTCGACGGCCGCTTCCATGTTTCCCGCGAGGACATCGACTCGGTCGCCCTGCCGGCCCTGCGCCACCGCCTCATCCTCTCATTCGAAGGCGAAGCCGAGGGCGTGAAACCGGACTTCTTGGTCAAGGATGCGATCCAGGCGGCGAAGGCATGAAAACCTCCCTCACCGATCCCGCGTTCATCCGCCAGCTTGAGGCGTTGAACCTGCTCGCCCGCCGCGTCCTGCGCGGCTCGCTGCAGGCGGACCGCCGCACCCGGCGCCGCGGCACCGGCATCACCTTCGCCGATTACGCGCCCTACAACCCCGGCGACGACTACCG
>JALOUA010000182.1 GCA_025457625.1 Akkermansiaceae bacterium
GGCGGTTATGCGCTTGCGCGGATGTCACCATTTCTCGAACATGTGGCTGGTCACGAGTCGCGCCACTTCGCCGCGGGCGAGGTGGTGATTGATCAGGGCGAGCTGACCGGCGAGCTGCTGGTGCTGCTGTCCGGAAGTGTGGAAATCCTGCGGGACGAAGTGCGGTTGGCGAAAGCCGCCGAGGCGGGAGTGGTGTTCGGGGAAATGTCGGCATTGCTCGGCGGTCCGGCCACCGCGTCGGTTCGCGCGCTGGAACCCGCAGTGTTCGCGGTGATCGGCGAGCCGCGCGAGTTTCTCATCTCGCATCCCGAGGCGGGGCTTTACGTGGCGGAGCTGCTCGCGCGCCGGCTCGATTCGCTCAACAAATACCTCATTGACGTGAAGCGGCAATACGAGGGGCACGACCATCTCGGCATGGTGGACGAGGTGCTGGAAACGCTCATGCACCGGCAGCGCCCGCGACCGGCGCCGTAAGGTCGCGGGTCACATCCTCATCCGTGGAAATCCAGCGCGCTTTCATCGCTTCGAAATCGAGGATGACAAACGACGGTTGCGGGCCGATCTGCCGGCCGACATTGAAGACCCAGGTTTTCCCGATGCGGTCGATCCACGAGCCATCGGGATAAAACGGCGCGTTGTGAATGTGGCCGGAAAGCACGAAATCCGGGGCAAAGCGCGGGATCCAGCCGGCGAGGATTTCGTCACCGGCGGACTTGCGTCCGGTCCAGCAGACGGGTGAGCCGGCCGGCGGCGCGTGGTGGATCCAGATCCATTTCTGTTTCGGCCGGGCGGCATCGCGTTCGAGCAGGCGCTCCACTTCGGCGCGCGTTTGCGGACCGTCCCACCACGGGCAGATGGTCACCAGCGTGTCGCCGAGCACGACGCTCTCGCCATCGACGTGCAGTTGGCCGGCTTTCGCTTCGTGCAGCCAGCGGCAGATGGATTCCTGCGCGGCGTTGCGCGCGTCGCCGTCATGGTTGCCGGAGCTGACGAGCAACGGCGCGTTGTGCGAAATGCGGCTGAGGTATTTCTCAACCACCACGATCTGGGTTTCGAGGTCGAGTGCCGAGGAGAGATCGAGCAGGTCGCCGCCGATCAGCACGGCATCAAAACCGGGGGCGTTGGCGATCAGCCAGTCGAACTGCTTGAGACCGTAGTGGAGGTCGGCGACGAAAAGCATCCTCATGCGTTCGGTGAGCCTGCCCGGGGACCCCTGCGGCGTAAATGCGAAAACGGCTGCTTCAGATGGAAATCACGTGGTAGCCTAGCAAAAGCGCATAGGCCAGCTTGCAGGCCACGTGCAGGAGTTGATCGGTGACGAGTCCGAATTTTTCCTCGCCCTTGCCCAGATCGATCAGGGCGTGGAGGACGAGTTCGGCGAAACCAAACGCCAGCGAGCCGGAGACCAGCCAGACGCCGCCGGCATGGATCACGCAATGGGCGGTCAGCGCCACGATCCATACGCTCGGGTTGTCGGCATGGCGGCGCGCCTTTTGTTTTGCGATGTAATCGCCTTGCAGCGGGAAATCCACCAGCGCGTGAATCACGACGAATGCGGCGAATAATGCCAGCGGGCCTTGTTCGATCAGGTTGCTCACTGCGCGCGGGTGGTCCAGAAGTGGTGGAATGACGCGCGCTGCTCGGCGTCGGCGAGTTTTTCATTCATGTGGCGGATGCGTGAGGCGGCTTGGTGCAAGAGCCCCTGCAACACGGCGACTCCCGCCACCGGATCGGCTTCGAGAAAGGCGTGGAGCTCCTGCCGCGAGAGCGCCCAAATCAGGCCGGGGCTGCGGGACACCGCGGTTGCGCTGGCCGTGCCCGGATCAAACAGGTTCACCTCGCCGAACGAGTCGCCCTCGCCCAGGCTGGCCAGCAGCATCGGCCGTCCGTCCGCCGTGGTGATGATGTGCAGCGTGCCGGCGAGGATCATGTAGAGTGCTTCCTGCGAGTCGCCCTCCTTGATGAGGACATCATCGGTTTGCGGGCGGATGAACCTGCCGAAGCAGGCGAGAAAGGCACGGTGTTCGGATGACACATCGGCCAGGAAACCAACGGCCGGCAGCTCGGATTCGGGGTTGGTTTGGGAGGTCATGGGTTTCATCGGGGATGGGGTGTGTCAGCAGTCTGAGGGCCGATTCCGGCTGGATTTTTTCAAGGAGGCGGGGCTGTCTTCAATCGAGAAGATCACCGTAGTGTTTGCGGGCGAGATTGAGTGAGAGATCGAGCACGCCCTGGCTGCGGTGGTGGCGCAGCGCTTCGTCGGCCATGGCGGCGCACTCGGCGAAACTGAGCGATCGGATGGCCTGGCCGACGCGCGGGACTTGCTGCGGACCCACGGAGAGTTCCTCGACGCCCAGCCCGATGAGCAGCGGGGTAAGGCGGATGTCGCCAGCCATTTCACCGCAGATGCCAGTCCAGATGCCGTTGTCGTTGGCGGCGTCGATGGTGCGTTTGATCAGCCGCATGACGGCGGGATGGGTGGGCCGGTAAAGCTCGGCAACGTGCGGGTTCACCCGGTCCGCGGCGACGGTGTATTGGATGAGGTCGTTGGTGCCGATGGAGAAGAAGTCCACTTCCGGCGCAAGCATGTCGGCGCACAGCGCGGCGGCGGGCACCTCGACCATCACCCCGACTGGCAGGTCGTGGTCGAAAGGAACGCCCTCGGCTTCCAGTTCGTCCATGCAGCGGCGGACCATTTCCTTGCAGCGCCAGACTTCTGACAGACCGGAGATCATGGGAAACATGACAGACACCTTGCCATGGGCGCTGGCCCGGAGGATGGCGCGGACCTGTTCACGGAACATCGCCGGCCGCGCCAATGAGACACGGATGCCGCGCCAGCCGAGAAACGGGTTGGGCTCGGGTTCGGTCAGCGGCTCGACGGGCAGCTTGTCGCCGCCGGCCACCAGCGTGCGGATGATCACGCCGTGCGGTTTCATCTCGCGGGCGATCCGGGTGTAGATTTCCGTCTGGCCCTTTTCGTCGGGCATTTCCTCGCCATTGAGCAGGAGGAACTCGGTGCGATAGAGGCCGATGCCTTTCGCGCCGCTGCTTTTGACCAGTGGCAGTTCCTCGACGATTTCAATGTTGGCGGAGACCGTGATGGCGCGGCCGTCGATGGTCTCGGTGGCCGCGCCGCGTTTCGAATCCAGCAAACTGCGGACCTTGGCCTTGTCTTCGCCGAGTTTGCGGTAGCGGGTGAGGGTTTCCTCCGCCGGATGCAGGATGAGCTTGCCGCTGTAGCCATCGAGGATCGCCGGCGAGAGCGCCATCACGTCGATCACGGCACCCTCGAGGCCGACCACGGCGGGGATGCCGAAGGCGCGGGCGAGGATGGCGGTGTGTGAATTCACGCTGCCCTGCTCGGTGGCGAATCCGAGCACGTGGCGGCGGTTCATCGATGCGGTGTCCGACGGCGCGAGGTCGTAAGCCACGAGAATGTGGCGGTCGTCGGGGCCCAGATGGCGCGAATCGTCATCGGGCGAGAAATTCCGCAACACCCGCTGGGCGACGTCCTCGATGTCGGCCGTGCGCTCGCGCAGGTAGGGGTCCGGAATGCGGCGCATCGCCTCCAGGAAATTCTGCATCACGGCATAGAACGCGTATTCGGCATTCTGTCGGCGGCTGGCGATGGCGGCGAGCACGCGCCCCACCACCGCGCGATCCTCGATCATCATGACGTGCGCCTCGAAAATCCCGCTTTCGTTCTCGCCGGTCAGATCCTCCAGCCTGCTCTGGAGTTCCACGAGCTGCCGCTTTGTCAGTTCGACCGCCTCACGGAAGCGGTCCTGCTCGCGCGCCACTTCGGATTCCTCGATTTCATAGACCTCGGGTGCCGAGAAGCCGCGGGCGATGACATGCACCGGAGCGATGGCAATGCCCGGAGAGGCGGGGATCCCCTCGTAGATGACTTCCGGCTCTTCTCCCGTTTTCGGCATGAACTGGAGGCAGATTGATTCCGCCGCCGCAGGCGTTCAAGACGCAATTTCCCCGTCAGCAGGCGGCCGCGATTTTTTCAAGGCCCGCAAGCATGGCCGCCCGCGGACAGCCGAAGTTGAACCGCACGCATTGCGGCCAGCCGAAAAACGCGCCGTCCGAGAGGAACAATCCGGCGTGTTTTTCGAAATGCAGCGCCGGATTGGCCACGCCCAACGCGCTGGCGTCGATCCATGCGAGATAGGTGGCGTCGCCCGCTCTAACGGATAGTTGCGGGCAGCGCGTGCGGATGAAATCCACCAGCGTGTCGCGGTTTTGGCGCAGATAGGCGATGAGTTCGCGGCGCCAGGGTTCGCCATGGCGGTAGGCGGCCTCGGCGGCGTAATAGGCGAGCGCGTTGATTTCGGCGAGCGTGTGACCGCGCGCCGTTTGGAAACGGCGGCGCAGCGGATCGTCGGCGATCACCGCGAAGGCATAACCCAGGCCCGCGATGTTCCATGTCTTGCTCGGCGAGAGCAGCGTGATCGTGCGCTTGGCGAAGCGTTCCGGCAGGTTGAGCGCCGAGACATGCGGAGTGGCGGCTTCGTCGAAAATCAAATCGCAGTGGATCTCGTCAGACACCAGCACCAGATCGTGCGCCTCGCAGAACTCCGCCAGGCGCAGGATTCCGGCTTTGGAAAAAACCCGGCCCAGCGGATTCTGCGGATTGCACAACAGGAACAGGCGCGTTTCCGGTGTCACCGCCTTTTCCATCGCCTCCCAATCGAAGGTCCAGCCGTTTTCCCCCATCACGTGATCGACGGTGATGAGCGGGACCTTGCCATCGTGATGGACGCCGAGGAACGGCGGATAGACCGGCGTGAGCGTCATCACCGCCTCGCCCGGCTTGCAGAAGGCGCGCACCGCCAGCGAGAGCGCCGGCACCAGTCCGCCGAGGTGCGTGATGTGCTCCATGGGCACGCTGGCGCCGCGCCGTTCGCGCAGGTATCCGATGAGCGCCTCGTTGAGCCCTTCGTGCGCCTGGGCATAGCCGAACACCCCGTGATCCACCCGGCGGTGCAGCGCCTCGAGGATCGCCGGCGCCGAGGCGAAATCCATGTCCGCCACCCAGAACGGATCGAGCTCCGGCCGGCGGTCGTATTTGATGCATCCGCTGCCGCGGCGCGGGATCGGGGTGTCGAAGTCGAAGGTCATGGCCGCGTTCATTGCCGCTGGCGGATGAACTTTCAAGCGCGGTAAATCACCATCATACACCCGGGGCTTGCAGAAGGTGGCGGGTGCGGCTCAGGGTGGCGCGTGTCCGAAACGATGGAAAACACCCGCCGCTGGAGTGGATTCGTGTGTCCCGAGTGCCGTTTTGTCTTCCGTGTGCCACGCGATCATGACGGCCAAGGCGTGGTTTGCCCGAGCTGCCGCCGGGTGCTCAAAATCCCGTCGCCCCGGGATCAGACGCAGGATCTCGTCGTTCCACTGCCCGCCAGCCCGGAGACGGGAGCCGGCTCAAAGCGCAAAAAACGCCGCAGGAAGTCCCGCCGCACCGACGCGCACGACTGGGACAGTGTCGGCGGCACAACCAGCCGCAGCTCATCCCATCGGGATCGCCGCCAGATGCGGTGGATGCTCATCGGCGGCTCCGGTTTCCTTGCCCTGTGCGTCGTCGCCGTATTCATGGCCATGCGCGACAACCATAGGGAAACCCCGCCGCCGGCCGTGGCCATTCCCGTCACGCCTGTAATCCACGAGCCCGTCTTTTCGGAAGCCGCCTTCCTCGCCGAGGCCGAAGCGCTCGCCAGGCGTTTCCTCGATGCCAGAACCATCGACGAACTGCTGCCCGTCGTCCGCCATCCGGCGATCACCGGACCCCGCCTGCGCGCGCTGCATCCGGACGGCACGCTCGCAGCCGCCGGCATGTCGGCATTCAACATCAATTCCGAACTCGTTCCCGCCGGCTCCGGCCACACCGTCCGGGTCCGCACCGGCGAATACGCCGAGAAAACCATGGCTTTCTTCCCCACCCCCGAGGGCGTCAGGATCGATTGGGAAAGCTGGGTGGGTTGGTCGGAAATGCCGTGGGGGGAATTCATCCGGGCCCGGCCCACCGATGCGAAGCTCTTCCGCGTGATACTCGGTCCGGTCGATTATTATAACTTCAACTTCACCGATGACCGCAAGTGGCGCTCCTACCGGCTGGTCTCTCCGGACGGCGAGCACTCGCTCTACGCCTACGTCGAGCACGGCTCGGCTCTCGACGAGCGGATCCGGCCCTCGCCCGACCAAAAACAAATCCCGCTGACGCTCTCCCTGCGATATCCGCCGGACGCCAGCTCGCCCAACCAGGTATTGGTGGAAAAATGGCACGCCGATGGCTGGGTGCTGGAAAACGAAACCGAACCGTGACGCCCTCCACTTACGACAAAGCCCTCGAACTCAATCTCGACCCGCGCATCTACGGCACCTTCGCGGAGATCGGCGCCGGCCAGGAGACCGCCAACTGGTTCTTCCGCGCCTCCGGCACCGCCGGCCTCGTCGCCAAGACCATCTCCGCCTATGACATGACGATGAGCGATGCGATCTACGGCCGCACCGACCGCTACGTCTCCGCCAACCGTCTCTCCGCCATGCTCGACCACGAGCACGCCATCCTGCTGGAGCGGCTCGGCCCCAAGCGCGGCGCGGAAACCTCCTTCTTCTCCTTCTGCAACACCGTGCGCGCCCGCGGCTACAACGACTGCGCCGAGTGCCATGGCTGGCTCGGCGTCCGTTTCCAGATGAAACCCGGCGATCCGCCGTCCGACATCACGCTTCATCTCCGCCTGTTGGACACCCGCACCATCGATCAGATGGAGGCGCTCGGCATCGTCGGCGTGAATCTCATCCATTCCGCCTTCCGCCACTGCGGGCATCTGCGGAAATTCGTCGAGTCGTTGCTCGACAACCTCGCGCCGGGACGCGTCGAGGTCGATCT
>JALOUA010000183.1 GCA_025457625.1 Akkermansiaceae bacterium
CATGTGTTCGATCACCGGCTGGACGCGGTATTGGCGCACAGCATCGGCTGCCTCCCATGGGTGATCGCCACAGGCTTGGATGAAATCTCCATGCTCACAGGACTGGCCGGGATATCCTTCGCGATGTCCTCTCAACTCGCGATGCTGGATTCCTCCACGCTGTCGTGGCTGGGGCATTTTTCCCCGAAGCCGCTGCGCTCGACACTCAAGGGTTGGCTGATTGCCGGCCTGCCGGGCCTGGTGTGGTTCTCACCGCGATTCGACCGCCTCTTTCCCGGCGTGGCGATCGCGGTGATCGCCACGCCTCTGCTGGTCCTGCTGTTGCAACGGCTGCGGCCGCGCTATCGTGAGAACGTCACCCGCCTGTGGCTGATCGAGGGCTGCCTGGCTCTCGCCGCCTCGCTACCCGCACTTCTCATCCGACCATGAATGCTCCACAAATCCATTTCCTGACGGGACCACAAGTCCCGGATCCTCCGCTTGCCGACGGACTGCCGACGCCGGAAAACATGGCCGCCACAGACGAGCGCCCCGACGCCCGGGTTTATCTAACAAACGAGAACGGCCGGATCATCGCCCACGCCGCGCTGTGGTGGAGCGAGACCCCGGTGCATGAAGGCGCGCAAATCGGGACAATCGGCGGTTTTGCCGCGCGTGACGGGCTGACGGCGAAGATTTTGTTGGATCATGCGGCGGATCGCTTGCGGGATGTGGGCCGCCGGATCGCGGTGGGACCCATGAACGGCAACACGTGGCGGCGGCACCGTTATGTGATATCAGGCGGGTCCCGCGGGCCGTTCCTGTTGGAGCCGCGCAACCCGCCGGAGCATCCCGTTTGGTGGCGCAACGCCGGTTTCAGCGAGCTCTCGCATTACACTTCATCGGTGATCGATCTCGATGGAAGCCGGGTGGTTTCAGCCGCGATGAAGTCGCGCCTTGATGACTCGGGAATCGTGATCCGCAAACTGGATGCCGACCGTTATGAGGAGGAGTTGAAGCTGATTCATGCGATCAGCTTGAAAAGTTTCAGTTCGAACTTCCTCTATACGCCGCTCGATGAAACGGAATTCCTTCAGGCCTATGCCAAGGTCCGCGACCATGTGGAACCGGACTTCGTAAGAATCGCCGAACGCGAGGGAGTCCCCTGTGGTTTTCTTTTCTGCATCCGCGACCTTGAGGCCGAGGCACGCGGCGAAAAGCCTGCGGTGATCGTGAAAACCCTGGCCGTGGACCCACAGTCGCGCAGCGCCGGGCTGGGCAGCCTGTTGGTGGACGAGGTGCATGAGGCGGCTTTCGCAAACGGTTACACGGAATCGATCCACGCCATGGAGCACGAATCCAACACATCGCGCAAAATCACCGGGCGTTATGGTGGCCGAGTTTTCAGGAATTATGCATTGTTCTTCAAGCTTCTATGAATCTCACCGCACTGCTGGAGGAACGCGCGCGACTGCACCCGGAGCGGCCCGCCTTGGTGGATTCCCGGCACGGCCGCGACCGGGTGGTGACCTTCGCGGGGCTTTCACGACGGGTTTCGGCCGGTGCGTGCGCGCTGCATGACACGGGCCTGCGCCGCGGGCAGGCGGTGCTGGTGTTTCAGCCGGTATCCATCGAGTTGTATGAATTTCTGTTAGCGGCGTTCCACTCCGGCATCCGCGTGATGTTGGCGGACCCTTCCGCGGGCAGGGAGTTTCTCGCGCTCTGCTGCCAGCGCCTGATGCCCGACGCGTATTTCGGATCGTGGAAGGCGCAGTGCCTGCGGTTGGCGGTTCCCGCGCTTCGGCGGATCGACAAGGCGATCGCCGCGGGACCGTGGTTTCCGGGTGCGGTGAGGTGGCGGACGGATCACGGGAAACTGCCGATGGTGGAGGTTCCGGATGACGAACCCGCGCTGATCACGTTCACGAGCGGCAGCACCGGCATGCCGAAAGCCGCGGTGCGGACGCATGGATTCCTGTTGGCCCAGCACCGGGAGTTATCACAATCGCTGGGTTTCGAGGATGGCGAAACGGATCTCATCACGCTGCCGGTCTTCGTGCTGGCGAACCTGGCTTCGGGACTGACCAGCGTGCTGGCGGCAACCGATCTCGCCCACCCCGGCAAGCCGGATGCGGAGGCAATCCGCGGACAATGCGCGAGGCATGGTGTCACCCGCTGCACGGCATCGCCCGCGTTTTTCGAGGGACTATTGAAATCGCCGCGCGGCATGCCCGCGTTCCGCAAAGTCTTCACCGGTGGCGCGCCGGTGTTTCCCGATTTATTGCGGCGGCTGCGCGCGGCCTTGCCGGATGCGGAGATTCACTCGGTGTATGGTTCCACCGAGGCGGAACCGATCGCTCATTTTTCCCATGATGAAGCGGATGCGGAGACAGCCGCCATCACCCGGCGCGGCGGCGGCTTGTGTTCCGGCGTGCCGGTTTCCGCGATCCATCTGAAGATCATTGCCGACCGCTGGGGCGAGCCACTCGGGCCGATGGACGAAGCGGAGTTTTCCCGCATGGAAATCCCCTCCGGACAGGTGGGGGAAATCGTCGTGGCGGGCAATCATGTGCTCGGCGGTTATCTCGATGGCATCGGCGACGATGAAACGAAGATCCATGTGGACGGCGGCGTGTGGCACCGCACCGGCGACGCGGGTTGGATCGATGCCGAGGGACGCCTGTGGCTGTTGGGACGCTGCTCGGCGAAGCTGCCGACTTTTGCCGCACCACCCGGAATCCCAGCGGAGGCCCTGCGTTATCCCTTCGCCATCGAGTGCGCGCTGCGGGAGAAATTTCCCGGCATCCGCACGGCCGCCATCGAGTGGCAGGGCAGGCGTTTGCTGGTCGTCGGCAAACAAACCGACACGGAAGAAACCGAAGCCATCCGCGCCGTCTCGCGCGACCTCGGCATGGATGATCTGGTTTGTCTCGAGGCCCTGCCGCTGGACCGCAGGCACAATGCGAAGATCGATTATCCGGCGCTGCGTGGAATTTTGGAACGCCGCAAGGCCGCGTGCTGACCATGTTCCGCCTTGCCTTGCCGCGGATAACGCCTAGCTTATCCATCGAATGGCTGTTCTCGAAAAACCACGCGCGGTTTCCGCCAATCCACCGCAACTACAGCAGGGGGATGTGCTGACGCGGACGGAATTCGAGCGCCGTTACGCCGCCATGCCCCACGTCAAGAAGGCGGAACTCATCGAAGGAATTGTTTATATGGCCTCACCAGTGCGCGCCGACGTCCACGGCATCCCTCATGTCGATCTCGCTACCCTGCTGCGGGTTTACGCTACCAAGCACCCCGGCCTGTTAGTGGCGGATAACGCCACTGTCCGGCTCGACACCCTCAACGAACCGCAGCCCGACCTGCTCCTGATGCGCGAAAACGGCCAGGCGCACATGGACGCGGACGGTTACATCTGCGGCGCGCCGGAATTCATCGCGGAAATCGCCGCAAGTTCGGCCTCGTATGATCTTCACCAGAAAAAGCGCACCTATCAACGCGCCGGTGTGCTGGAATACCTCGTCTGGATCGCCGATGAGAACCGCCTGCTCTGGTGCAGGCTCCTGAATGACGAATTCGTGGAAATCCCGGCCGATGCCGACGGGCTGATCGCAAGTGCCACGTTTCCCGGCCTGGTGATCGATTCCAAGGCATTGACCGCAGGGGATCTGGCGGCTGCGCTGGCCCGCTTGGCCTGATGCCTCGCGCCGGAATTTTCTTCTAAGGAAGCGCGGCTTCGTGTGTCATCTTGAGTGACATGAATACCCTGGCTTGCCTTTGTTTCGCCGTTTTCCTCCCCCTCAATCTCATGGCACAGGACGCCGCAGCCCTCCGCAAGGAGCGCGACAATCTGGTAAAGCGCGGCCTTTGGCGGGAGGCGCTCGATCACTATCGGAACAAACTATTGCCCGTTTCCGACCCGCAATCCGGCAAGGACCTCGACCAAGCCGTCCGCACACTGCGCGAATTGAACGAGTGGAAGGAATTCGACCCGCTCGTCGAACAAGCCGTCTCCACCCACCCGGAAAATCCGGCGCTGCTGACGCGGGCGGCGATGGCTTATCATCAGGCACCGCATTCCGGGCGCCTGATCGCAGGTGAATTCGAGCGCACGCCCGGCCACTGGTGGGGTGGCCGCCGTGGTGGCCCGGATGCCGTGCCGGAGGCCACAGCCGGGGCTTCCGTGAACACCGCCTACCGTGATCGCATCCGCGCGCTGCAACTGCTGCGCCAAGCCGCGAAACCCGCCCAAGATAACGAATCCCTCGTGAGCGTCTGGGGGCTTGCCACCACCGTTCTGCGGCAGAATGAAGCATGGAAACTCCAAACCCTCACCCCTATCGACACCCTGCCGGAATGGGGTGAACCCGGCCCGGAAGGAGGCACGGAGGGCGCGCCATGGGCGGAAGATCGCCCCGTGCTCTATGAAGTTCCCGCCTCATGGGAAGCCGCGAAAAACGATGGCGAGCGCTGGCGTTTCGCGCTTGCCGAACAAGCACGACTCAGGCCCGCCATCGCCGCAGAAATCACTCTGGT
Source organism: Akkermansiaceae bacterium (assembly GCA_025457625.1). GTDB lineage: Bacteria > Verrucomicrobiota > Verrucomicrobiia > Verrucomicrobiales > Akkermansiaceae > Luteolibacter. Next base: position 4,522 of record JALOUA010000183.1, read on the forward strand.
TCTCGCCAATTTCTCCCAATCCCAATTCGGCGTCGAAACCCTCTCTTCCTTCGGTTGGTGGCGTCAACAGGACCCGGATTCCGCCAAGGGCATCCTCGAAATGGACACGCTCGCCGAAGACGAATGCCTTGCCAAAACTTCCGATGGAGTCCGCCGTTTCAAACTGCCGCCGGCCCACCACTTCATCGCGCTCTACCGCTCGATCCTCGATCAAAAGGAACAGGCGGGCGACGCGCTCACCCAGGTTTTCCTGAACCGCCGCCAATACCACAAGGCCCGCGAAGTCCTTGAACAAACCATCGCCAAACACGGCGCGGGCAACAACGACCACCGCAAGAAACTCCTCGCCCAGATCACCGGCAACTGGGGCCGCTTCGAAACCGCCGAGACCGTCCCCGCAGGCACCCGGCCGGTCCTCCCGCTCGTCTTCCGCAACGCCGCCGGCATTTCTCTAACAGCCTCGCCGGTGGACATGGAGGCCGTGCTCGCGGACACCATCGCCTATCTCAAGAGCAATCCCAAGGAACTCGATTGGCAGCGCGTCAATCCCTCGCAAATCGCCAGCCGGCTGATTCAGGACAGGAAATCCAAATACATCGGCAAACCCGCCGCCACCTGGCAAAGCCAGCTCACCCCGCGCGAAAAACACCGCGACACCCGCACGCAGATCGAAGTTCCCATCGACAAGTCCGGCGCATGGTGGATCACCGGGAAAATCAACAACGGCAACGAGTTCCACACGCTCGTCTGGATCATCGACTCCGTGCTCATCCAGCGCTCCGTCGGCGGCAAACTCCAATGGTGGGTGGCCGATGCCGATAGCGGCGCACCAGTCACCGATGCGGACATCGACTATTTCGGCTACCGCACCATTCATCACGACCGCAAGACGCCGCTGGGCCGCCGCATGGACGTGCGCACCAAGGAGTTCAAACGCGTCACCGACGCCGATGGCAAATCGCTGCTCAAAGCCGGCGATTGGGATCAGGACTACAGTTGGCTCGCCGTCGCCCGCAAACCCGGCCGCGCTCCCGCGTTTTTCGGCTTTCAGCCATTTTATATCAACTCGGCAGCCTCAGAGTCCGGCGAGCGCGATGTCACCTATGGCATCAGCGACCGACCGCTCTACAAGCCCGGCGACCAGGTGCATGTGAAATATTATCTTCGCCGCGTCGGCTACTTCGATCCTGACGACTCGCGCTGGGCCGGCAAGACCGGCGAGTTGATCGTCAACAACGGCCGCGGCGAGGAAGCACTGAGAATGCAAAACCTCACCACCGACGAGCTCGGGGCCGTGGAAACCTCATTTATCATCCCCAAGGACGCCGTGCTTGGCAACTGGAGCGCTATTTTCACAGTACCCAACCAAATCAGCGCCACCGTCTCGTTCCAAGTCGAGGAATACCGCAAGCCCGAGTTCGAAGTGAAGGTCGATGCCCCCGCCGAACCGGTGAAACTCGGCGACACCTTCGCCGCCACCGTGAAGGCGAACTACTTCCACGGCGCTCCTGTTAGAAAGGCCGACGTCGAAATCATCGTCAAACGCTCTTCCGTCACCGAGCCATGGTTCCCCGGCTGGCGCTGGGACTGGCTCTACGGCCGCGGCGCGTGGTGGATCGGCGCCGAGGCCTCATGGCACCCGTCGTGGGACCGCTGGGGATGCATCCCGCCGCCACCACCGTGGTGGCAGGGCAACCGCTGGACACCCGATGAACTCATCCTGAAAAAGACCGTCCCGATCGGCGAGGACGGCACCGCCAAGGTGGACATCGACACATCTTCCGCCAAGGAAATCCACGGCGACATGGATGCGAAATACACCATCGAGGCCCGCGTGGTGGATGCCTCGCGCCGTGAGGAACGCGGCACGGGATCGGTCATCGCAGCGCGCAGGCCGTTTGAGGTCGTCGTCTGGACCAACCGCGGCCACGCCAGGGCCGGTGACGACATCGAGGCCACCATCGCCGCCTCCACCCTCGCGGGCAAACCGGTCGTCGGAGCCAAGGGCACGCTCAGGATCTATCAACTTTCGATGAATGCCGAAGGCCGTGTGGTTGAAAAGGAAACCCAGTCGTGGCCCGTCACCACCGATGCCGAGGGACAGGTGAAACAACGTTTCGCCGCACCCGCCACCGGCCAATACCGGCTCGCCGCCAGCCTCTCATTCAAGGATGGCGAAGCCGTCGAGGGCGCGACCATCCTCAACATCCACGGCCCCGGCCGCGACGATCCTGAAAACTGGAACTTCGGCCCCCTTGAATTGGTTTCCGACAAGTCGGAATACCAACCCGGAGACACCGTGAAACTCCGCGTCAACAGCGACCGCGAAAACGCCCACGTCTGGCTCTTCCTCCACATCGCCGGTGGCGCGGGCCG
>JALOUA010000184.1 GCA_025457625.1 Akkermansiaceae bacterium
ACTTGTGGAAAATTCAACTTTCATCCTAAGGGTGAAAAACCAAGCATTCATAACTCTTTGATTATTTGTGTGAATCTGCGTCCATCCGTGGTTCCATTTATTTTTTTAGGGTTAGAAGTATCCCTCCTTCTTGCGGTCTTCCATGGCGGTTTCGGAGCGTTTGTCGTCGGCGCGGGTGCCGCGTTCGGTCTGGCGTGCGGCGGCGACTTCGGCGATGACCTCGTCGAGGTTGGCGGCGCGGGATTCGACGGCGCCGGTGCAGGTGGCGTCGCCGATGGTGCGGAAGCGCACGGTGCGGGTTTCGGCCTTTTCGTGGTCCTGGGGCTTGAGGAAATCCGTGACGGCAAGCAGCTGGCCGCTGCGTTCGAAGACCTCGCGCTGGTGGGCGAAGTAGATGGAGGGGAGGGGGATGTTTTCGCGCTGGATGTACATCCAGATGTCCATCTCGGTGAAGTTGGAGAGCGGGAAGACGCGGAAGTGCTCGCCGGGATGTTTGCGGCCGTTGAAGAGGTTCCAGAGTTCCGGGCGCTGGTTTTTGGGGTCCCACTGGCCGAAGTCGTCGCGGTGGGAGAAGAAGCGTTCCTTGGCGCGGGCTTTTTCCTCATCGCGGCGGCCGCCGCCGAGGCAGGCGTCGTACTGGTTGCGCTCGATGGTGTCGAGCAGGGTGACGGTTTGCAGCTTGTTGCGGGAGGCGTTGGGGCCCTTTTCCTCGACCACGCGGCCGCTGTCGATGGAATCCTGGACGAGGCCGACGACGAGTTTGGCGCGGATGAGATCCACGAACTCATCGCGGTAGGTTATGGTTTCGGGAAAGTTGTGGCCGGTGTCGATATGGACGAGCGGGAAGGGCATGCGGGCGGGCCAGAAGGCTTTTTTCGCCAGCCAGGCCATGACGATCGAGTCCTTGCCGCCGGAAAAGAGGAGGGCGGGATTCTGGAACTGGGCGGCGGTTTCGCGCAGCACGAAGATGGCTTCGGCTTCAAGCTGGTCGAGATGGCTGAGATGGTAGTTGGGCATGGAAAGAAGTGCCGAGTGGGAAGTGAGCAGTGAGCAGTGGGAAGGGTGTGACCGCCGGGCGCGCCCACTTGTCGCCAGCGGGGGAGGCGCGGAGGAAATGAGCGGCGAACACCCGGCTGCGGTAGGCATGCAGGGGCTGGTGGTCAAGCCGTAATTATGAAGTTGGGTAATTTAATAATGTAATGCGGCCAGGCCGCATGTGGCAAAAGGTAGCGCGGTCTCGATGAGACCGCAGACAATGTGGGGAGAAAGCTGGATGCCAAGGGGAGCCGGAATGGCCGGGCTTGGGCTTTTCTTTCGAGGTGCATTGGCGTGCGCTTTGACTCGTTGCCGCCTCACGGCACCTCGCCCTACGGGCACGTCGCTTTGCTCCTGTCCAAACCACCTACAAGCCATCGGTGGTTTTCATCGAGAGCGCGCCACCTCAGGAATCGCCGCTTTGCACGATGCGATCACGGATGGCTTCGAGCAGTTCGAAGGCGGCGTCCTCGACGGTGCTGTGCTCGGTGTCGAGCACCAGATCGGCGCTGTGGGGAGGCTCGAATGAGCCGTCCTTGCCGGTGAAGTGCTGGATTTCGCCGCGGGCGGCCTTGGCGTAGAGGCCTTTGACGTCGCGTTTCTCGCAGGCTTCGTAGCTGGCCTTGACGTAAACCTCGAACAGGTCTTCGCCGAGCAGGCCGCGGGCGAGGTCGCGCAGCTCGCCGCGCGGGGTGATGGCGGAAACGAAGGTGACGATGCCTTGGGAAACGAGGATTTTGGCGACTTCGGCGATGCGGCGGATGTTTTCGAGACGGTCCTGATCGGTGAAGCCGAGATTGGAGTTGAGTCCGCTGCGGACGTTGTCGCCATCGAGGATGACGGTGAAGCGGCCCTGCTGGTGGAGAACGCGTTCGGCGGCATTGGCGATGGTGGACTTGCCGGAGCCGGAGAGGCCGCAAAGCCAGACGACGATGCCGCGCTGGCCGAGGAGCTTTTCCTTGTCCGGACGACTCAGGAAGCGGTGGAATTCGGGATGGATGTGCATGCGGTGAAAGCTGAAATGCTGGAATTTTGAAAAGCTGAAATGCCAACAAGAAAAGCAGAAACTCGGCCCGAAGGCTCTTGTTTCAGCTTTTCAGTATTTCAGCATTTGCCACTCACTGTCCCTTGCCGATGACGAAGGTCTCGAAGCCGAGCGCCTTGAGGGTGGCGGTGGGCAGGATGGCGCGGCCGTCGAAGACGAAGGCGGGCTTGAGCATGAGGTCGTGGATGCGGGCGAAGTCGAGGTTTCTGAATTCGTCCCATTCGGTGAGGGTGGCCAGGGCGTGGGCCCCGCTGCAGGCGGTGTAGGGGTCGCTGGTGATTTCGACGTTGAAGTCGATGATATCCTGGGGGACGCCGACTTCGAGCAAGTCGCGGTGGATGGTTTCCACGGGCACGCGCGGGTCGTAGATGATGACGTGGGCGTTTTCGGCGACGAGGTTGCGGACGATGTGGATGGCGGCGGATTCGCGGGTGTCGTTGGTGTCCTTTTTGAAGGCGAAGCCGAGGACGGCGATGCGCTTGCCGGAGACGGTGTTGAAGAGGGTGCGGACGATTTTCTCGACGAAGCGGGATTTCTGCCAGTCATTCATGGTGACGACCGAGCGCCAGTAGGCGGCGGCTTCGGCGAGGTTGAAGGATTCGCACAGGTAGACCAGGTTGAGGATGTCCTTCTGGAAGCAGGAACCGCCGAAGCCGACGGACGATTTGAGGAATTTGGGACCGATGCGCGAGTCGGCGCCGATGGCGCGCGAGACCTCGTCAACATCCGCGCCGGTGGCTTCGCAGAGTGCGGAGATGGAGTTGATGGAGGAGATGCGCTGGGCGAGGAAGGCGTTGGCGACGAGTTTCGAGAGTTCGGAGGACCACAGGTTGGTGGTGATGATTTTTTCCCTGGGGACCCAGTTGGCATAGACGGAGACGAGGGCTTCCAAGGCGGCCTGGCCATCGGGGGTTTGCTCGCCACCGATGAGGATGCGGTCGGGGTTCTCCATGTCGGCGACGGCGGTGCCTTCGGCGAGGAATTCCGGATTGGAGAGGACTTGGAAGGTGGCGCCGGTGCTGGAGTTGGCGGCGAGAATGGCCTGGATGGCGGTGGCGGTTTTGACGGGGATGGTGGATTTCTCGACGATGATTTTATGGCCCTCGGAAACCTCCGCGATGATGCGTGCCGCGGACTCGATGTATCGGAGGTCGGCCGCGCGACCGGCGCCGATGCCGTAGGATTTGGTGGGGGTGCCGACGCAGACGAAGATGAGATCCGCTGCGGCGATGGCGGCCCGGATGTCGGTGGTGAAATGCAGGTTGCGGCCGCGCGCGGATTCCACGACTTCCTGAAGGCCGGGTTCATAGACGGGCAGCTCGTCGGAGTTCCAGGCGTCGATGCGCTGTTGGTTCATGTCGCAGACGGTGACCGTGATGCCCGGGCACTTGGCGGCGATCATGGCCATGGTGGGGCCGCCGACATAACCGGCGCCGAGGCAGCAGATGGATTGGATCTTCATGTGGAGGAGTGGGTGGGGAACGGGTGTCGAACGCGTTTGTATAAAGCAGCGGACACGCCGCGCAAAGCGCAAAGCCGCGACTTACGCGACCGCGTAGGTCGCCCGGCAGGCCCATTCAAGGCCGGGTTTCTGGCGGACGGGCGGCGATTGCCTGACCTCGCCGGCATGGAAGGCGAAGGCGGCGCCGATGCCGAACCGGACGCCCGCGGCAGGCGGTCCCTCAAGCGCCGGGCAGATCATGCATGGTGAGCCGTGAGTCGGAGATCGGACGTCTTGAGTGAGGCCTCAAAGCGCGGCGGTGAATTCCTCAAGAGAGGCCGCGTCAAGGGAGGCGCGATGCAGGCGAAGCAGGTGGTCCTCGTCATGGATCGCGGTGATGGCCTCGACCAGTCCAAGCGGAACGGAACCCAGACGCACCCGAAGGTTTTCGATGAGCAGTTTCTGAAGACCTTCCTGGCGTCCTTCCTGACGGCCTTCCTGGCGGTATTGTTGGGCAAGGGTCATGGCGGTGCTTTGGATTTCGGGGTTGGCAAAGGACATGACCTTACGGTCGAAGGCGGTTTTGTCAACGTCGGCATCCAGGATGTAGCGGATCAGGGCGCAGGACAGATTTTTTCGAGAAGCCGTAAATTCCGCCTGTCGGGGTATTTTTTTGTTGCAATGTATATGTGTAAGTATATACTTACCCCATGAAGACCAAGGCAATTCCCGAGCGCATCAAACAATTGGCCGCCATCACCCGGGCCAGCAGTTTTTCGAGTCGTTCGGCCTTCATCACGCGCAGGGTCAGGATGCCTGCGGGGGTGCCGCGGATGGCTTCGAATTCAAGCCCGGCGAGTTGGACGAGGCGGAAAGTGAAATCCGGGACATGGGCGGAGAGTCCGGCGGCGAGGGCTTCCGGGATATCGAGCAGGGAGGCGAAGCGCGGCGGAAATTCCCATAACTCGGCATTCTGGGCGAGCACCACAGGAAGAATCACCGGAAGGCGTTGTTGCTGGGGATGGGATTTGCGCCAGGCCTCCCAGATGCGCACTTGATAACGCAGCAAGCGCAGGGCGATCCATGGGTCCGGGGAGCACTGATGTTCGAAGAGCAGATAGACGAAGCACCCGCACCCGCCGAGCGGAGCGGAGAACAGAAGGTCGCTCTCGCTGTGGCGGTAGTGGGAGTCCACGAAAGATCCCGGCTCCAGACGCAGGCTGTCCCAGTCGATGGCGCGGGAGAGTGTGGCTGGGATTTCCCAGCGGAGGAAGGCGGCGGCGGTGGCGGGATCGCCAAAGGCGCTCTTGAAAAGTTTGTCGTGAGGCTGGTGGAGGGTTTCGTCGGACATGGCGGTCAGTCGATCCTTGTGATTTGGCCAGTGCAGGCGAGCCGCGGAGAATCGCGTGATGCGCCTCAATTCCGCACGATGTCCCGGATCAAGTGCCAGAGAAAGATCGTGTTGTAGGTGAAGTAGCGTTTGAAGAGGCGGCGCGGTTCCATGGCGAGGCGGTAGGCCCATTCAAGGCCGAGTTTCTGGAGGACGGGCGGCGATTGCCTGACCTCGCCGGCATGGAAGGCGAAGGCGGCGCCGATGCCGAAATAGACGCCCGGCGGCAGGCGGTCCTTGTTGCTTGCGATCCAGTGTTCCTGTTTCGGACAGCCGAGGCCGACCCAGATGAGGTTGGCGCCGGACGAGCGGATCATTTCACAGACGCGTTCGAATTCACCGGCGGGCCATTCGCCGAAGGGCGGCGAGTGGGTGCCGGCGATGACCGTGCCGGGAAAACGACTGGCGAAGGATGTGGTGAGTTTTTCGAGTGTGGCAAGCCGCCCACCTAACAGGAAATGCCGGAAACCGGGTTTTCCTGACGTGGCCTTGAGGGTTTCGAGCATCAGGGTCGGGCCGTAAACGCGGTCGCGGAGCTTGTGTTCGGGCGGAAGCCGCCGGTTGAGCGCCCACACAAGCGGCATGCCGTCGGGAACGATCAGGTCGAAGCGGCGCATCGTTTCGCCAAAGGCGGCGTCGCTGCGGGCGAGTGCGGCGACGTGGGTGTTGGCCGCCTCCACGGCATAGGGGTGATCCGCCTTGGCGGCATGGTCCAGGATCCACTCCACCGCGCCCTGATAGGTGGTGGCGGCAAGTGGCAGGCCGATGACAGGGAGGGTGCGCATTCAGTTGAAATTTTATCGGCGGTCTGTGACCGCCGATACTGGAAAGACAAGCGGAAGGCGTTTCGTTGGCTTGACCTGGCACCTAGGCCGCAGGGCCAGTCAGCGACGGTCACAGACCGCCGCTACAGTTCACACCCGGCAGAAGGGTTCGACGGGGCGGAGTTCCTTCGTGCCTGCCATCGCCGCCTCGCGGGCCGCGGGTTCCGCGAACAGATAGAGCGCGTAGCCGCCGTAGCCGCCGCCGCAGTACTTGCGTGCGATGGAGCCGGGGATGTCCGGCAGCGGTTCCATGCCTTCGTCGAGCTGGGTGGCGTGATAGAGATTCACTCCATCGGCGAGTTTGCCGATGTCCGCCAGCAACACGCCTTGCCGGGCGATGCCCGCGCTTTCCGCGATGCGGTCGTAATCGCGCGGATGGTTGGCGACACCCGGGGTGTCGTGCTGGGTGCCGGTCCAGTAAATGGCCATTCTGCCAGACAGGAAATCGCCGTTGTGTTTGAAATCGAGCATGGGTTTCGGGCCTGAGCGCCAGACGCAGAGGCCGGTTTCGCGGATCACGGCGGGGTCCTGCCAGCCGACGCCGAGGTCGATTTCCGAGTCGACGCCGTCGCGGCCGTTGAGCAGCGCCCATGCGCCGCTGCCACCGAGACCGGCCTGCTTTTCATAAGACCACTCGCGCAGCGAAACGAGGGGTGATATCGCGCAGTTGACGACGAATCCGCCGGGGCGGGCGAAGCGCGGGACGTCGAGCCAGCCGCCGGCGAAATCGACGCGCAGCGGGGCTTCGGTGTCGAATTTCGGCGGGGTCTTTGGAAGAATGGTGTATCGCGCTCCAACCCTGGCACACAGCTCGCGTTTCAATCCGCCGTATTTGTCGTCTTCGGTGACGATGAGGAAATCCGGGCGGATGCGCAGGAATTCGTCCTCGAAGTCGAGCCCCTCCTTGTGGCCGTGGGTGATGACCACCTCGTCGATCATGCGCAGGCCCTTGAGCAGCGCCTGCTTGTGCGCGTCGGGGATCGACGGCTTGCGGCGCTTGTGATGCCAGAGCACCTCGGCGGAGGCGAAGGAGACGATCAAGTAGTCGCCCAGCGCGCGGGCCTCCTCGAAGAACTGGAGATGGCCGGCATGCAGGATGTCATAACATCCGGAAACGAAGACTTTTTTCATGATGGGGGATCGTGTTGGGACGGGTATGGCGGCAGCGCCCTGCCCGTGTCGCTATTCCTTCGCCACCGACACATGGTGGCCGTGGGCCTTGAGCAGGGCGTGGCGCTTGGCCTCCTCGAGATCGGAAGCGACCATTTCCGCGCACATTTCCTCGACGGTGATCTCGGGTCTCCAGCCGAGTTTTTCCATCGCCTTGGAGGGATCGCCGAGCAGCGTCTCGACCTCCGCCGGGCGGAAATAGCGCGGATCAACGCGCACGATCACATCGCCGGGATTCACCGACGGGGCTTTGGCGGGATCCACGGCATGGACGGTGGCGGTCTCATCGAGACCCTGGCCGTGGAACTCGACGGTGATGCCGGCCTCGGCGGCGGACATGCGGACGAATTCCCTGACCGATATCTGTTTGCCGGTGGCGATGACGAAATCGTCGGCGGTTTCCTGCTGGAGCATCATCCACTGCATGCGGACATAGTCCCTGGCGTGACCCCAGTCGCGCAGCGAGTCGAGGTTGCCGAGGAACAGACAGTGTTCGAGTCCGCGGGCGATGTTGGCGACGCCACGGGTGATCTTGCGGGTGACGAAGGTCTCGCCGCGGCGCGGTGACTCGTGGTTGAAGAGGATGCCGTTGCAGGCATACATGCCGTAGGCCTCGCGATAGTTCACGGTGATCCAGTAGGCATACATCTTGGCCACCGCGTAGGGCGAGCGCGGGTGGAAGGGCGTCTTCTCGGTCTGGGGGATTTCCCGCACCAGTCCATACAGCTCCGAGGTGGAGGCCTGGTAGTAACGCGTCGTTTTCTCCAGCCCGAGGAAACGGATGGCCTCGAGCAGCCGCAGCGCGCCGAGCGCATCGACGTCGGCGGTGTATTCCGGTGCCTCGAAGGACACGGCGACGTGAGACTGCGCGCCGAGGTTGTAAACTTCATCCGGGCGCACCTCGCTGAGGATGCGGGTGAGGTTGGAGGAATCCGTCAGATCGCCGTAGTGCAGGCGGAAGCGGGAGTTCTCGACATGCGGATCCTCGTAGATGTGGTCCACGCGCTGGGTGTTGAAGAGCGAGGCGCGGCGCTTGATGCCGTGGACTTCGTACGAGGTAGGAGCCGTCTTGTCCGGTGATGCCGGTGATGAGTGCTTTTTTCATGGGGTGAAGTTGGAGGTTATTGGACAGGATTTTTGAATTTCAGGAATGCGGTGGCGGCAGTCTGGCCGATCAGCAGGCCGAGGCCGTTGGCGAGCCAGTCGAGGGGATCAAAGCTGCGGTTGGGGATGAAGTGTTGTGAGATCTCGTCCAAAGTGAGCAGCAGCAGGAGGACGAAGGTGGCGGTGGTGAGGATGGGGATGGCGGAGCGTGAACATTTTGGAAACGCGAGATTGCACAACAGGGACAGGGTTGCGAACAGCCCGATGTGACCGAGTTTGTCACCGGCGGGAATGCGGGAGAGGAGGGGCCACCAAACGTCTCCCTCTCCCCGGTTCGCGATGACCGCCACCGCGATGAGAAAGATGATGAATGCGAGCGCAAGAGCCCGGACCAGCATCAGTCTGCGCGTCGATTCCATGGGGCAGGTGTTCCTCACAGCCTCGCGCCACCCGCGGCGAGCGAGGCCTTGAAATCCTGATAGGCGGCGGCGAGGCCGTCCTTGAAGGGGACGGCTGGCTGCCAGCCGGTGGCTTTGATTTTTGAGATGTCCAGAAGCTTGCGCGGAGTGCCGTCGGGCTTGGTCGGATCGGTGAGGATCTCCCCGCTGAAGCCGGTGGTCTCGGCGACGAGCCGGGCGAGTTCGAGGATGGTGAGGTCCTCGCCGGTGCCGACGTTCACCCAGTCGGGCGGGTTGTCGAGTTCCATCAGGTGGAGGCAGGCGGCGGCGAGGTCGTCCACGTGGAGGAACTCGCGGCGCGGTGTGCCGGTGCCCCAGATGGTGACGGCGGCGTCGCCGCGTTCCTTCGCCTCGTGGAAGCGGCGGATGAGGGCGGGGATGACGTGGGAGTTTTGCGGGTGGTAGTTGTCGCCGGGGCCGTAGAGGTTGGTTGGCATGGCGCTGTGATAGAGCAGGCCGTGCTGGGTGCGGTAGTGCTGGCAGAGTTTCAGGCCGGCGATCTTGGCGATGGCGTAGGCTTCGTTGGTGGGTTCGAGCGGACTGGTCAGCAGGCAGTCTTCCCGCATCGGCTGGGGCGCCAGTTTCGGATAGATGCAGGACGAGCCGAGAAACAGCACGCGTTCCACTCCCGCGCGGCGGCTGCCTTCGACGAGGTTGGCGGCGATGGCGAGGTTTTCATAAATGAAGTCGGCCGGATACGCCGAGTTGGCGTGGATGCCGCCGACCTTGGCCGCGGCGATGATCACCGCGTCCGGTTTTTCCGCGGCGAGGAAATCAAACACCGCGCGCTGGTCGCAGAGGTCGAGTTCGCCGCGGCTGGCGGTGATCACGTGGAAGCCGCCGCGGCGCGCGGCTTCCCTGACGAGGGCGGAGCCGACCATGCCGCGGTGGCCGGAGATGAAGAGGCGTTTCATGGGTGGAGCTGAAGTATTGGGAGAACAAAGAGAGCGCAAGCACGGCCGAACAGCCCTTATTTCAGCTTTTCCGCATTTGCCTCCGGAAACGCTGCCGCCCGTGGTCGATCCATCCGGGGCGGACGAAAACCATGCGGGTGAGGTTCAGGGTCGTGGCTTGACCGCCGTGGGGCCGGCGGATGGGTTACGGGGCCGGCCTGCGCGGCAGCAGAAGGGAAAACAGGTCCACATCGATGGCCTGGGGCTGGCCGAGGAAATCGAGCAGGATTTTCACGCGTTCGGCGGCGGGGGCGATGTGGACAATGGTGCCACGCATGCCTTGCAGAGGGCCGTGGGCGATTTCCGCCTCGTCGCCGATCTGGATGACGGGTGCGACCGAGAGCAGCTCCTCCTCGCCCTCGGGGCGGCTGCGGATTTCGCGGCGCAGGGATTCGACGAACGATTCGGGCACTGGCGGGATTTCGGTGCCGAAGCGCACCAAGCCGCGGACGCCCTGACAGAATGTCACGGCGCGCTCCATTTCGAGGAGGTTGAATTTGGCGAGCACGTAGCCGGGAAAGAGCGGTTCCAGCCACCAGACCTTGCCGCGGCGGGTGGCCTTGCGGTAGCGCAGGCGCGGGCAGAAAACCTCCACGGCTTCGAGCTCGCGGAGATGTCCGGCGGCGATGTGCTCGCGCTTCGTCTGGGTGCGGATGCAGAACCACGCCGCTTGCTGAATGTCGGGATCGATGATCATTGGCCGAGAATTTTCTGGAGCAGCGGCAGGACGCGTCCGCCGCTGCGCATCCATTGTTCAAGTCGCTCCACCCGCTCGCTGAGGAATTTCCGCTGATCCGGATCCTCCACTGCGCCTGCGGTTTCCGCGAGTTGGCGGACCCGGCTTTTGCCGCTGTCGAGGTGCGGGCGGATCTGTTCGCGGATGAAGCCGCCGGCCAGCCGTTTGAGTTCCACGGCCGGCTCGTAGTAGGTGCGGCGTTCGCCGTTGCCATTGCCGCCGGCCTCGCGCACCGCGCCCAGGCTCTTGAGCATGCGCAGGCCCTGGCTGGCCGAGCCCTTGCTGATGCCCAGGCGGCGGACCAGGTCGTCCAGCGCCAGCGGATCGCGCGAAATGAACAACAGTCCGTAAATCTCGCCGATCGAACGCGGCAGCCCGAGCACCCGCACCCCGTCCACGAAGAAACCCACCACCTGGCGCTCCAAGGGGTCGAGATCGTCGCCGGAATCGTCCGCTGCTGCGCTCATGGATGGCAATTTAGGAAACGGTCCCGGATTGTTCAATTGAAAATGAACAATCCGCTCGGGTGTTTGATCCCGCACGCAGCGGCGGGTGATCGGGAATGGATCGAAAACCCCCGCAGCAGCGGTCGAGTCCGCGTGTTTCAGGGGGAGAGTGAAATCCCCATCGCCCCACGGCCACCGATCCGGTGACGCCGCGGGTTTCACCAGGCCTCTGGCGTCCTGGCGTTGCGCCACTCCCGGCCCCATGGGACATGTCCACCCCGTCACGGCACGACCTTGGCGCGGTAGAAGCGTTTGGGGTCTCCCGCTCCGCCGGGGTGGGGGAGTTGGGTGGAAAAGCCGGCGGCCTCGATGGGATCGCCCGCGTTCTGCCATGAGCCGGGCAGCAGGCTGGTGCTGGTTTCGAGCTGATAGGTGATGCCGGGCACGCTGGTGATGGTGACCGTGACGTCGCCGGCGGCGGCGGTGATCGCGGTGGCCTTGAGCAGCGAGGAGCTGTCGAGCGGATTGGTGCCAGCCGTTTCCTCGGCGGCGTTGCTTTGGCCGTCGCCGTCCTGGTCGCCATCCGCGGAGAGCAGAATGAGCGGTGAGTTGAACAGGAAACTGGGACCTCCGCTGTCGGACTGGCCGGGTTGCTCCGCCTCGATTCCCGTGGCGCTCACGGTTCTGACGGTCGCGTGGTAAACCGTGCCGGGGATCGCGTTGAACGAGTAGCTTGCGGAAGCCGCATCGACGAACGCGTCATCCGCGACATCGTTTCCTCCGGGGAAGGTTCCCACATCCACGATGAAATGGCTGATGTTCTCATCCTCGCCGATCCCGCCCTTCAAAAGCGTGCTGAAGTAAAACGTGAGCGTGTTGCCCGGACCGATCGTGTAGGGTTTTGTCCCGAATCCACCGGGTCCCGGGTAGAAGGTGGGTGGCGGTGTGACGTCGTGAAGTTTCAGGAACTGCACCTCGTGGGGCGCGCCGTTCCAACCACCGGCGGTGACCGGCAGGCTGTTCAGGCCGACGAAGACGCCGTTGTCCAGGATGTTCTGGCCGGTGCGGGATTCGAATTCGGGAGTGCCCTGATTGTCCCATAGCCAGATGTTGCGGCGGTTGGGATCGATCTTGGCAAAGGCCGCGATGTTCTTCACGTTGTATTTCCGGTTGGGTTTGATTCCGAAGAGGTTCGAGCCGTTGGCCTCGATATCGACATCGAAGGTGTCGGATGGTCCCTGGTCGGTGCGCAGGTTCACGAATGCGAAGACGACATCGTGGAAGGCGGGCGAGCCGTTCGGAGTCTGGTATTTCGCGACAGCCCAGATTTCGTTGCGCGGCTGGCCGTCCGCCATGCGGTTGAGATACCAGCGGTTGCCGGAGCGCAGTGCCGGGCTGGACTTGCGCGCCTGGCCGGGGGCGGCGTAGGCGTCCCAGAGGAATTCCTCGCCGTTCGGGCTTGCCAGGCGGTTGATCCATCCCGGCTGCATCGAGTTGAAGCGCTTGAAGTGCGCCACCTTCTTGCCGAAGTTCGTCTCATAATGGGTGAATCCGCCGTCGCGCGTGACGCCGATTTCCTGGCCCATGAAGATCATCGGCGCGCCGTCGATGGTCGATGCCACGTTGTAGCGCATCAGGGCGAACCAGATGTTTTCGTAGTTCTCCTCGTCGTGCGAGGTGTTGTTGAGCAGCACCAGGCCCTGGCCGTAGGCATTGCGACGGTCCTCGAAAATGGCGCGGTAATCCGGCGTGTTGCCCGCCACCTTGAGCGGGAAGACGATGTTCTCGTTGAGGATGTCGAAGTGGCGGTTCGAACGGTAGGTGACCGAACCGCCGTCGAGCGATTCGCTCATCATGACGAAGTTCCATTTGTAGGACCGGGCGACATTGATGATGTATTCCCACGCCTGCGGCGGCAGGCCCTGGCCGAAATCGCAGCGCAGTCCGTCGATGCCGCGCGCGTCCCAGGCGTAGCGGGCCGCGGCATCGCCGTCGGATGGCAGGCTGTTGCGGTTTTGTCCCGGCAGCCGGGTTTTCTCCAGCCAGTGGGGCGCGTATTGGGCGAAATACTTCCACACCTGGCGGGTGACATTGCGCGGCTCGCCGCCTTGGGTGAAGTCATTGCTGTTCCAATTGGCGCTCTCGGGATTGGTGTCGGTTCCCTGTCCGGTTGCGGCGTAGTTGAAGCGGTCGCCGCTGGAGAGAAAGAAGCCGTTGTCGAATGGGTTCAATCGCACCAGGGCGTCGTAACTGCCGAAATAGACATCCTTCACGTCGCGCCACTTGCCGAAGTCGTCGCGGTCGGGTGCCGCCGCGGGACCCTCGAACGGATTGAGCGTGGCGCGTTCGCCATAGTTGAACTGGCGGCTGAAGAAGCGTGTCTCGTAGTTGCGGATTTCGGTTTTCCCGCCCGCGTAATTGGACAACGGATCGCTGTCGCGCTCGAACAGGTCGCCATAGGGGCCGAACTCGACATCGAAGCCGGTATGGTTGAAGGGCGCGTCGAGCATGATGTCGATGTCCGCCGTGTCCGCCGCTCCGGCAAAGGCCTGGAATGACGCCATGCCCTGGTTGCGCGCCGTGTCGCCGACGATGTCGGTGCCATTGAAGGCCGCGCTCATCCACGGGTTGACCTCGAAGAAATTGCGCACCGCATAGGGGCTTCCCGGATTGTAGGGCGGGGTGGCGGTGTCCCAGCCGCCGCTGGGTTCGCGACCGTCGATCGCCGTGGGATGGATCGGCTGGAACCACAGGCAGTTCACACCAAGGCCGTTGAGATAATCGAGGTTGAAGCCGCGGTTGTCTCCGGTGCGCGGGGCTCCCGGCGCGTCCCACAAATCCTCGAAGGTGCTGCGCTCGATGAAGCCGCCATTGTCCTTCGCTTCGACCGTCAGGGTGTTGATTTCATAGACACGCAGGTCGCGGGCATCCACCGGCGAGACGGTGATGGCGTGGTCACGGCGGTTGGCGGGTGCGAAAGTGTACCAGCGCCAGGCCGGATTTCCATCGACCTTCCAGCGTGCGGTGAGGCGGTAGGCGCCGGTGCGGGTGGCGGCGAGCGACAGCGTGTAAAGGCCGCCGCCGGCATCGGCCATGGGGTATTTGCGGTAATAGTGGTCCGGACCAGTGCCGATGATGCCTTCGGTCTGGTTGAATTCCATGCCGTCGGGGCCGCTGGCACCGCCCTTGTCCACATTCGCGAAATCGCGCTGGTTGAGATTGGTGACGACCTCCACTTCGGTCACGTTCATTTCTCCGGGGGCAAAGGTGATGTTGAGTGTCTCGCCGGTGCCGGCGATCTCATCGATGAAAAACTTGCTGGTGGTGTAATTGCCGTCGAGCACGCCGTTGCGCTCGCTCTGGACGGTGAGCACCGGGTCTCCCAGCTGGCCGTTGGTGAACTGGAAGATGTTGTTCTCGGGTCCCGCGTTGTGATCGCCGAATTTCTCCTCCGCGTTGGTCGAGTTCCAGAAGCCGACCTTGTATTTGACGGTGGTGCCGAGCGGCAGGCCGGCGAGCATGTTGCTGACGGTGGTCTCCCAGAACATGGCGCGGGCGCCGGTGGTGCTGCCGTTGATCGGATTTTGTTCGGCATTGGTGTATTGGAAGAAGGCAACCTGTGTGGTGCCCGCTGGCACGCCGAGCGATCCCGCGGGGTCGGTTCCGTCGGTGGTGTAGTAGAGCGCCCCGTTGTCCGCCCAGCGGGTGAACGGATTGTTGGGATCGTTGACGTATCCCACCTTGGCGAAGAAGCTGACGCTTGCGCCGTTGATGATGCGGTTGTCCACATGGAAGATGTAGGCCGGACGGTCGCGGAAACTGTAGGCTCCTTCGCGGGCTTCGCCCTGATCGGTGGTGGCAAGCTGCGAACCGGTGTCGAGATCCCCGCCATACAGATAGGTGGTGGGCGGTGCGGGTGAGGCGCCCTGGTTGAAGTTCACCTCGATGTAGTATTCGACGATGTTGAGTCCGGGAATGCCCACGGTGTTGAGATTGATGATTCCCTTCCAGAACTGGTCACCCCCGACATTGGCGTGGAATTGCAGCGGCACCCACTGCCATGCTCCGCTGGAGGAAACATCGCGGAACCACACCTTGCCGCCGGTTTGATCGCCGTTGGCG
>JALOUA010000185.1 GCA_025457625.1 Akkermansiaceae bacterium
CCGCACGCGAGCAGGCAGGCGATCAGGACGGTGGTCGGGGTTTTCATGAGAGGGAGGATGATCCGGCAGGCGCGCGATGGCGAGAGGAAAGCATGGCCTCCGTGCTTGCCAAGCGGGCGCCGCGGCGCTTGTCATGGCGCATGGACCACTTGGCTCGGGCGCGATGCGTGATCGAAACCGAAATCGAAGGCCTGCAGCGCATGTCGGGCAGGCTCGACGGGAATTTCGTCGAAGCCGTCGGTCTTCTCAAGCACACGCTCGACCACCGCGGCAAGGTGATCGTCATCGGCGTGGGGAAATCGGGCAACATCGGCCACAAGATCGCCGCGACGTTCAATTCCACCGGTGCGACCGCGGTGGTGCTGGATTCGCAGAACGCGCTGCACGGCGATCTCGGCCTGCTGTCGGACGGCGATGCGGTGCTGGCGCTGTCCTATTCGGGCGAGACCCGCGAGTTGCTGGACCTGCTGCCTTTCATCAAGCGCTTCGAGGTGAAGGTGATCGCGTTGACGGGCAAGCCCGGTTCCACGCTTTCCCGCCTCAGCGAGGTGACACTGGACACCTCGGTCGAGCGCGAGGCCTGCCCGCTCAATCTCGCGCCGACGTCCTCGTCCACCGCGATGCTGGCGATGGGTGACGCGCTGGCGATGGTGCTGTTGGAAGCGCGCGGATTCACCGAGGAGGACTTCGCGCGTTATCATCCCGGCGGTTCGCTGGGCCGGGCCTTGCTCACACGTGTCTCCGACATCATGCGCAGCGACACCGCGCTGCCGACGGCGGGCGAGGAGGCCGACGTGTTCGCGGCGCTCGACGCCATGAACCGCGCGCGCGCCGGCGCCTGCCTGATTCTCGATGCCGATGGCCGCCTGGCCGGAATTTTCACCCACGGGGATTTCGCCCGCAGTTTCCGCAAAGACCCGCTGCTGGGCGACAAACCGGTGGCCGCGCTGATGACACGCCGGCCTGTCACCGTGCGTGCGGATGCGCTGGCGGTGGAGGTCCTGCGCACCATCGGCGAGAACCGCATCGACGACATCGTGGTGCTCGACGAGGCGGGGAAACCTGTTGGACTGATCGACACGCAGGACCTCGCGAGGCTGAGGATCGTTTGATTTCTCGTAACGACTCAGCTACGACATCCAATCCCAACGGGATTGGGCAGCACAGCCCGGGGTTGTTGCAACCCCGGGGAAATGCGGTTTTCGTGAAATTGAACGCCAACGGCGTTCCGCAGGCTGACCGGCAGCCATCGCGCCCAGGCGGCGCAACCCGTTCCGGGTTGATGGACCCGTTTGAACCCAATCTGAAGAATCCCTTCAGATTCTCCCGCAACCTGGTCAGCCGCTCGTGATCCGACATCCATGCGATGGAGGGAGCTTGATCCCGAGTCATGTCATCCCGCCGGTCATTTGATGCGTCAGCCCTGGCCAATAGCGCCAACCACATTGCTTCAAGAACGCCGCCTCACGCGGCATGAAGCACGTTTGTTAGGACGACGGCACGTCATCCACCGAGATCCTCAAGTCCTCCGGCACCTGCGTGCTCTCCGACTAGAAGGGCTTTTTGATTGCTTTCGTGGCGTCCGGCCGAAAAATGCCGCACGAATTCGTAAGCGCTCAGCGTTTCAATCGAGCTTCCCAACCCTGCATCATGAAAAAGGAACTCCGCATCGGACTCATCGGCTATGGCTTCATGGGCCGCACCCACTCGAACGCCTACTCACAGGTCGGCCACTTCTTCGACTCCGGCCACACGGTGGTCCGCCAGGCCGTCTGCGGCCGCGACGGGGAAAAGGTGAAGGCCTTCGCCGAAAAGTGGGGATACGCCTCGTTTGAAACCGATTGGCGGAAGCTTGTCGCGAGGGAAGACATCGACGCCATTGACATCTGCACGCCGAACGATTCCCACGCCGAGATCGCGCTGGAGTGCGTGAAGCACGGCAAGATGATCCTTTGCGAAAAACCGCTCGCCCTCAACGGCGCGCAAGGCGAGGAAATGGTGAAGGCCGTCGAAGCTTCCAAACTGCCCAACCTCGTTTGGTACAACTACCGTTTCCTGCCCGCCGTCACGCTCGCGAAGAACATCGTCGCCGCCGGCGAACTCGGCCGCATCTTCCATTACCGCGCGAATTTCCTCCAGGACTGGACGATCTCCGAGGAACTCCCGCAAGGCGGCGCCGGCCTCTGGCGTCTCGATGCCGCAGCCGCCGGCTCCGGGGTCACCGGCGATCTGTTAGCCCACTGCATCGACACCGCGCGCTGGATCAACGGTGACATCGTTTCCGTCACCGCGATGACCGAGACCTTCATCAAGGAGCGCGTCCACACCGCCACCGGTGAGAAGCAGCCGGTCACCATCGACGATGCCTGCGCCTTTCTCGCGCGCTTCGAGAACGGCTCGCTGGCGATCTTCGAAAGCACCCGCTACGCCCGCGGCCACAAGGCGCTCTACACGTTCGAAATCAACGGCGGGAAGAAGTCGCTGTTCTGGGACCTGCACGACCTCAACCGGCTGTCATACTTCGACCACGGCGTGCCGGGAGTTTCTCAAATCGCTCGACGACCCCTCCGCCGAGAAGCGCTACCCTGATTTCCGCCATGCGCTCGGCACCCAATACGTCTGCGATGCCGTGCTTGAATCCGCCCGCAGCGGGCGGTGGGTGGATGTCAAACGATAAGCCGGCATCTTGTTCCGCATGCGGCTGGGACCGGTGCCACGGGCGGCACCCGCTCAGCCCTCGCCCGGCGGGGTGATGACGGCGACGCGCTCGACGCCGTGTTGGGAGAATTCCTCCCAGTAGCGTTTCTCCCATGCGGTGGTGCGGGCGCGGCGTTCCTCCTCGCTGAGTTTTTCCCATGCCTCGAAACCGATGGCGCGCGCCAGGTCGCGGTCCGCCAGCCGCACGGCCAGCTCGTCCCAGAAACTCTCGTTGCGGAATTCGTCGTAGCACTCGCTGTAAAACAGGCGGTCCTCCGCCTCCTGCTTCACCCGGAAGCGGCGGCTTTCCTCGTCGAACTCGATCCAGTCGCCAAGGCCGGAGTGGCCGGCTTTTTCGAGGATCTTGCTCTCCATTTCCTCATAGCCGGCCAGTTTCTCGGTGGCGCCCGGTTTCTGGTTCCACGAGGCCACGTTCGCCGCCAGGCTGACCATTTCCACCAAGGTCGCGAGTTCCTGATCTGAGAGCCGCAAATGCATCCGTGCGCGCAGCAAACCACCTGCCGCCACCACCCGCAAGCCCGCATCACACGCGCCGCTCAGGCGGGCAGCCGGGCCAGCACTTCGGGATCGAGGAAATCCTGGCCATGGATCAGGTGGTCGAGCAACGGCAGGCCGGTGAGTTCCTCGATGAGTCCCTTGTTGGTGATCATCGCGGTGTCGAGTTCGTCGTCGAGTTGGTTGAGGAAGATGCCGGCGCAAGTGAGGCCGCGCGCGCGGATCGCGCCGAGCGTGAGCAGGATGTGGTTGAGCGCGCCGAGGCGGTTGACGGCCACCAGCACGACGGGCAGGGCGAGGTCCGCGGCGAGATCCGAGATCCGGTAGCCGGCCGCGACCGGCACTTCCCAGCCGCCCGCGCCCTCGACGACGACCGTCTGGTGGGCGGCGGCGAGCCGCTGGAAGCCGGCGACCAGTTCGGCGGGATCGATGACGCGGTTTTCCAAAAGCCCTGCGACGTAAGGTGCCACTGCGGATTGCAGGTAAACCGGGTTCACGTCCTCGATCGCCAGCCCGCCCGATGCCCCGGCGAGGATCCGGGCGTCGTCGCGGTCGCCGCAGGCCACGGGTTTGTAGCCCACCGCATCGATGCCCGCGCCACGCAGGCCCTCGAGGATCAACCGGGTGACGTGGGTTTTTCCCGCGCCGGTGTCAGTGCCTGTGACGAAGAAACTCATGGGCGGGTCATGCTTCCCCGCGCTCCGCCAGTCAAGCCGGAGGAAGCACAGATTTGCCTTTCGCAGGGCTCTATCAGCGTCCATCGTTCCGGCACATGACAGCGGATTTTCTGGTGATCGGCGCCGGCGTGGCCGGGTTGTCCTTCGCATTGCGCGCGGCGCGCCACGGCCCGGTGATCGTGCTCACCAAGGGCGGGGCCTACGAGTCCAACACCGCCTGGGCGCAGGGCGGCATCGCCTCGGTGCTGGAGGAAACCCGGCGCGATCCCGGCGATTCGGTCGAAAGCCACGTGGCGGACACGCTGGATGCCGGCGCCGGTTTGTGCAGGGAGGCGGCGGTGCGCGCGATCATCGGCGAGGGCGCGGCGGCCATCCGCGATCTCACCGATCACGGCGTGGAGTTCGACCGCGCCAACAGCCATTTTCTGTTAGGCCGTGAGGGCGGCCACTCGCACCGCCGCATCCTGCATGCGAGGGACACCACCGGCCGCGAGATCGCGCGTGCGCTCATCGAGACGGCGAGACAGACTCCGAACCTCACACTGCTGGAGGATCATTTCGTCATCGACCTGATCACTTCCGGCAAGCTCGGGGCGGTGGCCGAGGACCGCGTGCTGGGTGCCTATGTATTGGAGAAAAAGACCGGCGAGGTGCGGGTGTTCCGCTCGGATCGCGTGATCCTCGCCGCCGGCGGCTGCGGAAAAGTCTATCTCTACACCACCAATCCGGACTCCGCCACCGGCGATGGCGTGGCACTCGGATGGCGTGCCGGCGCATCGGTCGCCAACATGGAGTTCATCCAGTTTCATCCGACCTGTTTCTACAACCCGGGTGCCACCGGACCGGAGGCGCGCTCGTTTCTCGTCAGCGAGGCGGTGCGCGGCGAGGGCGGCGTTCTGATCAATGCCAAGGGCGAGGACTTCACGAGAAAGATCGATCCGCGCGGATCGCTCGCCCCGCGCGACATCGTGGCGCGCGCCATCGACCGCGAGTTGAAGCGCACCGGCGCGCCGTGTGTCTATCTGGACGTCACGCACAAGCCGAAGGGGTTCATGGAAGAGCGTTTCCCCTACATTCACGGCACGCTGCTGAAGTTCGGCCTCGATTGCGAAACCCAGCCGATCCCCGTGGTGCCGGCCGCCCATTACCAATGCGGCGGCGTGCTCACCGATGTCAACGGCAAGACCACCGTCCGCGGCTTGTTCGCCATCGGCGAGGTCGGCTGCACCGGCCTCCACGGCGCCAACCGCCTGGCCTCCAACTCGTTGTTGGAGGGCAACGTCGTCGCCCGCCGGGCGCTGGATGAGATGATGCGGCTCTATCCGCCCGGCAAGGAGGTGTGCAATCCGCCGGAAATCCCCGAATGGGAACATGGCGATGTGGCCGAACCCGACGAACTGGTGGTCATCTATCACAATTGGGACGAGATCCGCCGCCTGATGTGGGACTATGTCTCGATCGTCCGCACCGACAACCGCCTGCGCCGCGCCGCCTCGCGCCTCACCAATCTCAAAAAGGAGGTGCGCGGCTTCTACTGGGGCCACCGCGTCAATTCCGACATCCTCGAACTGCGCAACCTCGTCTCCGTCGCCAGCCTCATCGTCGAATGCGCGCTGCGCCGCAAGGAGTCGCGCGGGCTGCACTTCACGCTCGACCACCCGGAAACCGACGAGCGCTACCGCAGCGACACCGTGCTGCGGAAATTCTGAGTCGCCGCAGGCCCGGCTTCCCGGCGGGATCCTCCGCTTCGCGATGGACAGGAAGGATCATTTCCCGCGCTTCGGTGCGTGTCACCGCCGCGCCTTCGGCATCAGGCAAAAGGTCAACAGCCGGCGGCGCTTGGGGAAACTTCATGCCTTGCTCCGAAAATCGGTCGAGTCGGGAGAACATTGGGACTGCGCCGACCCATTTCGAGCCCGATTCCCTGATTTCTAAAAAATCAGGGAATAAAAGATCCAGTGAAGCCACTTCCGCCATTATGGAATGCACCACCGCGAAAAAACGTAAAAGAGTCCGCCGGATTCGCGTATTCCGGACTCCCAACCGCCCTGCGAAGCCACAATTGCATGAAACACCGATTCCCACTCGTCCTAATCCCGCTATTCGCCGCATGTCCGGCGTCGGCGATGCCGATTCCCGCGATCCACAACGAATACAACGCCTCGCTCAAGGCACAGATGCCCTTGGAGCAGGGCTGGAACCAGCCGCCCCGCCTGGCGCAGACGAGGGTCTGGTGGTGGTGGCTCAACGGCAACACCGACAAGAAAACCATCACCCGCGATCTGGAGGCGATGAAGGCCAATGGCATCGGCGGCGCCAATATCATCGATGCCGGCGGCGACAACCAGCAGCGCAACATGCGGGTGCCGCACGGTCCGGATTTCGCCTCGCCGGCGTGGCGGGAATTGTTCCGCCACGCCCTGGCGGAGGCCGACCGACTCGGGCTTGAGCTCGGCTTCAACATCCAGAGCGGATGGAACCTCGGCGGTCCGACCGTGACGATCGAGGAATCCAGCAAGAAAGTCACTTTTTCCAAAACGAGGGTCGAAGGTGGCAAGCCGGTCGAGCTGATGCTTGCCCGGCCTCCGGCCCATCAGGACTATTACCGCGATGTGGCCGTGCTGGCGGTTCCGATCGCCCCGGGCAATCAAACCTCGCCGGGAGTCATCAAAAATCTCGATCAAAAGGCGTATTTCAAATATCCCGGGCAGTTCACCGCCACCGAGGCCTGGCACTTGCTGGAAGTGGAGCCGGATGCTCCCGGCGAAATCTCCTGCCAACCGGGCGAGGTGGTGGATCTCACCGACCGGACCGACCGCTCCGGCCGCCTGCGCTGGACTCCTCCGGCGGGCACTTGGGAAGTGCTGCGTTTCGGCCACACCGCCAGTGGCGCCCATGTTTCCACTCACAGCGAGGGTGCCGGCGGCCATGCGATCGACTATCTGGACCGCGCCACGCTCGATACCTACTGGCGGAAGGTGCTCGATCCGATCTTTGCGGAGGTGAAACCCTATCTCGGCAAGTCGCTGCGCTTCCTGCACACCGACTCATGGGAACTCGGCCCGGTCAATTGGACACGGCGCATGCCGGAGGAATTCCAGCGCCTCCGGGGCTACGACATCAAACCCTACCTGCCGGTGCTGGCGGGCCACATCATCGGCAACCGGGAAACCAGCACGCGTTTCCTCAATGATTTCCGGCGCACGCTGGCCGATCTCATGGCGGAAAACAAATACGCCGGGTTTTCCGAAAAGTCGCACGCCCTCGGGCTGGGCATTCATCCGGAGAGCGGCGGCCCCCACGCGGGGCCGATGGACGCCCTGCGCAACCTCGGCATCAATGACGTGCCGATGGGTGAGTTCTGGTCGCCCTCGCCCCGCCACCGGGTGCACGATTACCAGCGCTTTTTTGTCAAACAAACGACCTCCGCCGCCCACACCTACGGCCGCCGCGTGTCGCTGGCGGAGGCTTTCACCAACATCGGCCGCCACTGGCAGCACGACCCGCGCTCGCTCAAGGCCACCTTCGACCGCGCCGCCTGCGAAGGCCACAATCTCACGATGTGGCACACCTTCCCGTCGTCGGCGGAGGAACACGGCATGCCCGGCGCCGCCTACTTCGCCGGTGAGCATTTCAACCCGAACGTCACCTGGTGGACGCAGGGCAAAGCCTTCGTCGATTACATGAACCGCTGCCACTTCATGCTCCAACAGGGGCTCGGCGCATCCGACGTGCTGCATTTCTACGGCGAGAACATCCCCGCCTTCGTCCGGCTCAAGCGCGACGATCCGGCGAAATGCCTGCCCGGCTACGATTACGATGTCATCGACATGCGGGCCTTGTTGGAACGCGTGTCGGTGAACGCCGACGGCAATCCAACCACACCGGAGGGCACGGACTGGCGCATGCTCTCGCTGGTGCCCCATGATGCCGTGAGCCTGCCGGTCATGCGTCACATCGCAAAGCTGGTGGAACAGGGAATCACCCTGGTGGGGCCGAGGCCCGCGCGACAATACTCGCTGAGCGGCGGCGCCGCGGCTGACGCGGAGTTTGCCGCGCTTTGCGACCGTTTGTGGGGCAACGGCCCGGCCGGTGTAAAAAAAACCGGCAAGGGCCGCGTGATCTGGGGCAGGACGACCCGCGAGGTGCTGCAGTCCGACGGCGTGCCGGAAACCTTTGCCTGGCGGGGCGGCGATGCGGACACCTTCATCGATTTCATCAAACGCCGCACCGACGACACCCGCATCTATTTCGTCGCCAACCGCAACGACCGCCCGGAGAACGTCGAGTTATGCTTTCGGGAGGAAGGTTTTGTGCCCGAGTTCTGGGATCCGGTGACGGGATCGCGCCGCGAGGCCACGGACTTCCGGGTGGCGGATGGCCGCACCATCATCCCCTACCCGATGCACGGCGAGCAGGCGTTTTTCGTCATGTTCCGCAAGCCGCTGGCAGCCGGCTCCGCGCCATCGGGAAAACCGAACGTGTCCGCCATCGCCGAGGCCATGGAGATCAAGGGACCGTGGCAAGTCGCCTTCGATCCGAAATGGGGCGGCCCGGAAGCAGTCACGTTTGACGACCTGATCGACTGGACGCGGCATTCCGATCCGGGAATCCGCTTCTATTCCGGCAGCGCGGTTTATCACACGACCTTCACCGCGCCGTCCTTTGAAGGACCGGTTTTTCTCGACCTTGGACTTGTCGAAAGCCTTTGCGAGGTGAAGCTCAACGGCGAGGATCTCGGCGTGCTGTGGAGCGCGCCTTTCCGCATCGAGGTAACGGGCAAACTCAAGCAAGGGACCAACCACCTGCAGGTCAAGGTGGTCAACCTTTGGTGCAACCGCATCATTGGCGACGCCGCCCTGCCGGTGGCAAAACGCCTCACCCGCACCAACATCACCCAACTCACCAAGAACACCCCGCTGGAACCATCCGGCCTTCTCGGCCCGGTCCGGCTGATGGTGGCGCAATAATCCCTTCCCATTCCATCCACCATGTATTTTCCATGCAAGGCGCCGCCCCGGTGCATCCGGATTGCCAGCCTGGTGATGATGGCATGGGGTTTGCCCGATGTCCGCGCCGCTGACACACTCCGGCTTGATCCATTCGCGACCCGGCCGGCGATCGATTACGCGTCCCTGAGAGCGGGTTTCACCAAACCCCCGCAGGAGGCGTTGATGCGCGCCTGGTGGTTCTGGCACGCCGGCCTGGCCACCCGGGAATCGATCACCCGGGACCTCGAGGCGATGAAGTCCCACGGCATCGGCGGGGCGATCCTCTGCGACAACGGCAGCGACTGGAGTCCGCAGGGCCCCGTGTTCATGAGCGACGAGTGGCTCGGCCTGATGGCCCACG
>JALOUA010000402.1 GCA_025457625.1 Akkermansiaceae bacterium
GGCCTTCTTGAGCACCTCGATCTCGGCGATGCGGCGCAGCGTTTCGGCATACTTGAGCGAGTTCACGCCGGAGCCGGTGGCCTGCTGGCTGGCGGCGGGCTGACGGCCCTGCCCGGGAGCCCGCCCCGCGGCCGGCTGCGGGGTGGTGGTGTCGATCTGCCGGTCGTGACGCGCCTTCCAATCGCCGTCGGAGATGATCGCCTTTTTTTCCTCCTCAATGCTCTCGTTGAGCTTTTTGAGGCTGGTGACATCGCGCTTGGCGAGCATGGCCATGTAGATGGATTCGGCGAGCGAGCCGCAGAGGTTGGCATCGATGCGGAGGGCAGGAGTTTGAACGCGGCGTAGAGGTCCGGACCACTGCTGCGGAAGGGCGAGATGGTGGCGAGGATTTCGGCGATGGTTTCGCGGTAGCGGGTGGCATCCTCGTCACTCTCCGGCGGCTGGCTGAGGAATTTCTCGAAGCGTGCATTGAGAATGCGGTTGTCGCCCAGCGGGATGGCCACGCCGCCGACGGTGATGGTCTCGGCGGAGGGGTCGAGCAGCGGGATTTCCTGGCCGAGCAGGCCGGGTGCCGGTTGTTGGGCCGGGCGGGCCGCAGTGTCGGTGGGCGGGCTCGCCGGTTGCTGCGGTTGCGCGGGCGCGGCCGGCGGAGTGTAGACCTGGGCGGTGGCGGAGCACGCGGCGAGCAGCGATGCGAGAAGACGGAGTTTCATGACGCGATGGGTCGGGTTTCAGAGACGGTTGATGCCAGTGGCGACGGCAATGCCGCCCTGGCGGAATTTCACTTTGAAGGCGTATTTCTGGCGGGTGTCGATGTTGAGCGAGTTGAACTCGGCGGGTATCTCGATGCCGATGAATTCATCACCGCCCGGCGTTTCCACTTTCACGCTGACGAGTTGGCCGCGGTCGGGCGTCCACTGGAGTTTTTCGTCGATCACGCCCTGCACGACGTATTCGTTGCCGCGCAGGCTGTTGCCGTTTTCCAGCAGGTCCTCGATGTGCAGGGGCGAGACATCGGCGAAGGCGGTGGTCTTGCGGCCGAGCAGGGATTTGCCGGCAAACACCGCCACCACGATGGCGGCGGCGGCACCGAGAATGATGGCGGGATTGGGTCGTGAACTCGCGCGGCGGGGCATGGGTCTTGGAAACGGTTGCGGGCTGGATACGGACTTTAATGCGCAATTCCCTCAAATCGAGGCAAAAATCCGGCAGGCGCGACCCGATGGGATCGTGTCCCGAAGGTTGTGCAATCCACAGCCGGCGGGAGTCAGTTGCGGTGTGGCAGGTTCCGGCCTGCCGGTCGCTTGCCCGGGGGGAGAGCTGCCAGTGACGCGGAAATGGCCCTTTTTCTGCTACAGGCACCACGAGTTGCATTTGCAGCAGAATCACCCAGCCATGTCCGAACCCTTCCGCCATACCAAAATCATCGCCACCCTCGGTCCGGCGACGGAGTCGAAGGAAATGCTCGCCGAACTGATCCGCTGCGGCGTCGATATCCTGCGTCTCAACATGGCGCACGCCAGCCACCAATGGGTCAAGGACGCCATGTGGTTCATCCGCGAGGTTTCCTCCGAAGTCGGGCGTCATGTGGCGGTCATGATGGACGTCAAGGGGCCGGAGATCCGCACCGGCAAAGTGGACAAACCCATCGTCCTGGCGGTTGGGGATCGTATTGAAATCCACATCGAGAGCGTCGAGCCCACCGGGGATCTGCCTTCGGTCTCGGTCAATTATCCCGGCCTGCCGAACGATCTGGAGGTGGGGAACATCGTCTTGTTGGATAGCGGACTGATCCGCATGCGGGTGTTCGGGAAGGATGCCTCGCGGGTCCGGCTTGAGGTTCTGACGCCGGGCGAGCTGGGCTCCAAACGGCACATCAACCTGCCCGGGGTGGAGGTGAAGCTGCCCGCCCTCACTCCGAAAGACGAGGATGACCTGCGCGCCGGGGTGGAAAGCGGCATTGATTTTGTGGCGCTTTCCTTTGTGCGCCAGGCCGAGGACGTCCACACCCTCCGCCGCTTTCTCGACCAACTCGGATCACAGGCGCGGATCATCTCCAAGATCGAGGACCAGGCCGGCGTGCGGAACATGCACTCGATCGTGCGGGCCTCGGATGCGATCATGGTGGCGCGCGGCGATCTGGGAATCGAGATCGACTACCACAAGCTGCCGCTCGTAGCCGGTGATCATCGCGACCCACCTGCTCGAATCGATGATTTCCTCGCCGATGCCCACACGTGCGGAAATCTCGGATGTCTCGAACGCCGTCCGCGAGCAGGCGGATGCGATCATGCTCTCGGGGGAAACCACCGTGGGCGCCTATCCGATGGAGTCGGTGCAGGTTTTGAAAAACATCATCCAGAGCATTGAGCCGTCCGTCACCAAGGGCCTCAACGAACGCATCGTCCTCCACGAACCGAAAGCCATGATGCTGCGTTCGGCCGCGGTGCTTGCCGGTGAGTTGGGAAGAAACGGACATGGCCGGCCGGGGATAGTCGTCTTCACCCGCAGCGGTTTCCTTGCCCGTGTTCTCGGCGCGCTGCGTCCCCATGGAATCCCCATCTACGCCTTCACCGATGTCGAATCGATCTTCCGCCAATTGCTCCTGCCATGGGGCGTCGAGCCGTTCCTCATGCAATTCTCCCAGGATCCCGAGCGGACCATTCATGACGCGCTCCAATACCTGAAACGCCGCGAGTGGGCGACGCCGGGGGATTGGCTGGTGGTCATCACCAACGCCCTCGCCGACGACAAGGTGATCGACACACTGCAATTGCGCCAAGTCAGTTGAGCGGGATGTTTTCCAACCGAGTGGTCCGAAAGCTGTGAACCTCCCGAGTAAGTCATTTGTAAGACTTTGATAACCCATGGACGCTTTTTTAACCACTGAAGCACTGAGGACCACTGAATGCACTGAGAAGAATTCAAAAATCTCAGTTTTCTCAGTGGTTCTCGGTGCTTCAGTCGTTCCGAAAGCCGGTAGTCATGACTTACTCCCGAATCCACA
>JALOUA010000186.1 GCA_025457625.1 Akkermansiaceae bacterium
TTTCGTCCGGCGCTGGGTCAGCGAACACGACCGCTGGTCGTCTCCCAAATACCTGCTCGGAGAGTCCTATGGCGGCGTCCGGGTGGCGGGTCTCTCGCAACATCTGCAATCGCGCTACGGCATGGCGCTCAACGGCGTGGTTCTGCTTTCGTCACTGCTCGACTTCGCGACCCTGTCGCCCGCGCCGGGCAACGACCTCTCGTATCTGGTCTATCTGCCCGCATACACATCGACCGCGCATTTTCATGGGAAAATCAAGGGTGATCGCGACGAGTTGGTCCGGCAAAGCACGGACTTCGCTTTCGGAAAATATGCGTCGGCCCTGCTGCAAGGCTCCGACTTGGAGCCTGCGGCGCGTGCCAGCATCGCCGCTGAGCTGGAAAAACTGACATCGATTCCCGCAGCTTTGTGGATCGAGCGCAACCTGCGGATTTCGCCTCTGGTGTACCGTGCCGAACTGCTGCGCGCGGAGGGACTGGTGATCGGCCGCTTCGACGCCCGCGTGGCGTGGCCCGCCACCGACAAGGCGGGGCAATTCGCGGATTACGACCCATCCTACTCGCTGGCCTACCAGGCCATTTCCCCGGCGATGCTCGATTACCTCGGGCGCGAGTTGGGATACAAGGAGGACCAGCCCTACGAAATCCTCACCGGCAAGGTCCAACCCTGGCGCTGGAACGCCAACAACGCGATCGTCAACGTCGGCAACCGCCTTGCGAATGCCATGCGCGACAATCCGCACCTGCGGGTGCACGTCATGGGCGGCCTCACCGATCTCGCCACCCCGCCGGAGGGCGTGGCTTACTCGCTGCGGCACCTGCCGAACCTGCCGGACGAGTCCAGGAAAAACATCACGACCACGCTGTTCGATGGAGGGCACATGTTTTATTTCAACCCGCCGGATTTGGCCAAAACCCGCACGGACCTGCTTGAATTCCTCGCGCTCGGGAAACCTTGAAGTCCCCCACCCCGCCGCGATCTAACAGCGCGCGGTCCACGCCGCGCGGCCATAGCGGTCGCGGATTTTCCGCTCGATCAGATCTTCGGGCGGTTCGGGATCCGTGTGTTCCCATTGCTCCGCCAGCGCTGCGGCGAGGCGTCCGGCCCGCTGCTCGCCAGCCGCCCCGGCACACGGCAGCGCCAGCGATCCCTGATGCAACAGCCCGCATTTCGTGCGCCGCTGGCCCGCCCCCGCGAGCTTGCGGCCCGCGCCGTCCACCAGATCGTAACCGACGGGGTTGCGGAAACACAGCGCCGCTCCCGTCTGTTGATCGCCGGAACTCAAGCGGGCGTCGATTCCCTCCGCCTCCAGCGCCCCGGCCAAGGCCGCGTGGATCAGCCGATAACTCTCCGCACCACGCAGCTTGCAGATTTTTTCTCCAGCAGGGGCCGCCAGCGTGTAGGTCCAATCCGCGCGGTGATCGACGAGACCTCCGCCGGTCCAGCGCCTGACCCAATCGAGCTCCGGGAGGGCCGCCCTCGCTTCGGAAATTTTGCCAAAATATCCCAAACTTCCCCAATTCCCCTGCCAGCCGTAAACCCGCAGCACCGGCACCTTGGTGCTTTCCGCCAGCCACTCGTCCACCGCCATCGCCTCCGGGCCCGGACGTTTCCGCGCGTCAAGCCACAGGGTCAATTTCCCGAACAGCGCCATCCGCAGGGATATTCACCAGTGTGCCACGGGTTGGAAATCCAAATCTCCCCGCTCTTGCATTCCGTCGTCAGCCCGCCAAGTTCCGCACATGTCGATCGCGCCGAAGCCGCACAGCGCCCTGCTCATCGTCGGTCACGGATCCACCGAAAATCCGGATTCGTCCACGCCCTACTTTGACCACGCCGCGGAAATCCGCCGCCGCAACCTCTTCGCGGAAGTGCATTGCTGTTTTTGGAAAGAGGAACCCTCGATGCGCGAGGCGCTTTACCAGATCGACTCCGATGAGATTTACGTGGTGCCGGATTTCATCAGCGAAGGCTACTTCACCCAGGACGTCATCCCGCGCGAACTCGAACTCGCCGGCCCCACCAGCGTGGTCCGCGGCAAAACCCTCCATTACTGCCTGCCGGTCGGCGTCCATCCGCACATGACCGATTTGATTCTCCGCCGCGCCCGCGAGGTCGCCCCGGATCTCGACCCTGCGCAAACCACGCTCATCATCACCGGCCACGGCACCGGCTTGAACCAGAATTCCACCAAAGCCATCCGCGACCAAGTGGACCTCATCGCAGCCTCCGGCGCGGGCTTTGCCGCCGTGCTCGACGCCTACATGGAAGAGCAGCCCTTCATCGCCGAATGGGACAAACTCTCCGCCACTCCCCATGTCATCGTGGTCCCCTTCTTCATTTCCGATGGCCTCCATTCCTATCAGGACATCCCGGTTCTGCTGGGCATCGAACCGGAAGTCGGCCCGGCTGCCAGCCAGCGCGAAGTCTTCCGACACAACCCCCACCACCTGCGTGGCAAGACGCTTTACTACAGCTCGGCCATCGGAACCGAACGACTGTTGGCAGATGTGATTCTGGACCAGGTTTCGGACTTTGATCAATTGCACAAAGAACTATAAATCAACAGATTGCTGACTTTTTCACATTTTAAATTTGACATCATGTCCATCGCCTCCGAACTGCAAGATCTGATCCAAAACGGCGTCCGTCGGATGGGTGAAATTGAGATTCAAACGAATGTTTTTAACCATGCTTTTTTGCTGTCCCATTGGCTGGACGCAGAGTCGGCGAGGCAGCCGGATTTGGGAGGGTTGGAGGCACACGAAGGACCTCAGGCGGCCCGGGACATTTCAACGCATGCCGAGGATGGCAGCTACCGGTTTACCAAAGGTCAGGTGAATCTGCGGCGTGGCTGGGTGATGACCTTGGCGGATACGGAGGAACTCAGACAAGCGCTCGATCATTTTTATCCGGCCTGTGTCGGGCTGCACCTGGCGCACCGGCGCGGGACCCTCGATGTCCAGAACCTGCGGGACAAACTCAACCGCCAGACCGGCATGTATCGCTACGCCCGGACGATCAGCGATGCCGGAGCCCAGAAGCTCGTCCAGCAAGTCTGTGGGCCGGCTCATCAGTGCGCCAAGCGGATTCTCTGGCGGATCGATGCGGAAACCCCATTGGAAGACAGCGAGGCAAGCCGTTTCATGGGAGTGCCCGGCGAGATCCCGGAATCGGAGGCGATTCCCCTGCTCTGCCGCGAGGCCTGCAATCACTTCGTGGCGGAGTGTCGCAAGGCGGCCAAAGCCGAGTTCGAAAGCAAGGACGGCTGAAAGGGTCTGCGCATCCTCAAAAATTCCGACCAGCCGCAAAGCCGCAGCGGCCGCTAACGGGCGCTCTGGGAAAATTCTCAAAGAGATTGGATATGGCAGCGTGTCCTGCCACCTGCTTCTTGGACTCTCTCGCCCGCTTTGGCTCATCTGTAGGACCAACGGTCCGACATCATACCGGCCCAGCCCAACGGGCTGGGTTTCCCGCAGCCCGTGGTTTCGAGGGCTGAAGGCCCGATCCAAAACGCCGCTGGTGGAGCACCAACACCGGGATGGGCCGTTGGCCCGTAAGAAATGCTGCCTCTCCAGAGCGAAAACGCGCCAAAGCATTTTCCGAACGGATCAGGATGTCTGAAATTTGATGGCTCACCCCGGGGACGCCTGACTCCCGGGGTTGCCAGACCGGAAAAACCGGTGTTATCTCCGCCCCATGTCCGACATCAAAATCACCATCCACACCACCGCAGGCGACATCGATACCACGCTTTACGCCTCCAAGGCTCCCCTCACCTGCGCCAATTTCCTCAATCTCGCCCGCCGCGGATACTACAACAACATCACGTTCCACCGCGTGATCGCGAATTTCATGATCCAGGGCGGCGATCCCACGGGAACCGGCAGCGGCGGTCCCGGCTACAAGTTCGCCGATGAATTCCACCCCGAACTCCGCCACCGTTCGCCCGGCGTGCTCTCCATGGCCAATGCCGGACCCGCCACCAACGGCTCCCAGTTCTTCATCACCCATGGCGCCACTCCCCACCTCGATGGCAAACACTCGGTTTTCGGCCAGGTCACCAATGGCCAGCACGTCGTCGATGCCATCAAACAAGGCGACAAAATCACTTCGATCGACATCCACGACGACACCGCGCCGTTGTTCGAATCCCAAAAGGATCACGTCGAACATTGGAACTCGATTCTCGATCGCAGATAATCGATCCATGCGGGTTTATTAAGAAATCCTGATTTTCAACCCATCCTCACCACGCCCCACCCGGGCGGGTGGGGATTTTTTTGTTAGATTGTTTGATCGTCTGATCTTGAGTGAGTTATCGAAATCGAGCTGATCAGGTCGGGGAGTGTCTCAATCCCACGCAAACGCGTAGGAAGCACCAAAAAGCCTGTTCTTTTGCGGATTTGAAATATCAATATGCGTTCGTGCAGGCCGCTATGGCCTGCCACCACCCCCCCCCAAATAAACACATGAAACTCCCCCACCCCCCCCGTGGCGGTCGTTCCCTCATTCAAGGCCTTGCGTGCCTTGGTGTGATCGGGATGGCCTTTGCCCAGCAAGATACCCCCCGCGGCACCCTCAATGTGGACCGCTCTCTCGTCCAGGTCGGCACCCGCACCCAACTCGACTGGAAAATCCAGTATCCCAGTGTGGTCACCGATTTGGTCAGCGTCACCAATACGGGCACGATCATTCCGAAATCGACGATGAAGATGAAGGTCCGCACGCTTGGTGTGGCATTCCAGTCTGGAAAAACGCTGCTCCCGCTTGAAGGCTATTGGGCGAAGAACAACGGCAAATTCACCCGCTTCTTCTACGGCACCGGCCCGCAGGTCAACCCTTCCAGCGTGCTGGTCAATGAGACCGTCAATGTGAACGACCGCATCGACTTCTCCGGACGCGGCTGGAGCGGCTCATCGTGGTATCCGATGCACGACACCCGCAGCGCCGACCCCTACGTGGTCGTCTTGAAAAACGGTGACCGCGCGCCGAATTACGCCCCGGCCTACAACCAATCGACCGTCAAAGGATTTCTCTCCTCCTACATCGACGGCATGGGACGCATCAAAATCGGTCCCCGCGACCTGATCATCCTGTGGGAGGCGTCCACCGCGAAACCCGGCACCACCTACTTCGACATGCAGGACCTCGTCGTCCTCGTCACGTTCGAATAATCCCTCATCGAATCCCCCCCGGAAACATGAAAACCACACTCGTGTTGTGTGCGCTGGCTGCCAACGGTCTCGCCGCGCTACCCATCCAGAACCGCATCACTGCGGAAACCCTGGTCAGCCACCAGGCCAACAATCCCATGTGCCGCCTGGTCAAACCGGAGGCCGCCGCCGCCAAGGTCGCCCGCCCGGACAACCAGTCCATCCTGAGGGATTCGACCGTGCTGCATGATGGAAGCAACTGGACCATCGTTCCGGTTGGCGCGGTGGTTTTCACCCCGGAAAAATTGAAGGGCCGAGTCAATGCCGCGCCGACTGGCAAAATGCTGTCTTGGAATGATTTCCTGACGGCCAACTACGCCTGGATCAGCACCTGCGAAGTGGATTTCGACCAAGCCTCCGGAAAAACCGCCCTGCCTGAGGAACGCACTTCGTTCTGGTCGAAACAAAACAAACTCGTCGTCGCCGTCCACCAGCGCGGCCCGATCTCCGCCCGTCTGAAAACCGCCACAACTCCCCCCACCCCATGAAACAGGCACTCACCCTCCTGCTGCTTGCCGCGGTTTCCGCGTCAGCCGATTCCTCCACCAACCTCCATTTCCTCCGCCAGCACCAGCAATCGTCCAACATCGTCTGGGACATGCCGGTGGGCCTCGTGGGCCAGAGTCCATCCGCACTCGGTCTGGAGAGCGGTGGCGCGTTGTTCCAACTCTGGGCCGTTTCACCCAGCCAGTCCCGCGACTACCTGCTCGATCAGAAACTCGTCGGTGCCTATCTGCCCAAGGCCGATCTGAAAGTCGTGACGCTGGATCCGAATGGCAAGGTGCCGCGCACCCGCGTGGACCAGCCGTTCCGGGTTGAAATCCATGTCAGCGACCTGCTCACCGGGCCGGGTCTTCCACTCGCCGCAAGTTCCGTGCTGTTGGAACGCCATCTTGCCTATTTCCCGGCCGGAAAGAGGGTGATCGATCCTGTGAAGGCCGTTTCCGGCACACCCGACAGCAGTGGTTATCTCTCAGCGAACGGCCAGCACGTCATGTTGTTTCCCGTGTCCGGCCTGACTGCGAACGATCCCACCAAAGCCTGCGGCGAGGAGCATTTCGTCATCCATGCGCTGTCGGAAGACAGCAACGCCCAAAGCCAGATCGCCTCGGCGATGGTGCAGGTCTGGCCGGTGGCGTCCGGTGAGATCAAGGGCATCAAAAGCGGCGACAAGCTGCGGTTCGAGGTGCCGCAGATCGAGTTGATTCTCAACGATCTCTATCCGCGCAGCGACACCTACCTCATGCTCTACAAAGGCACCCAGGTCGCGGGTGCGGAAGGCCGTATTGTCAACGCCTTCCCGATGGACCGGGATGCTTCCGAAAGCCACGTGCTGCGCATCAGCGAACTCGAATCCAAGATCGAGGAAGACGGCATCTACACCCTCGCCCTCATCAGCGAGACGGTCTTCGGCCGCGAGCTGCTCTGCAGTCCCGTAACCTTCAACATCCGCCGCACGCTGCAAGTCAACGCGATGCAGGTCGGCTTCTCGGACGGCACCGGCCGTTGAGAAAACCCAACACTCCCCCCGCAAAAAACGCCGGCCGGGCCAGCGGTGCCGCCTTTCCCCCCAAAGGCGCGCCGTGTCACCCGGCCGGCTCCTTTGCCGGGCACGGATGTCCCGGGCGAGTGGCTGCCAGGCGCGGTCCGGCAGGACATTCCC
>JALOUA010000187.1 GCA_025457625.1 Akkermansiaceae bacterium
GGTCAATGTGCTCGATTAAGTCCTTGCGCCGCTGGCCGGCTGGAATGGCCGGGCCTCGCACGATGAACGGAATGTGCGTGCCTTCGTCGTAGAGGAACTGCTTGCCCCGGGCGTGACTGACGCCGTGGTCGGTGATGAAGAAGATGATCGTCTGGTCGAGGATGCCTTCCTTTTTCAACCGCGCCACGATTTGACCGACCTGCCAATCAGTGATGCGCACCGCATCGAGCGTGGCTGCCCAGTCGTCCAGAATGCCGGGCGTGGCCGGATAGTAGGGCGGGAGCGGCAAATCATGGGTCGGCGTTGTCGAGCCTAGTTGGGCGCGGGCATTAGCGAGAGCCTTGGGCATGTCACGCGTCTTGCCGCCCTGTAGTTGGATTTGGGCGAAGAACGGCTGCCCGGGTTTGCGTGTCGACCAGTCGGCGGCGTCATAAATTCCATCGTCGAAGACAAAGTTGTAGTCGGTTTTGCCTTTTGTGAGCGAAGGATAATTTCCGCCGTTGCTGGTGTAATACCCGGCCTGCTGGAGGAGCTTGGGCACGGGCTCGACGCCGGGTGGCAGATGGATTTTCTCCGTCCCCGTGCTGCTGCGATGGTGCTGCGCGCCGATGCTCGTCTGATACATGCCGGTGATGAGTGCGGAACGCGACGGGGAACAGATGGGGCCGGTCACGAAGGCGCGCTCGAACAATGTTCCGTCCGCCGCGAGTTGATCCACGTTGGGGGTCTTGATGGTTTTCTCGCCGTAACAGCCGAAGTGCGGCGACATGTCTTCGGCGACAAGCCAGAGGATGTTCGGTCTCTGGTCAGCGCGTGCGGGCGCGGCGACGGTCAGCGCCAGGAAACCGCACGCCAGGCTCTTGAGGAGGGTCGTGGTTTTCATGCTACGATACCGAAGGAGGTTGCATCTACTTCACCGCCCTCCACCCTTTTGGAAGGCCGAGTTGGGGCCCAGACCCGCGCTTCCACTCCACCACGATGTCGCCATCGGCGGTGGGGAATGAGCCGTGGCACTCTTCCAGCGGGTTCTCGGGCATGTCGAAGGTGACGGTCTTGGCGCGGTGGTCAATCGCGCGCAGGCCGAGGATATCGCGGCGCAGGACGACGGCGGCATGGGAAGCGAAACCGTGGTTGCAGGAGGCCTGCGGCTTGTCGTGTTCCCACAGCGTGCCGGTCGTTTCCGCCATCATTTTCCAGTAACCGAGCGCTTCGTCGTAGATGCGGGCGGTCTCGCCATAGCGCGAAAGGATTTCCATGCGCAGCATGTTCCCGGGAAGCTGGTTGCAGGGGAAAATCTCCGGGTGGGCCTTGGTTTGGCGCCGCGCGGGACCGAACTCGCTGACCAGGGTCTTCCACAGCTGAGGGCGTTGCTGCGGGGTGGCGGTGTTGAAGAAAAACGCGTAATACTGGCAGACCTCGGTGCGCTCGGGACGGATGTCGAGATTGCCATCCGGCAGGCGCTTGGCGTGGTCGCGATAGTAGGTGCCATCGAACGACTGCTCGTTGATTTTTCCGCGCAGCGCGGCGGCCTTTTTCGACCACTCGTTTTTCTGATAGATCCGCGCGGCGGAGTCGAGGGCCGCGGCGTAGAGCATGCTCGTGGGGTAGTTCACGTCCTGGACGAACTCATTGGCTTTGGACCACTCGACAAAGACCCAGGCGTCGAGTTTCTCCAGCAGGCCGTCGGAGTTTTCGTAGCGGGCGAAGAATTTCATGAGTTCCTCGACCCTCGGCCGCAGGCGCTCCGCGAGTTGCTTGTCGCCGGTGCGAGAGACGTATTCCTCGAGCTCGAGCACGAACCACATCGCCCAGTTCGGGATGTATTGTCCCGAGCCTTCCTCGTAGGGATCCATCGGGTAACACATTGGCAACATGCCCGCTAGCAGGCCGGGAAACTTGTCCGGCTGGGCGTAGTTCTCGAGGAAATTGCGTTCCACTGACGAGGTTCCGGTTAGGTCGGACTCGACCCGTGCGGTGAAGAAGGAATCGCACAACCAGCCGGCCCGTTCGCGGCTCGGGCAATCCATGAAGATGTCAGTGGCGTTCTGGCGGAAGGTCTGGCGGGCGGCCTCGAAGATGGCGTTGAAGCGCGGGTCCGAGCAGGCGAAGCTCGCCCGGCCGGCGTGCGGGTGGGCGAGTTCGCGGAGGAAAGCGCGCTCTACCGTGACGGCCCCATCGAGGGCGTGCAACTGGAGGTAGCGCAGGGTGTAGGGTTCCAAAGTCTCGATTTCGTGGGTCCCGGCGGGCAGGTCGATCTGCACCGCATTGACGCACTGCAGACGGTGGGGATCGACGCTGCGTTGCGGACCACTGCGGATTTCATCGAAGGTGGCGAGCAGTCGCGCGGGTTTCTCCACGCGCAGCTTGAGGCCGATGAATCCGGTTAGATTGACCCCGAAGTCGTGCAGTTGGAACGCACCGGGCTCAATCGTCGCGCCGAGTGCCTCTTCCTTGAGCGCGGTGATTTTGACCGAACTCATCAAGTGGTCGGGTCGCGCCTCGAGTTCAGATTCGGGAAAGTCGCCGAATCCCTTGGGATGGAAACCATAGTATTTGCGCTTCGGCACCGTTTTGAGCACCTCGAAGCGGCCGCTGGCGATCGCCTTCGACTCGACGATCTTGAACTCGGGGTATGGAACACCGCGCGCGGCGAACGGAAATACGGGAGCCTCGGCGAGCTTCATCACCGCGCCATTCCATTTCGCCTCCGTCCGCCAGGCCTGCCAGCCCGGGCTCGGACGGAAGACCTCGGCAAACGTCCGCTGGTAACTGTAGCGCGGCACCTTGCGCAGCACCGCCGGATGCAGGTCGATGGCTTGGAAGTCCTTGGTCGTGGCGAGCACCTTGCCGCCGCTGACGATCTCCGCCTGCAGGAAGGCGGGCTGTTTCACCATGTAGTAACTGCGCGCCGCGCTGGCCGCCACCTCGATGCCGATCACGCGAGTCCCCTGCCCCGCGAATTCCTTGAGCGGCCATTCGTCGATGCGGAAGTGGCCGTGCCCGGCGCGGGCGGGACCATGACCGAGAAATTTCCCGTCAATGGTGGCGCGGTAGAGGCCGGAGCTGGCGAGACGCAACACGGCATCGGCGGGCAACGTGTCGAGAGCCACCCGGAAACCGACGCGGCGGTTGAGGTCGTCGCCGCCGGTGTCCGGCCAGTGTGGAGTGGCGGCTTGGAAAGTGGCGGGCGCGGCGGATGCCACGCTGAATAACGCGAGGACGGATGCGAGTGTGATGATGTAAGGTGTCATGTTAGTGGGAGATGAATGAAATGCGATGCGGTTGTCTTATGGCTCGTTTTTAGGAAAAAGCACCTGCCGCCACGAGCCTTTGATCTGGTCGTAGGCGGGATCCAGCAGGTGATAGACGGGCAGCAGAGGGGTTTCGGCCAGAGTGGGTTTGCCGGGTTCTCCGGCTTTCAACCCGCCGCGGAGAGGCAGTGCGGCGGGCGAGGCTTTTTTGTCGGCGGGTTGGTCTGGCAGGCGGGCGGCAAGCAGCAACGGGCCTTCGCGGATCAGGTCGTATCCTTGGATCGAGTGGATGTTGCGGGGCGCGATCCGGCCGAGCTTGGGAGCGAAGCGGAATTCCAACACATCTCCGGATTTCCAGACGCGGCCCACCGGTATGAAACCGGCCTCGGTTTTCATCTCCACCGCGGCGCCGTTGACTGTGACGGACTCCGGCGTGAGGTAGGACGGTGAGAATAGCTGGAGGATGATGGCGCTTTCAGGCGCCTTGTTAATGGTTAGCGTGGTCGATCTGCCGAAGGGATACGCGCTTTTCTGGGTGAACGAAAATCTTCCCGCATCCAGCGTGGCGGAGATTTCGTTGTCCATGAAGGTGGCAAGCCACAGGCTGTCCTTGCCGGTGAAGGCGCTGCAGCGGGCGGCGGCGGATAGCCCCTCGCCCCCGCGCATGGTGCAGCACCAGTGAGCCTCGGGTGCGGAGCTGAAAAGGTGCGTGTGGTGGGCACCGGAGCAGTTGTTGAGGCCGAACCCGCCGTTCGACCGCTGAGTGGCGGAGATGCCATTGAAATAGATGCCTTGGGCGGCTTCGAGATACTCCGGCTTGCCCGTGTGCTGCCAGAGCTGGCAGGCGACCAGGTAGGAATCGACGATGGCACACGGCTCGGTCCATTCCGGGCGGCCGAACCAGTTGTAGTTTTCGAAATTCTCCGTGCAGCCCTCTTTGAGATAGGTTGCGAAAATCTGCTCCGCGCGATCGAGCACGTCTTTTTTCCCGGTCAATTCATACCAGCGGATCATGGCGCGGCTGCCGGAGAGCGTGGCGTGGGTCTGCGCCTGGATGGCGATGACGTCCACGCGCTTGAACAAGGCAACCAGTTCCCCGATGACCGGAACGATGCGTTCGTCGCGGGTGATGGCGTAGGCCTGGACCACGCCATCGAAAAAGATGAAATCGCAGCCGATGTCCGAGGACAGCCGCCACTTGCCCGAAGTGGCGACGTGTGTGCCCGAGGCTGCGCCGGTCTGCTTGCGGTCGCCGGGCTGGAGTGGGTATTGCTGGTGCAGCCCTTGGGTTGGCAGGATGAGCGTTTCCACCATGCGTTGGATTTGCGCCTTGGTCTCCGGCTTTTGTTTCCACAGCCAATACTCGCAGAGCGAGCGCAGCACCCAGCCGTGGCTGGAGAGCTGTTGCTCGTCGATGTGATCCGGGAAATGGATCGGGCCGAAGTAGCCGTCGTTGTTGTAGTGCCTGGGATATTCAGCGAACAAAGCGTCGATTCCCGGTTCGTCGATGCCGAGTGCCTGGGCATCCAGCACCAAGCCGAGCGTGACCCGGCCTTCCATATCGCCCGGCCACTTCGGATCATGGGACTTGGTGAAGAGATTTTCTATCCGATAGCGTTCCGCGTGCAGGCGCTCGAAGTTTTTCGCGATGCGGGTGCGGAGTTCACCGCCGGCTTTCACTTCGGTGAACGGGAGTGCTTCGCGAGGCGCGGCGGAAGCCACGCTGAATACCGCGAGGACGGATGCGAGTGTGAGGATGCTGGGTTTCATGGTGATGAAATAGGGTTGATGGTGAAACGTATTGACGCGAGTGCGGAGAACATGGCGTAGCGATCCAGTCCGAACTATTCAGCCACGTCTGCAGCCGGCTTGCCAGGCTGCTTTTTTCCGAGCGGCTTGCTGGTGATCAGGCCGATGCCCCGCCCCTTGTTCCCCACCGCATTGTAAAACATGTAGTAGGTTTCATTTGCCGGATTCCATACGAGGGAGATCTTGTGGGCATATTGCTTGTCCAGCCCGGACGGATTTCCTCCGGCTTTGTAAAGCGGCTCCGGATCGACCGTCCAATGGAGCAAGTCGCGAGAGAACGCGATCATGATGTGCGCCGCGCCCTTGCCGACACCGAAGAAGAAACATGTCCAGTGATCACCGTCCCGGAAGATTTTCCCGTCCGCAGAGAACCGATCATTGTAGCCGCCTTTCGGGCCAACGGGGATCACGGGGTTCTTTTCATAGCGTTTCCAGGAAAGCAGATCCTCCGAGAACGCCAACCCCAACTGCTCGACGTTTCCCTTGGCGTTATACAAATTGTAGAGCCTGCCCTCATGCTCGAGCAGCCATGGCTGATAAATGCAGTCCTTTTCCCATGCGGCAACATCCTTCTGGAAGACGGACAGGATCGGCTCGTCCTGCGCCCGCTGCCATGTGATCCCGTCTTCACTGCTGGCCACGCCTTCGTATCCGGGGATCAGTTCGTATCCCCCTTGTTTTGGGTAAGCTCCATAAAGCGACCAGTATTTCCCCGCTCGCTTCTTCAGTCTGCGCGGTGCTTTGATGTCGTAATCCTCGTAGAGATAAGCGCCGA
Source organism: Akkermansiaceae bacterium (assembly GCA_025457625.1). Classification (GTDB taxonomy): domain Bacteria; phylum Verrucomicrobiota; class Verrucomicrobiia; order Verrucomicrobiales; family Akkermansiaceae; genus Luteolibacter. Next base: position 5,836 of record JALOUA010000187.1, read on the forward strand.
GCACCCGGCCGCCGAAGTCGAACTCGCCAGCTTTGCCGAACCCCATGGCCAGCCGGATATTGCCCCAGTTCACCAGATCGTCGCTTTCGGCGACGAACGATTGATAGCCATTGCCGTCAAAACCAATGAAGGTCATGTGCCACTTCTTCTCCCCGGGGATCTGAAAGACGGTGGGCACGTCGGTCATGTGGACATTCGGAAACCCCTTGATGCCCGGCTTCGCAGGGATCACATGGTCGGGCTGGTAATGCCAGCCGCGGAATGGCGCGGACCACTGCTGAACCGTTTCTTGATTGATGGTAAAAGATTCCTCCGCGCTCCGTGCCGAGGAGAGCCCGCACATCAGGGCGATCAGTAAGGCAGTATATGTGGTGGTCATGGTTTTCTATGGAGCTTCCAGGGTGACCGTGCCCAGCCGGTAGCGGCGCTGGCCGTCATCACCGGTAAGAGGTAGTGCGATCACCGGTGAACCATCGCGGGTGCCGACCGAGATGAAAAGGTCGTAGGTCCCTGGCTTGGTGGTGGGGGCGACGAGGCCGATGGTGAATTTGCTGGCATACGCTGTGACCGGTGCCGCTCCGGGCGCACCGACTTTCAGGCTGCGCATGTCCAGCGATTCTTCGGTCAGCACGGACACAATGCCGCCTTCCGCGTCCTTGAGTGTCAGGCAGGGGAAACCGCCGGGGTAGCAGGGAGCCACACCCTTGTTCGACCATGTCCACTGGACCTTGAAAGCCTGAGGGGCTCCGATTTTCACGGTCTTGGACCAGGTCACTTCAAGCGGTTGCAGGCGGTAGCCCATGCGTTGATTGATCTTGTCGATGGTCTCGCGGTTTTCATTCAGGATTTCCCTCGGCTGGCCATGGATCGACATGAAGCTGGCATGGTAGTCCTCGACGGACTTGAGCAGAAGCACGCCGCTCCATGCGCCAATTTTTTTGGAACTGGCGTAATGCTGGTGTTCGAGAATGACGGGAAACTTCGGCCAGAAGGCCTGTGCCATTTCGGCGTGATACCAGG